>JAYTAM010000269.1:0-16293 GCA_043737505.1 Thermoanaerobaculia bacterium
ACCATAAGCGGGGAACGTTCCCGTGCTGGTGTTGACGATATTCTGGACGTTGTTCCCCTCGATTGTCAGATCCGAGGTGGCGCCGGACACTGCGATTCCGCGCGCCAGGGAGCCCGTGGCATTGCCGTTGCTCGAGAGGTTGGAGATGGTGTTCCCGGACACGACGTTGTTGGTGCTCGGCACGGCGCTCGTCACGTTGATGCCGATCGGACCGAAGCCCGCAGCGCCGGGGTAGCTGAGCGCGGTCACGGTATTGCCTGAGACAGTGGTGTTGATCGTGCCGGTAGCTAGCCAGATGCCGGCGTCGTTCTCGTCGTTCGCCCCGCTGAGGTTGCCGACGGTGTTCTGAGTCACCGTCGCGCCGTTGACGCCCTGCATGTAGAGCCCCACGGCGCGCACCGCGTTGGCGCCGCTGGTGTTCACCGTGTTCTGGGTGTAGATGAGGTTCGATCCGCCCTGCGGCGTCGTGCCGCCGGTGGCGAAGGCGCCGACGAAGGCGCGCTGGATGTCGTTGTTCTGGATCGTGATGTTGGAGAACAGGCCCGCGTTGCCCAGAACCGTGGCGTCCGAGATGACCACCGCCGAGCTGGTATTGACACCGTTCACGATCACGCAGTTCTTCAGCGTGTCGTTGGTGACTGTCGCGGCGCCGACCGATCCGAAGAGGACGACGCTCGGCGTGGTGACGCTGGTGTTCGAAATCGTCAAGCTGCGGTCCGTGCCGACTCCGCCGAGCGAGCCGTCGATGGTCACCCGGCTGGCGCCGTTCATGCGGACCAGGGCGCCGTTGAACGAACCGGTGATCGCTCGCGGTGCGCCCGTGGGGTAGATCCGAATGGTGAAGTTGCTGCCCGTGGGCTCCTCGGCGACGACGTTCAGAGCACGCGTGCCGTCCTCGCCGACGATCAGGTCGCCGGCGATCTGGATCTCCGTGTTCCCGGTGAGGACGTTGGTGTTGATCGCGTTGAAGATGCCGGCCGCGCCCGTGAGGGTCGGGAAGTCACAGCCCGCGGCGCAGACGGTCCGGACGCCGCTGATCGGCGTCGCGATCAGGTAGCTGTTCGGTGCTGCCGGCGGCACGGTGACGGTATTGACGTCGGAGGCGGTCGCGCCGCTCGGGTTCGAGGCGATGTTGCCGACGGCGTCCTGAGCGATGACGAAGTATCGGATCGTGTCCGTGACCACGACGCCGCCCAGGTCGGCGTTGTTGATCACGCAGTTCCAGGTGCCGTTGTTCACCGTTCCGCTGGCCAGGGTGCAGGCCTGCGAGAAGTAGGCGCCGGCGTTCTTGTTGTAGTAGATCCGTGGCGCCAGTCCCCCGATCGCGACCCCGGTGACGTCCGTGATGGTCACGGTGAGGGTGCGGTTCGTGAACAGCGAAGTGTTGCCGAGAGCGGTGTAGGTGATGACTGGTGCCGCCAGGTCGACCCCGTTGAAGTTACCCGCGTCAGCGCCGATGTCGACCGGCGTGAAGCCGGAGCGCGTCTGGCCGTCGAAGTCGTCGACCACGCCGACGTCCAGGCCGTTGGCTTCGGCCACCGTCGCGTTGCTCGGATGAATGTGCAGATCGGGCACGGCGTTGGTCGGGTCGTTGTAGGCCGGGTTCCCGTCGATGCTCGCCGCATCCTGCCCGACGGCGACCTTCCACGCCGCAAGGTTCGCCACGTCGAGGGAGTTGAAGAAGCCGAACACCGCACCGGCGCCGTTGGCGAAGTAGACGTTGTTGTTGATCGTCAGCCCGGCCGGGTTCGGAGTCGTTCCGCCCACGCGGACGGCGTAGTTCTTGCCGGTGGCGCCGGCGTTGCTGCGGGCGTTGAAGAAGATGTTGTCGCGGAAGCTGCGGGTGTTGACCGTCTGCGAGCTGTTGAAAGCGTAGGAGGGTCCGACGCCAGCGCTCGGGGCGCCGCCGACATAGACACTGTTGTGGAAGAAGGTATCGGTTCCGAGCGGCTCGTTGATGCCGTTGACGCCGCCCGTAGTCGAGCCGGTGCCGATGGCGTTGGCAATCCCCGCGCCCACGGCGATCATGTTGTTGCGGTAGACCGTGGTGCCGCCGGCGACCCGGATGCCGTTGATCTCCGCACCCGTGCTGTTGCTCGCGGTGACCAGGCTATGGATCAGGTTGCGCTGCACGACGTTGGCCGTGCCGCCGGTGAACTGGATTCCGGTGACCACCGTCGCGGCCGTCGTGTTGGTATTGGAAAGCCCGAAGATCGTGTTCTGCGCGACGTTCTGGTTCGGCGTGGTGCTGGTCAGCGACATGCCGATCAGCGACGCCGTGGTGGTCGTTCCAGTACCGGTGTTGTTGGTGAGGTTGCGCACCGTGTTCGAGGTCCAGGTCGCGATGGCATTCGCGGTGTGCATGCCAATGACCTGCGACGCCGACCCGGGCGCAGTCAGCTGAATCGAGTTGGCGATCGAGCCTCCTACGTTGTTGGTCGTGGCGTTGAAGGCGTTCGCGGTCCCGGTGTTCGCCCTCATGCCGACAACGACGAAAGTGCCGCTGGCGCCGAGGTTCGTGACCGAGATGCCGCCGACGTTGTTGCTGTTCGCCGTCCAGTTGTCGAAGCTGAAGTTGAAGATGCCGTGGACATCGGTCGCCGTCGTGGTGGTGGTGGAATACGTCAAGGAGCCCGTCGCCGCCTGGCTGCCGATCACATTGCTGTTGGTACTGGCCGACCCGTTGGCGACGATGATCCCGCTGAACGGACTGGAGGTGGTTGTGCCGCTCGAGGTCACGCCGGTCAGGCTGACCGCGGCGACCGTGTTGGAGTTGATGTTGGAGAGCGCGCCCCCGGTGATGCCGCTAAACACGATTCCCTGGAACTTCGCGCCTGCGCCTGCGCCGGTCAAAGTGTAAGTTCCGGTCTGGGTGTTCGAGGCGAAGCCGACGATGTTGCCGGTGATGGTGAAGCCCTGCGCGCCGGAGGTCGCCGTCGCATTGGCGATGTTGATCGGCGTGTGCAGCGCGCCAGTCGTCCAGGTGCGCGTGGCGGTCTGGTAGAAGCGGTTATTGGTGATCGTCCAGGTATTGGAACCGGCGTTGGTCGCGACGCCGGCGCTGGTCACAGCGGCGCCGAAGAAGTCGAAGATGTTGTTGTTGTTGATGATGTTGCCGCTGTTGCCGATCGCCTGCGTGGTGGTCGAGCCGTTGCTCAGGATCGCCTTGCTGGGCAGGTTCGCGCCGGCCGGGCCGATGTTGTTGTTCGAGATCGTGTTGTTGTCGTTGCCGTTGGCGGTGGCCGCGTCGGTGGAGAAGAAGATCGTGCCGCCGTTGGTCGCCACCGACATCGAGCTCGAACCCTGGATGTTGGAGTTGGTGATGACGTTGTTGGTCGCGCCGCCGATGTAGCGGATCGTGCTCGTCCCGCTGGTCGCCGAGTTCGTGGTGTTGGCGATCGTCAGCGAGTTGCCGCCGCTGTTGAGCCCGTCGATGGTGACGTTGTCGGCGCCGTTCAAGTCGATGAGCGACGAGCCGGCGGCGATCGCGCCGGAGATGGTCCGCGCCGCGCCGCCGGAGGGGCTCACGGACACTGCGGTATAGACCGCCGCACCGGCGCCGCTGGCGTTGAGTACCGCCGTCACGGTCTCCGTGGTGTCCGCGGTGACCGCCATGCTGACGGCTCCCTGATGGGTGCCGTCGTTGACCGCCGCGAAGGCGAGTTGCAGCGTGGCGTAGTTGATCGGGCCGGGGTTGCCGGCGCTCGCGGTGACGCTCACTTGCGCCTGGGCGGCGGAGCCGAGAAGGCTCAACGCGACGAGCAAGGGCAGGAAGAGCGCCCAGCGGCGCTTCGCGGTGCGGTTCGAATTCACAGTCGTGCGGGCGGCGCGGAGGATGGTGGGCATCGTTTCTCCTAGTGCGGCTGACGGACTCTTCCCCCGTGTACCCGGGGTAGATAATTGAATTCGAGGTGGATCGGAGGGGGAGCCTACGTCCGAACCGCTGGCTTGCCTAGGGGGGGTGCGGCAAAGGCTCCGAAGAGCTGAATTCAGGGCTTCGGAGCGGATTCGCTGATCACGCGCGCGACTTCGGCGGCGGTGAGGAGCTCGCCGAAGAGGTGCGGCGCCTGGCCCGGTCGGTAGAGCATGTAGAACGGGATGCCGTAGCGGCCGTGCTCGGCGAGGAAGCTGGCGATCCCGTCGTCGCGGTTGGTCCAGTCGGCCTTCATCGGTACAACGTCGCGGGCGCGGAAGGCCCTGACCACTTCTGGAGCGTTGAGGACGATGCGCTCGTTCACCTTGCAGGTGATGCACCAGTCGGCGGTGATGTCGAGAAAGACCAGCCGCCCCGAAGCTGCGAGGCGATCCGCTTCGGCGCGGTCGAACGGGATCCAGCGGATCGCGGCGTCGGCGTCGGCGCCCGGAGCGAGCCGAGCCGATGCGCGGTCGGCGCCGCCGGCGAAGAGGACCAGCAGGATCGCCGTTACCAGGGCCAGCAGCCACCAGAGGCCGGTGCGCCGGCGCGCCATCTCGGCGCGGTGGCGCAGCCAGAGAAGGAAGGAGAGGCCGAGGAGGCCGAGCTCGAAGAGGGCGAGGCTGACCGAGTCGATCTGGCCGGCGAGGACGAAGATCAGCCAGACCACCGCGCCGCCGAGGAGGAAGCCCATCGCGCCGCGCAACGTGTCCATCCAGGCCCCCGGCCGCGGCAGCCACTTTGCCGCCCTCGGGGCGAGAACCAGCACAAGGTAAGGCAACGCGAGCCCGACTCCGACGGCGGTGAGCACGAGGAAGATCGTGGCGCCGCTCTGCCCGAGGGCGAACGACAGCGCGGTGCCGAGAAACGGCGCCGAGCAGGGGGTCGCCATGAGCGTGGCGAACAGACCGGAGGCGAAGTGGCTGCCGAGGCCGTCGCCCGAGCCGGCGTCGCCGAGCTTCGCCAGCCGTACCGGCAGCGGAATCTCGAACAGGCCCCAGAGGTTGAGCGCGAAGAGGAGGACGACGATCGCCAGGAAACCGACGAAGCCGGGCTGCTGGAACTGTACCCCCCAGCCGATCGCCGCCCCGGCCCGGCGCGCCAGGATGGCGGCGCCGGCGAGCGCCCAGAACGAAGCGAGGATGCCCGCGGTCGTCGCCAGGGCGCCGATGCGGATCGTGCGCGTCGACTCGCCGGAGGCCTTGACCAGGCCGAAGAGCTTCAGCGAGAGGATCGGCAGGACGCAGGGCATGCCGTTGAGGATGAAGCCCCCGAGTACGGCGAGCAGGAGGATCGCCGCCAGCGAACGCGTCGGCGGGGCTGGCCTTGGACCGTCGATCGCGCCGGCGGTTCCGGTCGACTTCTCCTGGGTCGGAGCCTTCTGCAACCCTGCCGGATCGGGCTCGGCGAAGAACTCCGCCGCCGTCGGCGTGCCTCCCGGGCCGACCACGAGGTCGACCGTGGCGGTGGTCTCGACCGGCGCCAGGCATTTGCGGTCGTCGCACGCCTGGGAGCGCAGGTGGAGGGTGAGCGTTTGGGGTCCTGGCGCAGCCGACTCCGGCACCGTGAAGCGCGCCACGATGTGCTGGCGCCCTTCGAGGACGTCGAGCTCCTCTTCGGCGAAGGCGAACTTGTAGCGGCTCGGCGCCGGGTAGTCGAGCTCGGCAGGGGCCCAGCCGGCGGGGAGCTCCAGGCGAAGCGTCGTCGGAATCAGATAGTCGTAGGTGGGAACGTGCGCCTGAAGATGCCAGCCGTCGTCGATCTCCAGCCGCGCCGCGACGCGTGCGGTCTCGCCCGGCAGATAGGCGGTCCGTTCGGCGGCGCCCGACAGGGCGACCTTTTCGAGATCGACGGGTGACGCGCCGTCGCCGCCATCACCGAACTGAGCTCCGCCTGGTCCCGCGGCGAGAAGCGCCGCGAGCAAGGCGCCAAAGGCGGCGCGTGTCAGGAGCACTGGGCGGGATGGTCGGACTTCAGGGCGGAATAGGCGCGGCGTGCGTCGGACAGGTACGGGCTGCGGGGATGGCCGCGCTCGAAGTCGGCCAGCGCTCCGGCGGCGCCGGCACAGTCGCGCTCGCCGCCGGCGATGAACACCAGGAGCAGATCGACGCGCTCGGTGAGGCCGGCGTCCGGGCGGCTCTTCGCGCCTGCCACGCCTGCCACGCCTGCCAGAAGCTCCGTGCGCAGGACCGACGCGGTCTTCCTCGCCTCGGCAAAGCGACCGTCGAGGCGATAGGCATCGGCGAGCTGCAGGCGAGTCCACGCCAGGTCCTCGGGCGAGAGCTTGCCTGCGGCGACGACGCGCTCGAAAAGCACCGCTGCGCGGCCCCCGTCGTCGCGAGAGTGGAGCTCCCGGCCGCGTTCCCGCCAGAGCGCGGGATCGGTCGAGGCCATGGCGCTCGCGTAGTTGGCGAGAAAGGCGTCGTAGGCGGCGAGCTCGCGGTCGAGCCGCGCGATGAGCCGCTCGGTCTCGAGGAATCCTTCGATCTTGCCGATCAGACTCTTCTTCGGATCGAGCAGCAGCAAGGTCGGGAGAGAGTTGGCGCTCCACCGGCGCTGCAGCTGCGTCCCTGCCGCCCTGTCCTCGACATCGACGCGCAGCAGCACGAAGCGCTCGGCATAGCGCTGGAATCGCTCCTGAGCGAAGACTTCGCGCTCCATCGTCTTGCACCAGCCGCACCAGTCGGCGTAGAGGTCGACCAGCACCGGCTTGCCGCTCTGGCGCGCCGCGGCGAACGCCTCGTCGGCGTGACTGTGCCAGGCCAGAAGGGCAGGCAGCGGCGCCGGAGTGGCGGAAGTGGCGGGAGTGGCGAAAACCGCCTCGGATGCGAGCCCTGCGAGGAGCAGAGCAGAGGCTGCGAAGAGCTGTCTTTTCATCGGGTTGGGTAGTCCCTGTCGTAGCCCTGTCGTGGTCAAATCGACCCGTTCGCGATGATACCATGCAAGCCATGGACCTATCGGCCCGCGTGCGGCGGATCGGCGAGTCGGCGACCCTCAAGGTGACGCGGCGCGCCATGCAGATGAAGGCGCAGGGGATCGACGTGGTCGACTTCGGCGCCGGCGAGCCCGACTTCGCTTCGCCCGCGGTCGCCGTCGAGGCGGCGCGCAAGGCTCTGGCCGACGGCTTCACCAAGTACACCCAGAACCAGGGCATTCCCGCCCTCCGTCAGGCGCTCGCGCAGCGCTACACCGAGCGCTACGGCGCGCCATGGACGGCCGACCAGACTCTGATCACCGTCGGCGGGAAAGGGGCGCTCTTCGAGCTCGCCCTGGCGCTCTTCGAGGAGGGCCAGGAGGTGGTCGTGCACACGCCGGCCTGGGTGAGCATTCCCGAGCAGATCCGGTTCGCCGGTGCCGCCGTCGTCGAGGTGCCGACCTCGGGAGCGAACGGATTCGCCGTCGATGCCGGAGCGATGCTCGCCGCGATCACCTCGCGCACGCGGGCGGTGATCGTCAACTCGCCGTGCAATCCGACCGGCGGCCGGATCTCTCCCGAGGCCCTGACGGAGATTATCGAAGGCTGCGCGGCGCGAGGCGTCCTGGTGATCTCCGACGAAACCTACGAGCGCTTCGTCTACGACGGCGCGGGGACGTTCTCGGCGGCTGCGCTCGCCGCCCGTTTCCCGGAGACCGTCGTCGTCGTCGGCTCGTTTTCGAAAACCTACGCCATGACCGGCTGGCGGCTGGGCTACCTGCTCGGACCGCGCACGCTCGTCGATGCGGCGGCGACGATCCAGGGGCATGCCACGTCGAACGCGACCTCGTTTGCGATGGTCGGCGCCCTCGCCGCACTCGAGCATGCCGAGCCCGAAGTCGAAGCGATGATCGCCGAGTACGAGCAACGGCGCGATCTCGTCGTGCCGCGCCTGAACTCGCTGCCCGGCTTCTGCTGCCTGCCCCCGGCCGGCGCTTTCTATGCTTTCCCGGACGTCTCCGCCTGCTTTCGCACCGACGACAGCGGCGAGCCCGAAGGCTCGACCCGGTTCGCCGAACGCCTGCTCGAAGAGGCTCACGTCGCCGTCGTCGCCGGCGCCGCCTTCGGCGGCGACGATCACGTCCGGATTTCGTTCGCCTGCTCGAGAGAGAATCTCGCCAAGGGTTTCAACCGGATCCAGGAGTTTCTCGCACGCGGATAGCTGACCGGGGCCGTCCGGACTCCGGGCGCCCTGCCGCCGTTCGACCTTTTTCCCATTCATGGAGAACACGATGCCGACCTCTCACCTGCCTGCCCCCGGAGCGCCCCGACGCCATGCGAATTGGCTGCGTACGGCGAGGATCGCGCTGCTCGCCCTCGTGGGCTTCGTCGCCACCGTCGTCTCCGGCGCGGCGGCCGAACCCACCGTCGCCGAAGCCGAGAAGTTCATGACCGAGGCCGAATCCCGCCTCCTCAAGCTGTACATCGCCCGTGACCGCGCGCAGTGGGTGGCGGCGACGTACATCACGGAAGACACCGAGCTGCTGGCGGCGCAGGCCAACGAGCTGGTGATCGGGGCGGCGATGGAGCTGGCGCAGAAGGCGACGCGCTTCGCCGGTCTCAAGCTGCCCGCCGACCTCGCGCGCAAGATGGGTCTCTTGAAGTCGAGCCAGGTGCTGCCGGCGCCCGCCGACGCCGCGAAGCGCGAGGAGCTCACCCGCCTGGCCGCCGAGCTCGAGGGCATGTACGGTCGCGGCAAGTACTGTCCCGACGGCAAGAGCGGCGACGACTGCCTCGATCTCGGCGAGCTCTCCGACATTCTCACCTCGAGCCGCGATCCGCGCGAGCTCGAGATGGCGTGGAGCGGGTGGCACACGATCTCCCGCCCAATGCGGCCCAAGTACCAGCGCTTCGTCGAGCTCGGCAACGAAGGCGCGAAGGAGCTGGGCTACGCCAACCTCGGCGAGCTCTGGCGCTCGAAGTACGACATGGCGCCGGAGGCTTTCACCGCCGAGCTCGACCGGCTCTGGAGCCAGGTGAAGCCGCTCTACGACTCCCTTCATTGCTATGTCCGCGCCCGTCTGCAGGCACAGTACGGCAAGGAAGTGGTGCCTTCCGGCGGCCCCATTCCGGCCCACCTCCTGGGCAACATGTGGGGGCAGCAGTGGGGCGACATCTACGACCTGGTGAAGCCGCAGAACGTCGCCCTCACGGGCTACGACCTGACAGAGCAGCTGGTGGCGAAGAAGGTCGATGAGCGCGGCATGGTGCGCTACGGCGAGGGCTTCTTCAGCTCGCTCGGCTTCGAGAAGCTGCCGGAGACCTTCTGGCAGCGATCGATGTTCACCAAGCCGCGCGATCGCGACGTCGTCTGCCACGCCTCGGCCTGGGACGTCGACCAGAAGGACGATCTGCGGATCAAGATGTGCATCCAGATCAACGAGGAAGACTTTTCGACCATCCATCACGAGCTCGGCCACAACTACTACCAGCGCGCCTACAACGACAAGTCGACGCTCTTCCTCGACAGCGCCAACGACGGCTTCCACGAGGCGCTGGGCGATACCGTCGCTCTCTCGGTGACCCCGGCGTACCTGAAGCAGCTCGGCCTCATCGATACCGAGCCGCCGGCCGAAGCCGATATCGCGCTCCTCCTGCAAACGGCGCTCGACAAGGTCGCCTTCCTGCCGTTCGGGCTGACGATCGACAAGTGGCGCTGGGAGGTCTTCTCGGGACAGATCGCGCCGGAGCGCTACAACCAGGCGTGGTGGGATCTGAAGCTGAAGTACCAGGGAATCGCGCCCCCGGCCGCGCGAAGCGAGGCCGATTTCGACCCGGGCGCGAAGTTCCACGTCCCCGGAAACACGCCGTACATGCGCTACTTCCTCGCCGACGTGCTGCAGTTCCAGTTCCACCGCGCGCTGTGCAAGACCGCGGGCTATTCAGCCGAGAAATCGGGCCCGCTGCACCGCTGCTCGATCTACGGCAGCGCGGCCGCCGGCGAGAAGCTCGCCGCGACGATGGCGATGGGAGCTTCGAAGCCGTGGCCCGAGGCGCTGGCGACGTTGACCGGTCAGAGCTCGATGGACGCGACGGCGATCCTCGACTACTTCGCCCCGCTACAGACCTGGCTCACGGCGCAGAACCAGGGCCAGGTCTGCGGTTGGTAAAGTCGGCACGATGAGCCCTACTTTGCGGCGGCACATTCGGTGACCGACCCGCGTTCGGCAGCAGGTGCCTTCCGGATCGGGACCGTTTTCGGCATCCCGATCCGGATCCACTTCACTTTTGTTCTCCTTCTGCTCTGGTTCGGAGCCGGCTCCTCCAACGCTGGCCGGGGATTTCTGGACGGAGTGGTCGGCATCCTTCTCGTCTTCGCCTGCGTGGTGCTGCACGAGCTCGGCCATGCGGCGATGGGGAGACATCTCGGCGTACAAACGCGGGAGATCGTGCTCTATCCGATTGGAGGAGTCGCCCGCCTCGATCGGATACCCGCCGGAATGCCCGAGTTCTGGATCGCACTGGCGGGACCGGCGGTGAATTTCATCCTCGGCTCGACGCTGCTGCTCTACCTGCTGGGGACGGGTGAGGTGCCGGTCGCCAACGGTCTGTGGATCGAGTTCCCCGGTGCGCCCGTCGTCGGTCGTTTCGTGATGATCAACTTCATCCTGTTCGCCTTCAACCTGTTCATCCCGGCGTTTCCGATGGACGGTGGCCGGGCGCTGCGCGGTGGCCTCTGCGTTTTTCTCGGTCAGGCGCGCGCGACTCGAATCGCGACGCGCATTGGCCAGGGAATCGCGCTGTTGATGGCGGTCCTCGCCGTCTTGCCGCCGTTCAATCCCGTGGGGCTGCTCATCGCCTTCTTCGTCTTCGTCGGCGCCGGGCAGGAGGCGGCCTTCGAACGCAGCCGCTCCGCGGTCGCCGGGCTCACTGCGCGCAACGCCATGATCACCCGCTACGAGACGATCGCGCCGCAGGAGTCGCTCGGGCGGGCCGCCGAGCTCCTGCTCTCGGGGCATCAGCAGGATTTCCCGGTGGTCGACGCCTGGGGACGGGTCGCGGGACTCCTCTCCCGCGGGGCGTTGCTCGCGGCGCTGGCCTCACCCGGTGGCCGCGAGCGGGCGGTGCTCGAGGTCATGGATCGCGAGCCGCCGGTCGTCTCGGTCGACATGCCGCTCGAAACGGTACTCCGCCATCTGCAGAGCCGACCGCTTCAGCCGGTTCTGGTGCTCAGCCAGGAGTCGGGCGCGAACGGCTTGGTCGGCATGATCACGCTCGAGAACCTGGGCGAGTTGATCCAGATCTCGCGCTCCTCCAACCCGGCCTGAGCTAGACCGGGACCTTTGCTGCGCTCGCGCGCGCCTCGTCAGGGGCGGCCGGCGGCGAGAGTGCCCTGGGCAGATCGACGGTGAACACGCAGCCGACGCCGGGCAGGTTACGCACGCGCAGGGTGCCGCCGTTCGCCTCGACGCCCTGCCGCGCGATCAGCAGCCCCAGGCCGAGTCCGCTGCGGTCCGGGGCGTGCTGGGTGAAGGGCTTGAAGAGACCCTCGGCCACTCCCGGCGGCAGTCCGCCGCACTCGTCTTCGATTTCGATGAGCACGCCGTCCGGGGCGGTCGTCGTGTCGGTCCGGAGAAGGATCCGGCCGAAGGGGCGCGAGAACTTGCAGGCGTTCTGCAGCAGGTTGCCCAGGGCTGCGGCGAGCAGCTGGCGATCGACGTCGAGCGTCACGCCGTGGGCGACGGGCGCCACCGTGAGCTCCTTGCCCAGGGCCCCGGCCTCGGCGTGGGCAGCGAGCGCGACCTCCTCGATGAGCTCGGAGAGTTCGACCAGGTCGCGGCGGTTTGCCCCCGCCTGGAGCCGGACCTCGGCGAGCGAGGTGTCGATGAGACTGCGCAGGCCGAGGAGCGCCCTCCCGAGCATGGAACCGGTGTTGCTGGAGATGCCCACGGCGCCGATCTTCAGCGCCTCGTAGGCGAGCAGAGCGGTATTGAGGTGGTTGCGGAGCTCGTGGGCGAAGATCCCGAGCCGCTCGGTGTTCTGGCTGGCCACGGAGCGATCGCGTTGGCGGGCGAACTCGGTCACGGCCTCGGCAATGACTTCGTCGAGACAGCGGTTCAAGGTCCGGAACTCGTCGGAAGTGATCGGGGTCCGGAGCTCGGTCGCGAGAGCGGTGATCGCCTGGCAGATGTCGCCGTAGGCCTGCACGACCTGGGCGATGTTGAACCCCGCCTGGCGGAGATTGCCGCCCTGGCGACTGGCGCTCGCTCCCATTTCGGAGGGCGCACCGACTTCGGCGGTCTCCTGGGGCCGGGCCGAGGTCAGGTTTTCGCGTCGGAGGATCTTCTCGAGCTGCCGCAGGAAGAGCGGCACCCCGTCCCGCACCTCGGATTCGTTGGCGCGCAGCGACGAGCGCGCGAGGAGCCGCACCCGCGCCCGCGCGACGATGGTTTCGTGGTGAAACGTCAAGAACTCGTGCAGCACGGACACCGGCCTTCCAGCGCGCACGATCGCGGGCAGTGGACGCCCGACGAGCCCGCAACTGCCGACAGTGTACAGGAGGCCGGAAGCGGGCGCTCCGTACTAAGTACCTAGAAACTCAATGCGTATCGAGATGTGAATCCACGGGATCGAGACCTCTGCAACCTCACCAGACGGTGCAACGCTCCGCCGGGTTCATCTTCGCGCCGGCCGGGCAGGAGAAGGCTTGCGCGAACTCAGGTTGGTTCATCAGCGGGGCGATGGCGCGGAACTGGCCGGGCGAATGCGAGTCGGTGGTCACCTGGTTGCGCTGGAACTCGGGCGTCGAGAGGGAGCACCAGACCTGGGAGAATGAGACGAAGAAGAGCTGATCGTCGGTGAGGCCCGGGATCAACGGCTCCTTTGGCTCGCCCGGCTGAGGCAGCTTGTGGCGCGCCTTCCAGCCCTGGAAGGCGACGAAGGCCTCCTTCACGCCGCCGATGTCGCCGATGTTCTCTCCCAGCGTGAGCTTGCCGTTGACGTGGACGCCCGGCTCGACCTCGAACTTCGAGTACTGCGCCTCGACGCAGGCGGCCTGGCGTTCGAACTTCGCCGCCACTTCGGGCTCCCACCATTCGCGCAGGACTCCGTCGCCGTCGGACTTCCGGCCCTGGTCGTCGAAGCCGTGGGTGAGCTCGTGGCCCATCACGGTGCCGACTGCGCCGTAGTTCATCGCCGCCGGAAAATCCTTGTGGAAGAACGGCGGCTGGAGGATTCCCGCCGGGAAGGCGATCTCGTTCGCGGTCGACATGTAGTAGGCGTTCACCTGCTGTGGCACCATCAGCCACTCGCTGCGATCCACCGGCTTGCCGACTTTCTGCATGTCACGGTCGAACTCGAAGCGGGCCGACGACAGGACACTCCCGAAGTAGTCGTCGCGCTTCACCTTGACCGGCGAGTAGTCGCGCCAGACGTCCGGGTAACCGATCTTGTTGGTCACCTTCTTCGCCTTCTCGACCGCGCGCTTGCGCGTCGTGTCGTCCATCCAGGCGAGCGCCGGAAGGTTGGACTCGAAGGCGTTCTCGATGTCGCGGATCATTTCGACGGCGATCTCCTTGCTGTTGCCGCTGAACTCCTGGGCGACGTAGATCTTGCCGATCGCCTCGCCGAGCGCCGCCGTGGTGGCGGTAACGCAGCGCTTCCAGCGCGGCTGGATCTCCTGCTGACCCGAAAGGGTCTTGCCGAAGAAATCGAAGTTGGCGTCGACGAACGCCTTCGGCAGGCGGTCGGCGTGTGCGTCGACGACGCTCCAGCGCAGATAGGCGCGGAGCGTCTCCTCGGGCGTCGAAGTCGCCAGGCGTTCGAGTGCCTGGTAGAACTCCGGCACCGCGACATTGATCGACCGCACATCGGCGTAGCCGAGGGTGCCGAAGTATCGCGGCCAGTCGAGCTTCGGGGTGAGCTTCTCGAGGCCGGCGCGGTCGATCTTGTTGTAGATCCGGTCGCGGTCGCGCATCTCAGCGCGCGGGCGGGAGGCTCTGGCGAGCTCGGTCTCGAAGCCGACGATCGCCTTCGCATGGCGGGCGGAGTCGGCGGCGCTCTCGCCGGAGAGCGCGAGCATCCTGCCGACGTGCGCTTCGTATTTCGCCAGGACCTCCTTCTTCTTGGAATCGTCGCTCACGTAGTAGTCGCGATCGGGTAGACCCAGGCCTCCCTGGGAGAGGAAGAGGAGATTCATCGTCGGGTTCTTGAAGTCCGGAGTGGCGCCGCCGCCAAAGAGGGCGTTGACGCCGTTCTTCGACAGGCCGGCGACGACCGACATCAGCGTGCTCGCGTCGCTCACCTGATCGATGGCGGTGAACATGCCCGTGAGCGGCGAGACTCCGGCTTTCTCGACGGCGCCGTCATCCATGCAGGCGGCGTAGAAGTCGCCGATCTGCCGCCGTTCGGGGTCGGCCGAGGGCGACCTGCCTTCCTTCTCCAACAGCTCCTTCACCAGCTCCCGGTTGCGCTCGGTAATGGTCGAGAAACTGCGCACCCATCGCGCCTGGTCGGCGGGGATCTTCGTCGAGTCGAGCCAGCCGCCGCAGGCGTACCGGTAGAAATCGTTGCACGGGTCGGCGGCGCGGTCCATCGACGAGGTCACCGAAGCGGCGATCTCGGCGCGCGACAGGCCCTTCGCTCGCGGGGCATCCGCGGTATCGGCGGCGCGAAGCGGCGCCACCGCGACAACAGAAAAGACGACAGAGACAAGGCAGAGTGCCAGCGGCAGGGGGCGTGGATTCATCGGGATCGACTCCTTGAAATCTCGGTAGGGAAGCGGGTTCAGGGCGGAGAGCCGGACGAAGCGGCGTCAGTTTTCTACAGCGGCTTCGAGAACGGCGACCGGTGCGATGTTCTCGGCTCCTTCGTTGGCCGGGCTGTTGACGCGCTTGCTGACCGGGAAGGCTTGCATCTCTGCCGCCGGGAAAGAAACAAAAAGCTCAGTAAAGGGGGTGCTCGCCCCGGCGTCGTCGAGCCAACGGGTCCAGGTTGCAGGCGGAAGGATCACCGGCATGCGGTCGTGGACAGTCGCGGCGAGGTCGTTCGGAGAGGTGGTCAGAATCGCGCAGGTTTCGAGCGCAACGTCGTTCTCCGGCCTCTTCCACGAGGACCAGAGACCGGCGAAAGCGAAGGTACCGGTGTCTCTCATGCGCAACAGCCAGGGCTGCTTCCCTTTACCGAGCTTTTGCCATTCATAGAAGGCATCCGCCGGAATGAGACAGCGGCGCTGTTGCAGAGCGTCGCGGAAGGAGGGCTTCTCGGCCGCTGTTTCCGAGCGCGCGTTGATGAGCTGGTTGCCGATCGCGGCGTCCTTGGCCCAGTGCGGAACGAGGCCCCATCGCACCATGGCGAGCTCGCGCGGCCCGGACGCCCGTTTGCGCACGATCGGCACCGGCTGCGTCGGCGAGATGTTGTAGCGCGGCACGATGGCGCCGAGGACCTCTTCCGGCGGCGGTTCGGTGTCGAAGATCTGCGCCAGGACCTCGCCCGGGGTGGTCAGAACGTAGCGGCCGCACATCTTCACCGAACGATACGGGAAAAAAATGTCCCATGGGGCGTGTCGGCCGCGTTCTAGCTGGTGTGCAGCAATCCATTGGCCCGTTTCGCCGCCTGGGCCGAGAATCCGGGCACCGTTCGCACTGTTCGCACGATTGGCCGTACCTTCTGGAGGACGCTTCCATGCGCAAGTGGCTCTTTGCCTTGTTGTTTCTCTGTACCAGCTTTGCCCATGCGCAGCGTCTCTATCCGATTCTCTTCGTCACCCAGACGCCGATTCCCTTCGACTTCACCGCCATCGGCTCGGTCTTCGGCAACCATCGCGCCGACATGGAGAGCACCGGCAGAGGCGGCGATCTCTACGTCCTCTATCCCAACGGCACCCTCAAGAACCTGACGCAGCTCGGCGGCTATGGCGTCGCGAGCGGCTTCCAGGGCGCTAACTCGATCGCCGTGCGCGAGCCGGCGGTGCACTGGAACGGCACCAAGGCGATCTTCTCGATGGTCATCGGGGCGCCCACGCAGCAGTACGCCTGGGGCACCTACTACTGGCAGCTCTACGAGGTCACCGGGCTCGGCGCCGGTCAACCGGTGGTGATCACCAAGGTGCCGAACCAGCCGCTGAACGTCAACAACGTCAGCCCGGTCTATGCCCCCGATGGCAAGATCCTCTTCACCTCCGACCGGTCGCGTGACGGGCGGGCGCATCTGTATCCCCAGCTCGACGAGTACGAAGAAGCGCCGGTCGTCAGCGGGATCTGGAGTCTGGATCCGGCGACCGGGAGCCTCAAGCTCCTGGATCACTCGCCGTCGGGCGACTTCAAGCCGACCGTCGACAGCTTCGGACGCGTCGTGTTCACCCGCTGGGACCATCTGCAGCGCGACCAGCAGGCCGACGGCGACTACTACGACGAGCAGAGCGGCAACCCGCCGACCTACGGCACGTTCAACTGGTCGAGCGAACGCG
>JAYTAM010000270.1:0-7098 GCA_043737505.1 Thermoanaerobaculia bacterium
CAAGCCCAAAGGCGCGAGCCGCGCCATGCGGCGCTCGGTCGCCTGTGAGCCCCAGCCCTGGGGCCCGGCGACGAGCAAGGCGGGTGTTTCGGCACTTTCGCTGCGGAGCGCCTCCCAGGCGTCGAGCAGCAGATCGAGATTCTTGCGCGGCTCGATCGTCCCGACGAAGAGGACGTAGCGCTCGGGCAGCCCGAGGCGCTGGCGATGGGCCTCGAGCTCGCCGGCGCTGGCCGGGCGGAAGTCGGGCGAGACGCCGTTCCAGGCGACGTCGGTCTTGGCAGCGGCCTCCGGCCACTGTTGGGCGATCTCGCTCGCCACGGCGTGGGAGACGGCGAGGATCCGGGCCGCCTGCCTGACCGTGCTGTCGAGGAACGGCAGGAGGCTGAGCCGCACCCGCCAGGTCAGGGTTTCAGGGTGATGCAGGACGGCGAGATCGTGGAGCGTGACCACTCCGGGCACCGGCAGCTCCCGTGGCAGGGTGAGAAGCGGCGACCAGAAGAGGTCGACATCGCCCCGGGCCAGCCGGTGCGGCAGGTAACGCTGCTGCCAGAGGACGCCGAGCGGTGCCGGGTGGACTTCGATCTGCAGGCCGCGCTCGGCGAGCCTCACCGAAGGATGCAGAGGGGCATGCGAAAGGCCCACCAGATCGAACTCGTCCCGCTGGAGGAGCTCGGCGAGGAGCTCTTCAGTATAGACACCGATCCCGGTGGGCCGGGGAACCAGCGCCCGCAGGTCGACGGCGACGCGGGGGCGATCCTGTCGCTGCCGGCCTGGCGGCTGCTCCGATGGGGCGATGAAGGGCTCTCCTCGAGGTCGGGACCGCCCGCAGGCGATCGCCGGCGTCCAGGTTTCAGTCTACGACAGCGCCGTCACCGTTGTCGGGGCTTTTCGCCTTCCCTCGAACCCGGCAGGGCTCGTCATGGGCGAGAGCGCGCGGGGAGGCGAGTGCTAAAGTTCAGCCCCGCGCAACGATGGCCACAAATCCCGAATCCCCCGACTCGAGCGCCGCTCCGGCTCCGCTCGCCGCCCAGGAGTTGGTGCGCCTCGCTGCAACGATCAGCGGCCTGCGAGCGGGGGTGCGGCAGCGGCAGGGTGAGTCGGCGACCATCCGCACCGGCGCCGACGAGCTGCACGGCCTCCTCCTCGAGCTGCAGCGCCACGAATTCATTCAGGAGCCGCAGCCGGTGTCGCCGCGGCCGATCTACGGGCGTCTCCTGGTCTTCGTCCGCAAGGCGTTCTACCACCTGTTCGTGAAGTGGCATGCGCGGGCGGTTCTGTCGCAGCAGAACAGCTTCAACCAGAGTGCCAGCCGACTGCTCACCGAACTCGCCCAGCGCCAGAAGCGCGCCGCCGAGGAGAACGCCCACCTCGAACAGCAGTTACGTCGGCTGGAGCTGGCGATTCGTCCCGACGCCGACCCTGACCGCGAGCCGGCGGCCGCCCCGGGGACCTCCGGGGGCTCCGCGGGCTCCGATGACTCCGATGACTCCGGGCCCTCGGGGAGCTCGGCCGGGTGAGTGCCCGGATCGCCATCTGCGCGGCACAGATTCCTTTCGTTCGGGGCGGTGCCGAGGTTCTCTACGAGAGTCTGCGCGACGAGCTGCAGCGCCGCGGACACCAGGCGGAGATCGTCAGCCTGCCGTTCAACTGGTCGTCGCGGCTGAACATCGTGCAGAGCGCCCTGGCCTGGCGGCTGATCGATCTGACGACCGCGGCTGGCCAGCCGATCGACCTGGTGATCGCCACGCGGTTCCCCTCCTACCTCGTGCGCCATCCCCGGAAGGTCGTCTGGCTGATTCACCAGTTTCGCCAGATTTATGATCTGAAGGAGACCCGCTTCAGTGATTTCGGCGAGCGTCCCGAGGACGAGGGGACGGAGAAGATGCTGCGCCAGTTCGACCAGCGCGCGCTCGGTGAGGCCCGGGCGCGCTTTTCGATCTCGCGCAATACCGCCGACCGCCTGGCGCGCTTCAACCGCCTCGAAGCCGAGCCGCTCTATCCGCCGCCGGCCCTCGGCGACCGATACCTCTGCGGCGCCTACGGCGACTATCTGTTTTCCGCCGGACGGCTCGATCCGATGAAGCGCTTCGACCTCATGCTGCGGGCCGTCGCGGCGGCCAAGAGCCCGGTCCGCTGCGTGATCGCCGGCGAGGGTCCGGACCGGGAGCGGCTGCAGAGGCTCGCCACCGAGCTCGGCATCGCCGGGCGGGTGGAGCTGCCCGGAAGGGTATCGGACGAGCTCCTGATCGAGCTCTACTCGCGAGCCCTGGCGGTCTTCTACGCCCCTTTCGACGAGGACTACGGATACGTCACGGTCGAGGCCTTCAAGTCGCTGCGGCCGGTGCTGACGACTTCGGACAGTGGCGGCGTGCTCGAGTTCGTGAGCGACGGCGTGAACGGCTTCGTCTGCGCGCCCGGCGCACATCGCGAAATGGGCGCACGCATCGACCGGCTGGCGGGCGATCCCGCTCTCGCTCGACGTTTCGGCGCGGCTGGCGCGGAGCGGGTGGCAGAGATCCACTGGGACGGCGTCGTCGAGCGTCTGCTCGCGCCGCTCGCCTGAGACCGAACGGTGCGAATCGCCTGGGTCAGCCCGCTGCCACCGGCGTCGTCGGGGATCGCCGACTACAGTGCGACGCTGCTGCCTCTCCTCGCCCCGCGCCACGAGATCGAGCTTTTCTACGACGGCGGCGAGGCGCCAGGTGCCGAGATTGCCGCAAGTTGGCCCTGCCGGCCGGTCTCCGAGCTGCCTGACCAGGCGGCGCGTTTCGATCTGCTGGTCTACCAGATCGGCAACAGCGCGCCGCACCACGCCGAAAGCTACCGCCTGGCGCTCGAGCTGCCGGGGGTCGTGGTCCTGCACGAGTTCATGCTCCATCACCTGGTGCGTGGGCTGACCCTGGCGAAGGGTGACGCCGCGGCCTACCTCGACGAGATGCGCTACGCCGCCGGGCGCAGTGGCGAGATGGCGGCGCGGCGCCTGCTCGACACGCACTATCCGGTGGACACCTGGAACTACCCGCTCTTCGAGCGCCTGGTGGACCGCAGCCGCGCGGTCATCGTGCACAATGAGTTCGCCCGGCAGCGAGTGCTGGCAAGCCGCCCTCTGGCCGAGGTCGAGCGGATGCCGATGCCGATGGCGACCGACCTTCTCCGGCCGCCCGATGCGACGGAACGGCGCGCGCTCAAGGCCCGTTTCGGAGTCGATCCGGACGCCTTCGTGGTCGCCTCTTTCGGTTTCGTGACGCCGCACAAGCGTCTCGAAGTGGCCCTCCCGGCCTTCGCTCGCCTGCGGGAGAGCCGACCCGACGCCTTGTTCGTCGTCGTCGGAGAGTGTTCGCCCCACTACGACTTCGCGGCCGCCTTGAGCCGCTTCGGGGATCGCGGTGTCCGCGTCGAGGGGCGAACGGAGGCGCCTGTTTTCGACGACTGGATGCGCGCCTGCGATGTGGCGGTGAACCTCCGACACCCTACCGGCGGCGAGACTTCGGCGTCGTTCATCCGGCTCCTCGCCTTCGGACGACCGACGATCGTCAATCAGGTCGGCGCCTTCGCCGAGGTTCCGGAGGGCGCCTGCCTGCAGCTGCCCCTCGACGGTTTCGAAGAGTCGACGCTGGTTGCCTATCTGCGCGCGCTCGCCCTGGACGAGCCGCTGCGGGCGGCGATCGGTAACCAGGCGCGTGCTTACGCCGTCGCGGAGCACGGTTTGGGCGCCGCTGCGGAGGCCTGCCTCGCGAGCCTCGAGCGGGCCTTCGCGAGCGCGCTCCAGGCGGCGGTCGCGGTGGCGCCCCTCGCTCCCTATCCGGCATCGGATCCATGGCCGGCACTTCTCGCTGTGATCGGCGGGGAGCTCGCCGATCTGGGTCTGGGGGAGAGCGATGAGGGCGTCCTCCAGGCGGTGGCGGCGCACCTCGACGAGCTCGTATCTGGCGAGCGCGGCGAGCGCGGCGAGCGCGGCGAGCGCGGCGAGCGTCCGTGAGGAAGGGGAACCCGGTTTCGCGGCGACTCGCGGTCGCCCTGGTGGCCGTTGCCGTCGCCATCGCCGGCGCGCTTCACTATGGCCACAACTTCACGCCCGGCGAGCGGGCTGGCGCGCCATCGCCCGAGCTCGCAGTGCTCCTCGGTGCCGACGCCTCTTTCGAACGGGCGCTGTGGCTCGCCTCGCCGCACCAGAACCTCGGCGCGCTCGACGAGCGGGTGGGCGATCTCGAGCTCTACCTCGCCGAGCTCTCCCGTTTCGCCGGTACTTCGACCCCACGCCTGCCCAGCTTCGGGCCTTTCGCCGTCCCCCCGGCCCGCGAGCTCGCCCTGGCCTGGGACGGCACTGGCGAACGCTTCCTGGGGGTGGCGCGCATCGAGTCCGGCATCGGCTGGCTCGCCAGGGTCGCCGGTCGGGTTGCCGGGAATCCCTGGCTCGCCGGCGGCCAGGTCCAGTCCGGAGGCCGGACCTTCGAAATCCGCTGGCAGGGACCGCTCTGGATCGTCGCGAGCGGCGTCGAGGCGCGGCTGCCGCTGCCCCCGGGCGCCGGCCCGGCGGCGGATGTCGCACTTGTCGCCCCAGCGAGCCCAGCTACTCCAGCGATCGCCATCCTGGTGTTGCAGCAGGCGGCCGGCTTCCTGCCGCCGGGTCGGTCCGTGCTCAGGCGCGGAAGCGACGGTCTCGAGGTCCGCTCCGGCGCGCTGCCGGACGCCGTTCAGGCGGCGTCCGACTGGACTTTCCCCGGCATTGCGCTGTGGCTGAGCTCGACCGACCGCGGGCCGATCGGCGGACCGGGCCTCTTCCTCCTGTGGGAGGCGGCCGAAGGAGCTGTTCCCCGGGTCGCTGTCTTGCAGCGCGGCGGAGGGCGGAGTTTTCGCCTGCCGGGCGAATCGCTCCTGGCGCTCGTCGGAGCGGGCGAGCCGGCGATGAGGCTCGGCTGGAGTGTGCGCGCCACGCAGCGCAGCGCGCAGCGCGAAGCGCTGCTTCTGGTTCCCTGGTTCGAGCGCCACCTGGTACGCCCGGGGCGGCGGGGAGCCTGGCTGGGACGCGCCGGCCGGCTGGTTCCGGCAGCGAGCGCCCGGACTCTCCACTTGCTGGTGAGCCATCTCGAGAAGCTGCCCCTCGTTCCTCCGGCGGAGGTTCGACGTATGGCCGCAGCTGCCGCCCTGCTGGCCCCGTTCGCGGATTGTCAGGCGATCGCCTTCGAGATCTGGCACGAGCCCGAGGGCGCGAGGCTCAGACTCTGCTCCCGATCGGAGGCAGCCGAGGCGGAGAGCGAAGAGGCGTCCTCTTCCGAGGACAGGGAAATTGACGCAGCGCCTCCAATCCGCTAGTCTTCATCGGCTTTCTGGGGAGCACGAGGGATGAAGATACGCCTGGATGCTGCCCGCTACGAGCCATTCAACTGGCAGGAGGCCATCGACCTCAGCGAAGAGGAGCGGCGTGAGCTGGAGCTTCTCGAGGTGAGCCCGGTCCGCTGTCAGGGAAGCCTGACGCACGTGGATCCGGATTTCCTGCTGCATGCCGACCTGGCGTACGACCAGACGGTGGCCTGCAACCGGTGCCTCAGACCGGTGCAGATGGCGGTCTCGAGCGCGATCGACCTCGTTCTCGTCGAACGATCCCGGAAGCGGGAGGCGACGGCGGAAGAAGAGCTCGAGGCGCAGGAGCTCGGCTTGGTGGAGGTCGAGGGGGGCGGCTTCGACAGCCGGCCGTACCTCCTCGAGCAGGTGGAGCTCAGCCTGCCGATGAAACCGCTCTGCCGCGAGGATTGCGCCGGGCTGTGCCCGCAATGCGGGCAGGATTGGAACGAAGGGCGCTGTGACTGCGTCCACGAACGAGTGGATCCGCGGTGGGCGGCGCTGGCAATGCTCAAGCCGCGAGACGGCGGAACAGGCTGAAACGACCGACATCGCGGCGCCGCGAGCGGGCACTGCGGGCACTGACGACTGCAGCGAAAACTGAAGAGGGGAAGCGAAGATGCCGAATCCGAAACGACGTCACTCCAAAGCCCGCCGCGACAAGCGCCGCGCTCACGACGCACTCACCCTGCCGGCCTCGTCGCTCTGCGCGACGTGCGGCGAGCGCAAGCTTCCGCATCGCGTCTGCCCGTCCTGCGGCACCTATCGCGGGCGCGACGTGGTCGACGTTCAGGCCCGCACGTAAGGTCCCCGAGCTCCCGAGCCCCAGTATCTCAATGCGCATCGCCGTCGACGCGATGGGAGGCGACTTCGCTCCGCGCGCCGCGGTGCGCGGAGCGTTCGAAAGCGCTGTTCACGACGGGGTTTCGATTCTGCTCGTCGGCGACGCGCAGCGGCTCGAGCGCGAGCTCCAGAGGTTGGGAGCGGCTCGCGGTGGCATCGAAATCGTCCATGCCGAAGAGCGCATCGAGATGGATGACCCGCCGACGGTGGTGCGCAAGAAGCGCCACTCGTCGCTGGTCGTCTGCGCCGACCTGGTGCGCGAGGGTAAGGCTCAGGCGATGGTCAGCGCCGGCAACACCGGCGCAGCGATGGTGGCGGCCAAGCTCTTCCTCGGTGCCTTGCCGGGAGTAGACCGGCCGGCGCTCGCCGCGGTCTTTCCCAATCCGCGCGGCCGCACCGTGGTACTCGACGTCGGCGCCAACGTCGACTCGCGCCCGGAGCACCTGCGCCAGTTCGCGGTCATGGGGCATTTCTATGCCCAGGAAGTCGTCGGCATCACCGCCCCCCGGATCGGCCTGCTGTCGATCGGCGAGGAAGAGGCCAAGGGCTCCGGCCTGACCCGCGAAGTCTTCCGTTCGTTGAAGGCGACCGGGCTCAATTTCATCGGCAACGTCGAGGGCCGCGACGTTTTCAACGGCGAGGCCGACGTCGTCGTCTGCGACGGATTCGTCGGCAACGTCCTGCTCAAATCCGCCGAGTCGATGGCCGAGCTGATCGTGTCGATGATGCGGGAGGAGCTCCGCCGAACTCTTCGTACGCGTCTCGGGGGGTGGTTGGCGCGGCCGGCTTTCGTCGCCTTCAAGCGCCGTACCGACTACGCGGAATACGGCGCGGTGCCGCTCCTGGGAGTCAACGGCGGCTGCTTCATCGCCCATGGCCGCTCGAACGCCAAGGCCATTCGCAGCTCGATTCAGC
>JAYTAM010000271.1:0-7097 GCA_043737505.1 Thermoanaerobaculia bacterium
CCTCGACGCCCGTTTTCCGCCAGCGAGCTCGCCAGTCTCGGAGGGCTTTGGCGAGCGCCTCTCGGTCTACAGTGCCGAAGGGATGAGCTTCGAGCTATCGCGGCTGGCGAGCGGAGGTTTCGCCAGCGACGACGCCACCGGGCGCCCGACCGGCCGCGGTTCGAAAGAGGATACCGACGCACCCCAGGGGCGGAGCTTTCCCGCTGCGCCGACGGCGCCGAAGGCGGAGCGCTGGGAGAGCCTGCCGCTCACCAGCGAGCAGCTGCGGCGCAATCCGAACGTCATCCCGGAATCCCTCCTGCCACGCGCGCTGTTGCGGTTCGGTGACGCCAAAGAGCTCCTCGTTTCCGGCCTCCTCGATGGCGGCGGCGATCTCGCCAAGCGCGCCGCCGTCGTCGACGTCCCGCTCGGCAAGGGGCACATCCTGCTCTTCGCCATCAACCCGATCTGGCGCGGCTCGACCGTCGGCAGCCATCCGCTGGTCTGGAACGCGATCCTGGGCTGGGATCGTCTGTCACCGGCGCCCCGCTGAGACCGGTCAGGGGCAACGCAGCCGCGACATGGGTGTTGCCACGCTGCGTGGGAACCGGGCGGAGCGGACCGCCTAGAGCCAGCCGCTCTTCTTGAACTGGCGGTAGAGCACCAGGCAGATCAGCACCATGCCGCCGACGACCAGGGGATAGCCGAAGCGCCATTCGAGCTCGGGCATGAACTCGAAGTTCATGCCGTAGACCCCGGCGACCATGGTGGGGACGGCGATGATCGCCGCCCAGGCAGCGAGCCGCTTGGTCTCGTCGCTCTGCGCCACCGCCAGCAGCGAGAGGTGGGCCGTGAGCGCCGAGCGGTTCATCTCGGAGAGGCCCTCGAGCATCTCCTGCACGCGCAGCAGGTGATCGTGCACGTCGCGAAAATAGACCTGCATGCTCTCCGGCAGCGGCGGCCCTTCGATGCGTTCGAGCCGCTGGACGACATCGACCAGCGGCGACACCGCGCGGCGGAGAGACTGCAGCTTGCGGCTGAAGTTGTAGAGCTGCGCCGTGGTCTCGCGGCTGCTTTCGCCGTCGAAGACGTCGGTCTCGATGACGTCGAACTGCTCCTCGAGCGCCTCGACCACCGGCAGGTACTGGTCGACGATGAAGTCGAGCAGGGCGTAGAGCACGTAGCCGGGGCCGAGAGCCAGGCTTTCCGTCTCGCCTTCGCAGCGCCCGCGCAGGCCGACGTGCGACTTGAGCGAGCCGTGCCGGACAGTGACGACGTAGCGCGGGCCGATGAACAGATGGGTTTCGCCGAACTCGAGGTCCTCGGCGGCGCCGGCGAACTGGGCCGTGCGCAGAACGATGAAGAGCGAGTTGCCATAGCGATCGATCTTGGGTCGCTGGTGCGCGCGATGGGCATCCTCGACCGCCAGGTCGTGAAAGCTGAAGGTGGTCTGAACCCGGTCGAGAAGAGCTTCGTCCGGCTCGTAGAGTCCGAGCCAGACGAAGACCGTGGGGTCGCCGAGGGCGCCGGGGATCTCGGCGAGGGTGAGCGTCGCGACGCGGACTCCGTCGCGGTAGGCGGCGCAGTCGATGATGCCTTTTTCTCCCGACTCACCCATTGCAAGTTCCCGTTTCGCGCATGCTCGGCTCTCGCCCGGATGATGGCATACGGCAGGCCGAAGCCGGCCCGGCTGGAGTCAATCTCCCAGCACGAGCGTCGCCGGGGCAGGGAGGCGGTCGCCCGGCTCGTCGGCGAAGCGGACTTCGATCGCGCGCACCCGGTCGGGCCCCCACTCGGCCCGGGTGAGCAGCCAGGCGCGGACGAAACGGGCCACCGCCTGGCGTGCCGGCTCACGCACCAACGCCCGATGCCGCGGGTCGGCCGCGAGTGTCATGAGCCGAGGTGTCAATTGCCGCTCGAGCGCCGCAAGCTGTTCGGGAGCGTCGAAACGCAGCCAGCTCGCCTCCGTCCGGCGCTCGATGCGATCGGTGTGAATCGCCGGCGGCTGCGACGGGCGCAGTGGCGGAGCGAGCACGGTGCAGAAGCCGTCGCGGACTTCGACCGTCCAGCTCTCGTCCAGGCGCACATGGTAGCGGTAGGTCACCGGAACGCGGACCTCCACTGTCGTGGTGCCGAGCGAAAGCATGTCCCATAGGGCCAGCCGCTCGTCGGTGCGGCTCAGGCTCTCGACGCTCTCGGCGACCGCGACCTCGAGCGCGCCGCCGGAGTTCGGAGCCACCTCGGGAATCGCCGCGAGGAAGGTCTCGGTGACGTTCCCTGAGAGCAGACCCCGCGCGATCGCCCCCAGCTGCTCCGCCGCCGCCGAAGGAATGCCGGCCACCGCCCGGCCGGCGTTCTCGAACGCAACCAGCCCGCGCCAGACTCCCGCGACGATCAGGCCGGCGACCAGAACCAGGGCCACCGGCCAGCGCAGCAACCGGATCCAGTCGCCGACCGGGTCACGTGGGGCCTTGCTTTCGGACGAGGGCTGCTCCATGGGATACCTCCGGTTTTCGAGTCTACGCCCCGGCGCGGTAGAGTTTTGCTTCAATCCGATGACGAACTTTCCCGTCGGCTCCCGCCGGGCGCCCTGAAGTAACCGACAAGGAGGGACTCCATCCATGGCCTCGAACGACTGGACGCTGGCCCTCGGGCTGGCACTGACGCTCACCGCTGGCGCTGGCCCCGCGATCGCCGAAGAGGCGTCTCAAGTCGCCCAGGGCGGGCAGGCGATCAATCTGGATCTGACCGGAACGCTGGATGGCACCTCGTTTACCTGCGGACTCGACACCGCGTTCCACATCCCCGCCGGAACGGATCTCTATCTCTGCTACGAGGTCACCAACACTGGCAGCGTCGTCCTGACACGTCACGATCTGGCCGATACGTACTTCGGTACGTTGCTGGTCAATTTTCCGTACACGCTGGGGGTGGGAGCGTCGGCATTCCTGACTCAGAACCTACCGCACCCGCCTTTTGGCAATGACAGCGCGATCTGGACCGCCTACAACCCCGGGCCGCTGGATGAGGTGAGTGACACCGATATCCTCGTGGTCACGATCGCGCCGCCGCTCATCGGCTGCAACCTGCCGACATCGACCTTCTCCGGCGGGATTCCGGTCGGTTGGACGAGCCACGACCCGCTGGCCTGGCCGAGCAGCGACAACTCCGCAACCGATTGGCGCCCCCTGGCGGGGTGTCTCGAGGCCGCCAACTACACCGGCGCCCGTGGCAATGTCGCCTGCGCCTCGAGCGATCTTGCGCCGATACACGAAAACTTCGACACCGAGCTTCGCAGCCATCGCTTCAGTCTCGCCGGCCAGAGCTCGGCGCGGCTCGAGTTCACCATCAACTACCAGAACTTCGCCGGCGCGGACACCCTCGATGTCGACGTCACGACCGATGACGGGGGCAGCTGGACGAACCTGCTGCAACTCACCACCGATCAGGGACTGTTCCGGGCAGCGGGCGGCGTGGATCGCTCCATCAATCTCGCGAGCGTGCTCGGTCAGTCCAACATCAAGCTGCGGTGGCGCTACTACGATCCCGGGGCGGCCGCCAACGACTGGTACGTGCAGGTCGACAACATTCGCCTGCTCTGCGGTAACGCGGTCTTCCTCGACGGTTTCTCCTCCGGCGATTCCCACGCCTGGTCGAGCGCACTCGGCGCGCCCTGACCCGAGGTCGCGCGCCGAGTCTCCCGCTTCGATCCGTCTACCCCTCGCCGATGTAGAGTCTTCATCCAATTCGATGACGATTCCTGCTGTCGGCTCCCGTCTGGGTCCCTACGAGATCACCGCTAAGCTGGGCGAGGGCGGCATGGGCGAGGTCTACCGCGCCACCGACTCCCGCCTGAGGCGCGAGGTGGCGATCAAGGTCCTCCCCGCTGCCTTCACCGAGGACAAGGAGCGCCTGGCTAGATTTGAGCGCGAGGCGCAGCTCCTCGCGCAGCTCAATCACCCGAACATCGCGCAGATCTACGGCCTCGAGACCAGCGGCGCGACGCATGCGCTCGTCATGGAGCTCGTTCCCGGACCGACCCTGGCAGAACGGCTCGAATCCGGAGCTCTTTCTCTTGCTGAAAGCCTTTCAGCCGCGCTGCAGATCGCGCAGGCGCTCGAGGAGGCCCACGACAAGGGGATCGTCCACCGCGACCTCAAGCCCCAGAACGTCAAAGCTTCCAGTGACGGAAAAGTCAAAGTCCTCGATTTCGGGTTGGCCAAGGCGATGGATGCGGGCGGCTCCGGGTCGTCGGCCGCCGATCTCGCGCGCTCGCCGACGATCATGAACTCGCCGACGCTCACCGCGGCGGCGATCGGTGGGGGCACGCAGCTGGGCGTCATCCTCGGCACTGCGGCCTACATGGCCCCGGAGCAGGCGGCGGGCAGCACGGTCGATCGCCGCGCCGACATCTGGTCGTTCGGCGTCGTCCTGTACGAAATGCTCACCGGCCGCCGGCTGTTCGACGGTGAGACGGTGTCGCACGTCCTCGCCGGAGTGCTCAAGGACACACCGGACTACTCGGCCTTGCCTCCCGGGACACCGCCGCGCATCGTCGAGCTGGTGCAGCGCTGCCTGCGCAAGAAGCCGCGCGAGCGCCTGCAGTCGATCGGCGACGCCCGCCTGGCACTCGAAGAGGCGCTTGCCGATCCGAACCTCGGCGAGCCGGCCGCGGCGTCCGTTCTGCCGGGGGTGGCGCCAGCAGCTCGCCGGTCGCCGCTGGCCTGGATGCTCGCCGCGGTGGGCGGGCTCGCCGCGGTGGCCTTCGCGGCCCTCTGGCTGGGCGGCGGGAACGGACCACCGCCGCGTGGAATCCATGCAGCCCTCACGCCGCCGCCGGAGACCGGCTTCGGCGATACCTTCGCGCTCTCGCCCGACGGCCGCCGGGTGGTTTTCTACGCCCTCAACCAGAAGACGCGCAGCGGCGCGCTCTGGCTCCGCGAGCTCGACGCCGGCGTCGCCACCCGTCTCGCTTCGACCGAAGGCGGCCAGATGGCGTTCTGGTCGCCCGACGGCGCGCAGATAGGATTCTTCGCCGACGGCAAGCTCAAGCGGATCGACCTGCGCGGCGGACCGGCGCAGACGATCTGCGACGCCCCGACGCCGCGCGGCGGCAGCTGGGGGCCGGACGGGCGCATCATTTTCGCCGCGAAGTTCCGCGACGGACTGTCGATCGTCGCGTCGGCGGCGTCGGGCGGGGCGGGAGAGGCACCCAAGGCGCTCACCACGCTCGACGCCGCGCGAAACGAGAAGAGCCACCGCTTTCCGGTCTTCCTGCCCGGAGGCGAGACGATTCTGTTCCTCGCGCAGACCGCCGAAGCGGGGGCGCGCGAGGACCGGAGCCGGATCGAAGCGCTCGAGCTCGCGACGGGCAAACGCCATCCCTTGATCGTCGCCAACTCGTCGCCCCTCTTCTCGCCTCTCCCCGAGCCGGGCGCAATCCTCTTCTGGCGCGAAGGGGCGCTGCTCGTGCAGCGCTTCGATCCCGCGCGGCTCGCGGTCGCCGGCGAACCGGTCGCGGTAGCTTCGCCGGTCGCCTTCACGCAGAACGAGCAGGCACTCGCCTCGGCGTCGAGCGACGGCACGCTCGCCTATCGCGAGGGCGAGCGCGGGACCTACTCCTCGATCGTCTGGCTGGGTCGCGACGGTGTCGGCAAGCAGGTGCTCGATCAGGGCCTCTTCTCCGACTTCAAGGTGTCGCACGACGGCAAGCGCCTGGCCTACACCAACAACAGTCCGGGCAAGGGCGACAACGACATCTGGATCCACGACGCCGAGCGCGGCACGTCGAGCCGGATCACGTTCGAGGAGGGGGGAGACAATCGGCCGGTCTGGTCGCCAGACGACCGGTTTCTCTACTACTCGAGCGAGCGCGAGAACGACGGCACGATCTTCCGACGCTCGAGCGACGGCATGGGGGCGCCGGAGGAGGTCGGCCGGACGCCCGAGGGATTCTGGCCGCTCGCCGCCTCGCACGACGGGCGCTTCCTGGTGGCCGGGGCGATGGTCGCCGGCACTGCTTTCGACCTGCTGCGCCTCGACCTCGACACGAAAAAGGTCACGCCGCTGGTCGCGACGCCGTTCCAGGACGACAATCCGGCGCTCTCTCCCGACGATCGCCTGCTCGCCTACGCCTCCGAACAGTCGGGGCGATGGGAAGTTTACGTGCAGGCGCTCGCCGGCGGCAGCGGTCGCTGGCAGATCTCGACCGAAGGCGGCCAGTGGCCGCGCTGGACCGGCGACGGTAGGGAGCTCTTCTTCCTCGCGGCCCCCGACCGGCTGATGGCGGTCGAGGTCGTGCCCGGCGACGTGCCACGCTTCTCGCCGCCGCGCGAGGTCTTCCGCCAGGCGATCGAGAGCTTCGACGTCTCGCCGGACGGCCAGACCTTCGTCGCCCTGCGCCCGTCGGACAGCGACCTCAACCGCCCGCTCACTCTGGTCACCCACTGGCCGGGGAGACTCGCTCCGCGGTGAGCATCTCTCGATGACGGTTCGGCGAAGATCGGCATGATCGGCATGATCGGAACGAGGCTCGGCTCCTACGAGATCACCGCCAAGCTCGGCGAGGGCGGCATGGGAGAGGTGTATCGGGCGACCGACAGCCGCCTGAAGCGCGAAGTGGCGATCAAGGTCCTGCCGGCGGCCTTCACCGAAGACAAGGAGCGCCTGGCCAGATTCGAGCGCGAAGCGCAGCTTCTGGCGCAGCTCAATCACCCGAACATCGCGCAGATCTACGGCCTCGAGACCAGCGGCGCGACCCATGCGCTCGTCATGGAGCTCGTTCCCGGCCCGACCTTGGCAGAACGGCTCGAATCGGGCGCTCTTTCCTTTACCGAGAGCTTTTCTTTCGCCTTGCAGATCGCGCAAGCGCTCGAAGAGGCGCACGAAAAGGGAATCGTTCATCGCGATCTCAAGCCTCAAAACATAAAAGCTTCCAGTGAAGGAAAAATCAAAGTCCTCGATTTCGGGTTGGCCAAGGCGATGGATGCCCCGGGAGGCGCTTCGGCTGCGGATCTCGCGCGCTCGCCGACGATCATGAACTCGCCGACGCTCACCGCGGTCCACGGGACGCAACTCGGGGTCATCCTTGGCACCGCGGCCTACATGGCTCCCGAACA
>JAYTAM010000272.1:0-16172 GCA_043737505.1 Thermoanaerobaculia bacterium
GCGATGAAAGGCATCGTTCTCGCCGGAGGCTCCGGCACACGGCTCTATCCGGTCACCCGGGCGATCTCGAAACAGCTCCTGCCGGTCTACGACAAGCCGATGGTCTACTACCCGCTGTCGAGTCTGATGCTCGCCGGCATCCGCGACATCCTCTTGATCACCACCCCCCACGACGTGGCGAGCTTCGAGCGCCTGCTCGGCGACGGCAGCTCGTTCGGCGTCCGGATCCGCTATGCCGTGCAGCCGCATCCCGGCGGCCTCGCGCAGGCGTTCCTCATCGGCCGCGAGTTCGTCGGCGACGACCGCGTTGCCCTGGCTCTCGGCGACAACATCTTCTACGGTCACGGCTTTCCGGACGACCTGCAGGCCGCAGCGGCGCGTGAGCAGGGCGCGACGGTCTTCGCTTACCGAGTGCGCGATCCTGAGCGCTACGGCGTCGTCGAGCTCGGCGAGGACGGCAAGGCGATCTCAATCGAAGAGAAGCCGGCCCAGCCGAAGTCGCATCTCGCCGTCACCGGCCTCTATTTCTACGACAATCGCGTGCTCGAAATCGCCGCCGCCCTCGCCCCGTCGCCGCGCGGTGAGCTCGAGATCACTGACGTCAACCGCGTCTATATGCAGCTCGGCGAGCTCTCCGTACAGATCCTCGGCCGGGGCATCGCCTGGCTGGACACCGGCACCCACGAGTCGCTCCTGCAGGCGTCCGAGTTCATCGGTGCGGTCGAGCAGCGTCAGGGGTTGAAGGTCGCCTGTCTCGAAGAGATCGGCCTGCGCATGGGCTATCTCTCGGCAGAGCAGGTACTCGCCCTCGCCGGCGAGCTCGGGCGCACCGACTACGCCGACTATCTGCGGCGCATCGTGCACGAGAAGGCAACCGGCTTTTGAAGCTCGTCGAGACTCCGCTCCCCGGAGTGCTCATCGTCGAGCCGAAAGTCTTCCGCGACGAACGGGGCTTCTTCCTCGAAGTCTGGAACGCCGGCACGTTCGCCGCCCAGGGCCTCGACGTCGCCTTCGTTCAGGACAACCACTCGCTGTCGCAGCAGGGCACCCTGCGCGGCCTCCACGTGCAGTTGCCCAACTCCCAGGGCAAGCTCGTGCGCTGCACCGAGGGGACGATCTTCGATGTCGCGGTCGACATCCGCCGCGGCTCGCCGACCTTCGGGCGCTGGTTCGGCGTCGAGCTCTCGTCCGAGAATTTCCGCCAGCTCTGGGTGCCGCCGGATTTCGCCCACGGCTTCTGCGTCCTCTCGCCGCGCGCCCAGGTCGAGTACAAGTGCACGACGCTCTACGATCCGCTCGCCGATCTCGCCATCGCCTGGAACGACCCGGAGATCGGGATCGAGTGGCCGATCGAGTCGCCGCTGCTGTCGCAGAAGGACGGTGCCGCCCGGCGCCTCGCGGAGCTCACCGACCGCCTGCCCGCGTTTCCCGGCTGAGCGCTGTCGCCATGGCCGACCGCGAGAGACTGACCTCCGCCGATCAGCACCAACTCTCCGCGAGCGGAATTCCGCTCGCCGAAGCCGAGCGCCAACTGGCGCTTCTCGAAAGCGGAGGGCGCTCGACGCGCCTCCTGCGGCCGGCGACGGTAGGCGACGGCATCGACAGGATTCGCGAAGCGGAGGTCCCGGAACTCCTGGCGCGCGCCAGGGAGGCGCAGGCCCGCGGTCGATTCCTCAAATTCGTCCCGGCATCGGGCGCCGCGTCGCGCATGTTTCGCAGTCTCGCCGCGATCGCCGGGCGCTTCCCCGACGGCGGACGAGCAGCCGTTCGCACCGCCGCCGCAAACGGCGACGCCGAGGCCCAGGAGGTCCTCGACCTGGTCGCGCACTTGCCGGAAATGGCCCTCGGCCGAGCGCTCGAAGACCGCCGCCCGGGCCTCCTCGCGCGCCTGGCCGGCGCATCCGCCGCTCCGGACCTCACCCCCTTGTTCGAGCTTTTTTTCTCCAGTGCAGGCGGCGAATCTCCTCTCGCCAGCTATCCCAAGGGACTTCTCCCCTTTCACTGGGCTGGTGTACGTCCGCGGACGGCCTTCGCAGAACAGCTCGCCGAGGGAGAGTGCTATCTCGAGGACAGCGAGTCGATCAGCCGCTTTCATTTCACCGTCGCCGGAGAGGCGGCGAGCCTTTTCGCGCGCGAGCTCGCGGCTGTGGCCGAGCCGTATGAGGTCGGCTTTTCGGAGCAACTGCCGGCGACCCAGGCGCTGGCGCTCGACGAAGCAGGAAATCCGGCCCGCTTCGCTGACGGTCGCCTGCTGCTGCGTCCCTCCGGTCACGGCGCTCTGCTCGGCAACCTCGCCGCCACCGCGGGCGATCTCGTCTTCGTCAAGAACATCGACAACATCCTCCCCGGGAGCCGGCACGAGGCGATCGCGCATTGGAAGCTCCTGCTCGCCGGCAAGCTCCTGGAGGTTCTGGACGAACGCGGGGGCGACGCCCCCTGGAGAGTCTGCGCGGTCGTCGCCAACAGCGGCGAGCCGGGTGGCGGTCCGTTCTGGGTCGCGAGTCCCGAGGGACGGCCGAGCTTGCAGATCGTCGAGTCGGCGGAGGTCGCAGCCGGAGACTCCTCGCAGACCGAGCTCTTCCGCGGCGGCACGCACTTCAACCCGGTGGACCTGGTGGTTGCCTTGCGCGACGTCGCGGGCAAGCCGTGGGATCTCGAGCGCTTCGTCGACCCGGCCCGCGCGCTCGTCGCGCGGAAATCCGAGGGCGGCAAGATCCTCCGGATCTTCGAGCGCCCGGGGCTCTGGAACGGAGCGATGGCCGGCTGGAATACTCTCTTCGTCGAAGTTCCCGCCTGGACGTTCGCGCCGGTCAAGACCGTCCTCGACCTCGCTCGGCCGGAGCATCTCGAACCCGCTGGTTAGCCCGGACTGCGCTTGCAGAGCCGGCGATCCGGCCGGTACGATGCCGTCGACACACCGCTTCGCCTGGAGAATCCCATGACCCAGCTGTTCGTTCCGAAAGAGATCCGCGCCGGCGAGCGGCGCGTCGCCGCTTCGCCGGAGAGCGTCAAGAAGCTCATCGCCGCCGGCCTCGAGGTCGCCGTCGAAACCGGCGCCGGGCGCGGAGCCGGGTTCTCCGACGAGGCCTATCGCGCCTCCGGCGCGACCCTGCTGGCCTCCGCCGCAGAGGGTTTCGCGGCCGCAGACGTTGTCTTCAAGGTGGCGCCGCCCGAGGCGGGCGAGGCCGGGCAGCTCAAGGCCGGCACTTACCTGTTCTCCCTCCTCGACCCGTATCGCAATACCGAGCTGGTGCAGACCCTGGTGGCGCGCCAGGTGACGGTTTTCGCGATGGAGCTCGTGCCACGAACCACGCGCGGCCAGGCACTCGACGTCCTTTCCTCTCAGGCCTCGATCGCCGGATACAAGGCTGTGCTGGTCGGCGCGGAGAAGCTCGGCAAGATCTTTCCCCTGCTGATGACCGCCGCGGGCACGATCCAGCCGGCCAAGGTCGTGGTGCTCGGCGCCGGCGTCGCCGGTCTCATGGCGCTCGCCACCGCCAAGCGGCTGGGTGCCACGGTCGAGGTTTCCGACGTACGGCCGGCGGTCAAGGAGCAGGTGGAATCGCTCGGCGGCCGCTTCATCGACCTGCCGCAGATGCCGACCGCGGAGGGCACCGGCGGCTATGCGAAAGAGGTCTCCAGGGAGTTCCTCGAACAGCAGCGGGCGATCCTCAAGACCCGCCTTGCGGTCGCCGACGTGGTGATCACGACGGCTCAGGTGCCAGGCAAGCGCGCACCGGTCCTGCTCACCCGAGACATGGTCGAGGCGATGAAGCCGGGTTCGGTCGTCGTCGACATCGCCGCCGCCCAGGGCGGCAACTGCGAGCTCACCCGGGCCGACGAAGAGGTCGAGCACCAGGGCGTGCTCATCCTTGGCCCGTCGAACTTGCCGGCGAGCGTCCCCGCCGACGCCAGCCTGGTCTACGCGCGCAACCTCCTCACACTCCTGCTGATGGTCTTCAAGGACAGGAAGCTCGCCATCCCCGAGGGCGACCAGGAGGTCATGGGCACTCTCCTCGCGCGGGACGGTGCTCTGGTGCACCACGCCTTCAGCACGGCCCAGGCCCCGGCCCCCGCCTAGCAGCTCGCCCAAGTTGCTAGACTGCCCGCCGGTCAGCATCGCCAGCGACGCCAGCGAAAGGTCTCGACGATGGGTGAGCACGACGTAAAAGAACTGGACTCGGAATCTCTCCGCGCCTTCACCAGGAAGCTCCTGGGAGACTTGCAGGCTCTCGACCTGATGTTGCAGCACGGCGCGATCGAGACCGGCGTCCGGCGGATCGGCGCGGAGCAGGAGCTCTTCATCGTCGACCGCGGCTTCCGACCGGCGCCGATCGCCATGGAGATTATCGAGAAGATCGGCGACGAGCACTACACCACCGAGCTCGCGCGCTTCAACCTCGAGTTCAACACCGATCCCCTGCTCTTCGGCGGTGACTGCCTCAAGCAGATGGAGCAGCAGTTGGTGGGCCTCCTGGCCAAGGGCCGCAAGGCCGCCAACGAGCTGGATGCCGAAGTCATCATGACCGGCATCCTGCAGACGCTCGACATCTCGGACCTGACGCTCGAGAACATGACGCCCAAGCCGCGCTACTTCGCCCTCAACGAGGCGATGCGGCGGCTGCGCGGCAGCGCCTACGAGTTCTACATCAAGGGCGCCGACGAGCTCATCATCCGCCACGAGAGCGTCATGGTCGAAGCGTGCAACACCAGCTTCCAGGCCCACTTCCAGGTCGGGCCCGAGGAGTTCTCGTCGCTCTACAACCTGACCCAGGCGGTCGCGGGTCCGGTGCTCGCGGCGGCCTGCAACTCACCGCTCCTCTTTGGCCGCCGCCTCTGGCGCGAGACCCGCATCGCCCTCTTCCAGCAGTCGGTCGATCACCGCGCCGCCGGCCTCCACCTGCGTGAACAGCCGTCGCGCGTCTCCTTCGGCCGGCACTGGGTGGACGACTCGGTGCTGGACATCTTCCGCGAGGACATCACCCGGTTCAAGGTCCTCCTCTCGGCCGATATCGACGAAGACTCGCTCGAGATGCTGCGCCAGAATCAGGTGCCGAACCTCAAGGCCCTGCGTCTGCACAACGGCACGATCTATCGCTGGACCCGCCCCTGCTACGGCATCTCGGAGGGCCGGCCTCACCTGCGGATCGAGAACCGGATCCTGCCCTCGGGCCCCAGCATCGTCGACGAAGTCGCCAACGCGGCGTTCTGGTTCGGTCTGCTGTCGGGACTTTCGCGCGTCTATCCCGATATCCGCCAGGTCATGGACTTCGACACCGCCAACGAGAATTTCGTCGCCGCCGCCCGCCTGGGGTTGGGCGCCCAGTTCGGCTGGCCCGGCCATCAGCACATCCCCGCCGACGAGCTGATCCTCGAGGAGCTCCTGCCGGTCGCCCGCGACGGCTTGAAGTTGAAGGGCATCGACGCCAACGACGTCGATCGCTACCTCGGAATCATCGAGGAGCGCGTGCGGACCAAGCGCACCGGAGCTCACTGGCAGCTCGAGAGTTTCAACGCTCTGCGCAGCAGCGGCAATCGCGGCGAGCGCCTCGGCGCGATCACCGGCGCCATCATCGAGAATCAGAAAACCGGCATGCCGGTGCACAAGTGGCCGCTCGCCAGCCTCGAGGACGCCGGAGGTTGGGAACGGCATTTCGGACGCATCGAACAGTTCATGACCACCGACCTCATCACCACCCACGCCGACGAGGCCGTCGAGCTGGTCGCCAACCTGATGAAGTGGAAGAAGATCCGGCACGTACCCGTCGAGGACAACGCGCACCGCCTGATCGGCGTCGTGTCGGCCGGCAGCCTCGTCCGCCTGCTCGCCGAGCGCACGACGGAGCTCGGCAGGGGTCCGATCGCGGTGCGCGAGGTCATGGCGACGGACATCGTCACGGTGTCGCCGGAGAGCTCGACGCTCGAGGCGATCGGCCTGATGCGCAAGCACGGCGTCGGCTGCCTGCCGGTGCTCAAGGACGGGCGCCTCGTCGGCATCGTCACCGAGCACGACTTCATGATCATCGCCGGCCAGCTGCTGGAACGCGAGCTGCGGACCTGACTTCTATGGCGCGGCGGTGAGCTCCGCGAGGAGCTCTTCGAGCCGCGCCCGTTCTGCCGGATCGGCCTCCACCCGGAGCGCCTGGCGCGCCGCACGTTCGACGTCTGCGCCGGCATTCAATTCCAGATAGAGCGCGACCAGCGTCTTCCAGACGTCGGCACGGCTGGGCGCGAGGCGCGCCAGGGTCTCGTAGCTCATCGCCGCCTCGCGCAGCCGGCCGAGCTGGAACTGGGCGCGGGCGGAGCTCTCCAGCGGCTGGGGATCGGTCGGCGCCCGCCGCACCGCCTGGCGGAAATCCGCCAGCGCCTCCTCCAGACGACCCGCAGTCGCGCGCATCGTGCCGCGTTCCATGAAGAGTTGCGCCGAAGCACCGCCGGCGGCGATCGTCCGGTCGAGGAGCTCGACGGCTTCTCCCGTCCGTCCGCTTTCGCGCAGCATGCGGGCGAGATTCGCCGCCGAGTCTCCCTCGGTCGGATCGAGGGCCAGAGCGTGGCGGAACTCGCGCTCGGCCTCGTCGCGCCGTCCGAGTTTGAGGAGGCTGCCGGCGACGTTGGCCACCGGCACCGCCGAAGCCGGATTCTCCTCGGCCGCCCGCTGATAGAGCTTCAGGGCATCCGCATGCCGGCCGGCGTCGCGCAGGCACTGCCCCGACAGCGCGAGCGCCGGGAAGTTGTGCGGATCCTCCCGCACGATGCGCTCGAGCTCGCGCAGCACCTCCGCGCAGCCGCCCTGCTGAATGCGCGCGGCGACCTTGTGCAGGGCCTGCGCGATTCCCACCCGCTCCCGCGGATCCGGCAAGTCTCCGGAGACCGCTCCGCCCCCCGCTCCGGCGCCCGCGAGATAGCCCAGGCTGGCGAGCTGCCGGCGCTGTTCCTCGTCGAGCGTCGCCTGCGGAGACTTCGCCTCTTCCAGCTTCTCGCCCGCCGCCCGCAGGAGGCGCTCGAGCCGGGTTCTCCAGAGCCGGACGAGACCCGGCTCCGCCGGCGCCAGGTCGAGCGCCTCGCCGGGATCGCGTTCGAGATCGAAAAGCGCCGGCTTGGGAGCCTGCAGATAGAGCGCGCGACCGTCGGAGAGTGTTCGCAGTGGATACCACTTGTAGGCGTAGAAGGGGAGAAAGCTCTCCGAATAGGCGATGCGATCGCAGCTCGCCCCGGCGCCCTCGCCAGACGTGCGCTCGGCGAGCTCGGGCAGCAACGACTCGCCGTCGAGTCCCGCCGGAACCGGGACGCCGGCCAGAGAGAGCAACGTCGGCGCGAGGTCCGCCGTCCGCACCAGGCAATCGGACACTCGACTTGCGGGGATGCCGGGACCGGCGAGCAGGAGAGGCACCCGGCGGGCGGCGGCAAACGGCAGGACGCCGTGGCTCAGCTCGCCGTGCTCGCCGAGCATCTCACCGTGATCGCCGACCGCGGCGACGACCGACGCCGCGGGCAGGGCGGCGAGCAGGCGGCCGATCTCACTGTCCATGTAGGCAATCTCGCCGTCGTAGAGACGGGAGGGCCCGCGGGTCGAATCGGCGAAGCGGGTAGGCGGCCGATACTCCTCGTGCGGGTCGTAGTAGTGCACCCAGAGGAAGTACGGCGGACGCAGATCCGCAAGGATCGCGAGCGCGGCGGTCGTGGTCGCCTCGGCCTGACGTTCCTCGACAGCGGTCCCCGCAGACTGCCCGGAACCCAGGTCGTCGTCGTAGATCCGGAAGCCGCGATCGAGGCCGTGCCGCCGCGCCAGGACGACGGCCGAGACCACGGCCGCCGTGTCGTAGCCCTCCGCCGCCAGAAGCTCGGCGAGCATCGGCATAGCAGGAGGAAGGACGAAAGTGCCGTTGTCCCGCACCGCATGGCGCGGTGGATAGAGTCCCGAGAGGATCGTGGCGTGCGACGGCAGAGTAATCGGCGCGGCGCTGTCGCAGCGTGCGAAACGCGCCCCCCGGCGCGCGAGGCCATCCAGGTTGGGCGTCCTGGCGTGCGCCCAGCCGGCACTGCCCAGGTGGTCCGCGCGCGTCGTATCGAGGGTGAGGAGAACGATGTTGGGACGCGCTCCCGAAGGTGCCTCCGGCCTTTCGAGCCTTTCGACGGCGATCGCCGGGGCGGACGAAGCGGCGATGATCAGGCAGCCCAAGAGCGACGGCAAGGACAGCGGAAGCGCGGGCGACAGGGCTTTCCAGTTCGGCACGAGGCACAGAAAATAACACTTGACAAGGGACTCCCACGCTCTTAGTGTTCCTTCAACCCTTACAGGTTGAAGTCCAGCTGCACCGCCGCACTCCAAGAACCGGTCCCTCGCTTCGCGAGAGCTCCCGGGACGGGCAATGAGTCGCGGGGTGCGTGCATTGCCATGTCCGAAAAATTCCAAGGCGCTTTGCCGACGGCTGCGGAAGTCCGCAGGCGATTTCTCTCGAGGAGACTGGAAACCATGGACAAGACGATGCGAACGACGACCCGTATCCTGCCTCTAGCACTCGCCGGCCTGCTGGTGGCGCTGAGCGCGCTCGTACCGCAGTTCGCCGGCGCGCAGGCGATTCGCGAAGCGAACGATTCGCTTTCCGCGCGCGCCTTCGACGGGGACGAGCTCCGGGTCAACTCGGACAACGCCCTGATCTCCGAAGCGTCGAGCTTCGTGGCCTCGGATACCGATCTCGCCTGGCAGAGTTTCGCCGCCGGCAAGAGCGCCTCCTGGATCGCCTATATCGACAAGCGCACCGGCAAGGTCGACTACGCCGAAGGCGGCAACGTCGCCTGGATTCCCGGCGCCGGCAACGACCTCGCGTCCGGCTCCAAGGCGACTCTCGCGACCCTCGAGTCGCTCGCCCGCCGCGAGCTCGCGCGGGTCGCCGGCATGCTCGGCGTGAATCCCTCTGACCTCGTCCTCAACCCGGGCCGCTCCGGCCAGCCTTCGTCCCACGTCTGGTTCGTCGACTTCGACGTCCTCGCCGGCGGCCGCAGGATCGAGGGCGCGCGCGTCGTTTTCTACGTCAACAACGGCAACCTGATCGCCTTCGGCAGCGAGAATCTTCCCTCACCCGGCACCCGCGCTCCCACCGTCCGCGTCCCGGTCGAAGCCGCGCGAGCGAGCTTCTTCGACTTCGTCGACGGCTTCCAGGTCGGCGATTCGATCGTCGACAACGGCTCCTACAAGCTTCTGCCGATCGGCCTTTCGAGCGACCGGTACGTCGAAGGCTACGCCCCCGCCAACGGTCGCGGCGTCATCGGCGTCTGGGAGTTCTCTTTCCGCCGCGAAGGCACGACTGGAACCTGGCGCGGACGCGTCGACGCGACCACCGGCAAGCTGCTGTCCTTCTACGACGTGAATGAGTATGGATCGGCGACCGGAGGTGCCTACCGCTCCGACAGGCCGGCCACCGAAGTCGTCCTGCCTCTGCCCTGGGCGAACGTCGCCAGCGGCGTCTATGCGAACTCCGCAGGTATCTTCAGCGGCACCACCGGCACAACGACGCTCCAGGGTCAGTACGTGAGGATGTCCGACAGCTGCGGCTCGATCTCGAAGGCCGCCGACGGGAGCGGCGTGATCGCGCTGGGCTCTGGTGCCGGCACGGACTGCACGACCCCCGGAACCGGCGGCGCCGGCAACACGCACGCCACGCGCACTCAGTTCTACATGGTCAATCGCGCCAAGGAGATCGGGCGCGGCTGGCTGCCGTCGAACTCCTGGCTCAATGGTGCTCTGACCGTCAACGTCAACCTCAACCAGACTTGCAACGCCTATTGGAACGGGTCGACGATCAACTTCTTCCGCTCGGGCGGCGGCTGCGCCAACACCGGCGAGCTGCCGGGCGTTTCGCTCCACGAGTGGGGCCACGGCCTCGACTCGAACGACGGCAACGGCTCGTCGGCCGAGAACGGAACGGGTGAAACCTACGGCGATTTCTCGGCCGCGCTCTTCACCCACAACTCCTGCGTCGGCAACGGCTTCCTCGGCAGCTCGAACTGCGGCGGCTACGGCAACGCCTGCACGAGCTGCTCGGGCGTCCGTGACATCGACTATGCCAAGCACACCCGGAATACGCCTTCGACGGTCGCCAACTTCACCCAGACCACGTGCCCGAACCCCTCGCCCAACAATCCCAACTACAAGGGCCCCTGCGGCAAGGAAGGCCATTGCGAATCGCTGGTCAGCTCGGAAGCGCTCTGGGATTTCGCCAATCGAGATCTTCCGAGTCCGGGTTCGGGCGCCGCCTGGGCGACGACCGACCGCCTCTGGTATCTCTCGCGCTCGACCGCGACCAAGGGCTTCAACTGCACCGCGACGGGCACCTGGACGTCGAACGGCTGCTTCACCGGCTCCTATTTCCGTTCCATGCGCGCGGTCGACGACGACAACGGCAACCTGACCGACGGCACGCCGCATGGCGGCGCCCTCGGCGCGGCGTTCAATCGCCACGGCATCGCCTGCACCACCGACACCGGCTGGAACACGACCTTCGCCGGCGTCACGCCGCCGGCTGTTCCGGCGCTTACGGTGACCGCTGGCGCCAACTCGGCGGCGCTCTCCTGGAGCGGATCGACCGGCGTCTACGACATCTACCGCAACGAGGCCGGCTGTAGCTCCGGCTTCACCAAGGCGGCGAACGACGTCAGCGGCTCGAGCTTCAACGACACTGCGGTCGCCAACGGCGTCACCTACTACTATCAGGTCTCCGCGCAACCTTCGGGCAACGAGGCCGCCGCGTCGGCTCCGTCGACCTGCCGTTCGGTGACTCCGACCGCCGGCACCTGCACGCCGCCGGCGGCTCCGACCGGTGTCTCGGCCTCCTCTGCGGCCCAGACCACGGCGAGCGTTTCGTGGACCGCCTCCTCGGGTGCGACCTCGTACTCGGTTTCGCGCAGCACGACCAGCGGCGGACCGTACAGCGCCGTTGGCTCCTCGGCGGCGAGCCCCTTCGCCGACAGCGGCCTGACCTGTAACACGACCTACTATTACGTGGTCTCGGCTTCGAACGGCAGCTGCTCGTCGGGCAACTCCGCCCAGGCTTCCGTCACCACCGCCGCCTGCACCCCGGGCGGTACGGTGCTCACCAACGGCGTGCCGGTCACCGGCATCGCCGGCGCCCTCAACAGCCAGCAGAACTGGACGATGGCCGTCCCGGCCGGCGCCTCCGCCCTGAAGTTCCAGATCTCCGGCGGCACCGGTGACGCCGACATGTACGTCCGCTTCGGCGCCGCGCCGACCCTCACCACCTACGACTGCCGGCCGTACGTCAACGGCAACGCCGAGACCTGCAACATCGCCACGGCGCAGGTCGGCACCTACTACGTGATGTTGAACGGCTACTCGGCCTACACCGGCGTGACGCTCCTCGGGAGCTACACGACGGGTGGCGGCGGCTGCAGTGTCGTCGCAGAGAGTGAAGCGAACGACGCCACCACCACCGCCGATCCGCTGGTCGCCCCGTGCAGCACGGTCAACGGGACGTTCGTCGGCGGAACGGATTCGAACGACTACTTCTCGATGACGGTGCCCGCCGGAGCCACCGTCACCGGCCTGTTGAACGGCTTGTCGGTCGACTACGACCTGTACCTCTACCGGGCGGGTTCGACGACGGCGGTTGCGTCGTCGACCAACGGCGGCACCACCGCCGACCAGGCCACGTGGACGAATACCACGGGCGCCTCGACGACGGTCTACGCCCGGGTCTACAAGTACTCCGCGACCCGCACGACCTACACGGTCAGGGTGAGCTACTGATTCTCCTGAAGAGCTTCGCGCTCGCAGGTTAGGCTGCATCCGGCGCCCCCGGGGAGAGTCTCCCGGGGGCGTTCTTGTTTCATTCCGATTCGAATCGCTTCCGGCACGCACCCTGTAAGACGAGAGGATCCAAATGCTCCCAAAGTCCGTCCGCTTGCTGCCGCTGCTCGGAGTCCTCGTCGCCCGTCTGGCGAGCGGCTCCGAAGCCGGTGAACGATCCCTGATCTCGCTCAACTCCCGGGTCATCGATCCCGCCGCCGCCGCTGCCGTCGCCGATCACCTCCCGGCCGCCCTGCGCGCCGAACCCGGAGCACGCGGCAGCGAATACCAGCTGGTCAAGTTCTCCGGCCCAGTGACCGCTCGAGAGCTCCAGGGCCTCGCCGATGCGACGGAGAGCGTCTACACCTATCTGCCGCACGACACGTTCCTGGTCCGCGTGCGCCAGGACGGCCGAGAGGCGTCCCGCCTGGCCGCCCTCGGCGCCTCCTGGACCGGCGCCTACCATCCGGCCTACAAGCTCTCCCGATTCGTCACCGCCATCGAGCCACCGCTCTTCACGGCTTCCGCCGTGGAGCGCGAAGGGAAACGCATCGTGATGCTCCAGGTCTATCCCGACGCCGACCTGCCCGCGGTGCTGGCGGAGATCCAGGCGCGCGGCGCCGAAGGCGTGGTGGGAGCGCGGCCCAACGGCTTCTTCTCGCGCATCCGCCTGCTGCTCACGCCGACCGAGATCGTCCGTCTGCGCGAAACACTGGCGCAGATTCCCGAGGTCTTCTGGATCGACGTCGAGCCACGGAGGGTCCTGCTCAACGACACGACCGTCTGGGTCGGCCAGTCCGGGCTCGCCGGTGGCCAGGCCCTGCCGGTCTTCGACCAGGGTCTGCATGGCGAGGGTCAGGTGGTCGCCGTGCTCGACACTGGCATCGATCCCGACATGTGTTACTTCCGCGACACCGTGCGCGGACTTCCACCGCGCAACGAGTGCAACGGCGGCACCACCATCGACTCGCTGCAGCGGAAGGTCCTGGCGGTCGACTTTCTCTGGTCGAACGAATGCAGTGGCGGCATCGCGAGCTCCGAGTGGGACACCCAGGGCCACGGCACGCACGTCGCCGGAACGGTCGCGGGCGACAACTTCGCCAACCCGATCGCGCGCAATCCGGGCGACGGCATGGCGCCGGGCGCGAAACTCGTCGTTCAGGACTGTGGCTACCAGGTCAACGCCTGCGCCGACTGCCCGGGAATCGGCTGTCCGGTCGTCGACCTGAATCCGATCTTTCAACAGACCTACACCCAGGGGGCGCGGATCCACAGCAACTCGTGGGGCGACCAGGAGGACGCCTCACCACAGAACAACTACACCACCGGCTCGCAGGATGTCGATGAGTTCATGTGGAACCACAAAGACTTCCTGATCTTCTTCGCCGCCGGCAACTCCGGCCCGGGCACAGCCAGCGTCGGCAGTCCTTCGACCGCCAAGAGCGCGGTCTCGGTGGGCGCCACCTCGCGCGGTTCGAGCGCCGGCTCGATGGCGTCGTTCTCGAGCTGCGGACCGACCGATGACGGCCGCATCAAGCCCGAGATCACCGTCCCCGGCGCCAACATCGTCTCGGCCGCGCGCGACGGCAGCGTCACCACCAACAACTGCGGGACAGTCGGCATGTCGGGCACCAGCATGGCCACTCCGGGCGCCGCCGGCCTCACCGCCCTCGTCCGACAGTATTTCGTCGACGGCTTCTATCCCACCGGCGCTGCCATCCCGGGCAACAGCTTCGTTCCCTCCTCCGCTCTGCTGCGCGCAACGCTGGTCAACTCCGGCGAGACGATGAGCGGCGCCGGGGCGATTCCGGGCAACTGCCAGGGTTGGGGAAGGGTGATGCTCGACAACGCCCTTCAGTTCGGCAGCGAAAGCCGCAAGCTCTGGCTCCGCGATGATAGTACGGGCTTCGCCGCCGGTTCGACGAACGAGGACCGCTCCTTCACCTTCACCGTCGCCGCCGGCCAACCGTTCAAGGCGACTCTTTCCTGGACCGACTATCCGTCGACCCCGGCGGCGAATCCGCACCTCAACAACGATCTCGACCTCATCGTGACCGGCCCCGGGGGAACGTATCGCGGCAACGTCTTCGCCAGCGGCCAGTCGACCACCGGCGGCAGCGCCGACCGCCGCAATACGCTGGAGCAGGTCCTCCTCAGCGCTCCGTCCGCCGGCACTTACACGGTAACGGCGCGCTCCTTCACGGTGCCCAACGGCCCGCAGCCGTTCGCCCTCGTCGTCACCGGGGCGGTCACCGCAGGCAGCGGTTGCACGCCGCCTGCGGCTCCGACCGGTGTCTCGGCCTCCTCTTCGGCCCAGACCACGGCAAGCGTTTCGTGGAGCGCCTCGGCCGGTGCGACGTCGTACCCTGCGTCACGCAGCACGACCAGCGGCGGCCCGTACACCGCCGTCGGCTCCTCGGCGGCGAGCCCCTTCGCCGACAGCGGCCTGACCTGCAACACGACCTACTACTACGTGGTCTCGGCCTCGAACGGCAGCTGCTCCTCGGGTAACTCGGCCCAGGCTTCCGTCACCACCGCCGCTTGCACTCCGGGCGGTACGGTGCTCACCAACGGCGTGCCCGTCACCGGAATCGCCGGCGCCACGGGCAACCAGCAGAACTGGACGATGGCGGTGCCCACGGGCGCCACGAATCTCGTCTTCCAGACCTCCGCTGGCTCCGGCGCCACCGGCGACGCCGACCTTTACGTCCGCTTCGGCGCAGCGCCGACGCTGACGACCTACAACTGCCGGCCGTACGCCAACGGCAACGCCGAGACCTGCACCTTTGCGGCGCCGTCGACCGGTACCTATTACGTCATGCTGAATGCCTACTCGGCCTACTCCGGCCTGTCACTGGTCGGCAGTTACACGACGAGTGGCGGTTGCACCAACACCTCCGAGGTCGAGCCAAACGACACCCGCACCGCGCCGCAGGCGATCTCCGGGGCGTGCAATCAGATCTCGGGCAACTTCACCAACGACGCTGCCTCCAACCAGAACGACTACTTCCGGCTCTCCCTGCCGGCCGGCGCCACCGTCACCGGACTGCTGAACGGCCTCTCGGTCGACTACGACCTCTACATCTACAACTCGACCACCGGTGCCGCGGTCGCCAGCTCCACCAACGGCGGCGCCACCGCCGAAACCGCCAGCTGGAGGAACACCGGTACCGCCGCGGTCAACGTGTTCCTTCGCACCTACCGATACTCCGCCACCAAGACCTCCTATCAGCTGAGGGTCAGCTACTGAGGTGGCCGTCCGGACACCTTGGTCCGACGCCTCGAGGCCCGCGGTGTTCCTGCCGCGGGCCTCTCCTTCGTCTCTCGGGCACGATGGAACCCCCATGATTGCCGCCACTTGCAGTGTGGCGCACGCTGTGGCGGAGGGCAGGCCCTTCGTGTACACTCCGCCGTGACACTTCTTGTCGCAAAGGTTTTTCGGAGGAGGCCATGCCGCCGACTTTGAATCAGATGTTGAAGACGATGGTCGAGCAGGGTGGGTCGGATCTCCACATCACGACCAACTCTCCGCCGCAGGTTCGCGTCGACGGCGTCCTGAAGCCGCTCAACCTGCCGCCGCTCACCCCGACCGAGACCAAGCAGATCGCTTACTCGATCCTCACCGACAACCAGAAGCACCGGCTCGAGGAAGATCTGGAGCTCGACTTTTCCTTCGGCATCAAAGGCCTCGCGCGCTTCCGCGCCAACGTCTTTCATCAGCGCGGCGCGATCGCCGCGGCCTTCCGCCAGATTCCGTACGAGATCCGGAGTTTCCGCGAGCTCGGCCTGCCGGCGGTCGTCGAAAAGATCTGCGAGAAGCCGCGTGGCCTGGTGCTCGTCACCGGTCCGACCGGCTCAGGCAAGTCGACGACCCTCGCAGCGATGCTCGACAAGGTCAACCGCGAGCGCGCCGAGCACATCGTCACGATCGAGGACCCGGTCGAGTATCTGCACAGCCACAAGAAGTGCATCGTCAACCAGCGCGAGCTGCACGCCGATACGCACAGCTTCGCGAACGCCCTGCGCTCGAGCCTGCGGCAGGATCCCGATGTCGTGCTGATCGGAGAGGTGCGCGACTTCGAAACCGTCGAGTCAGCGCTGCGTATCGCCGAGACCGGCCACCTGACCTTCGCCACCCTGCACACCAACTCGGCCGCGCAGACGATCAACCGCATCGTCGACATCTTCCCCGCCCACCAGCAGGGTCAGATCCGCGTCCAGCTCTCCTTCGTGCTCGAGGGCATCATGTGCCAGTCGCTCCTGCCGCGAGCCACCGGCAAGGGACGCGCACTGGCGATGGAGATTCTCGTGCCCAACGCCGCGATCCGCAACCTCATCCGCGAGGACAAGGTGCATCAGATCTACGGCA
>JAYTAM010000273.1:0-7078 GCA_043737505.1 Thermoanaerobaculia bacterium
CGCCTGCAGAGCGCCGGCTCGATCCTCTGGTGCGACGGCTGGACTTCTCCGCCCTGGGCAGGCGCGCCGCCGGCGCCCTCGCACTTCGCGAGCTCCCGAGCGGTCGATTATTGCGGCACCGCTTCGCTTCTCGTCCGCAGCACGACGTGGGACGCCAGCGGCGGCCTCGATGAGGAGCTCTTTCCCGTCTATTTCGTGGACGTCGATCTGGCGATGGCCGTCCGCCGCCTCGGGCAGGTCGTACGCTTCGATCCGCGCTCCCGGGTTCGCCACCACCGAGGCGCGAGCACCCGGCCTGACTTCCGACAGTTCGTCGCCGAACGCAATCACCGGCGCTTCGTCGAAAAGTGGCGGCAGGAGCTCGCCGCCTTCGATCCACCCGACCATCAGTCGGAGATCGCTGTCGCCGGCGCCCTCGCGCGCGCGGAGCGCGCCGGCGCCATCGACGCTTTCGTCCCGCGGCTGGCCGCACCAGCCTCTCATTTCGACGCCGAGGCGCAGGAGCGCCGCCAGCTCGAGCTCGCCCTGGACCTCTACCGCGACTGGGCAAACGAGCTCGAATCGCGCTGCCAGGCGGCCGGCAAGGACTGCCTGAACTGGCGGACTCACGCCGAGGGGCTCGAGGCGGAACAGGCGGCCGGTGCTGCCGAGATTCTCGAGCTGCGCGCGCGGGCGGCGACGCTGGCGGAGATCGAAGGCGGGCGCTGGTGGCGGCTCTACGTTCGGCTACTTCCGGCACTGCGCTGGCTCAGGTGGGCCCGACGCACCTAGGCGCGGCCCCGCCTATCCGTTGCGCAACCGCCAATCGAAGGGGATCTCGTCGCTCGCCGGGTCGATACGGTACTTGTCCGGCTTCGCGGGATCGTGGCGGGCGGTGGGCAGATTGAAAATCCGGCCCAGGGTCTTTCCCCAGTTCTGCGTCGCATGCCAGACACCCGGTGGAATGTGGACCAGACCGGCACTTCCCGGCGTGAAGAAGAACTCGCAGAACTTTCCGCAGTCGGGCGAGTCTTCGCGGCCGTCCCGGAGGACGACCCGCAGGAAGCCCGAGAGCACGACATAGCGATCCGCCTGGCGAAGATGCATGCCCCAGCCCTTGATCCGCCCGGGGCGGATGGTGAAGAGATAGCCGTACACGAGCGGTTCCGACCAGAACGGATCGGCAGCGTCGACCAGGGGGAATAGCGCCCCGCGATGGTCGTGATACCCGGCGACTCGCCGGACACGCACACCCTGGATGCGGGCGCTCATCACCTCGTCCGGCTCGCGATCTCGCTCGCCGTCGAGCTTGCCGCCAGGCCGCGCAAGATCGGAGCTCATCCCACGAGCATAGCAGCGCGAAAACGACGCCGGTGTGACTCCTGGCGCACTTCAGCTCTCCTTGCGCGGACAAAAAAATAGGCCGGCGGATGAGGCCGGCCTTGGTGCAGCAGGAGTGAAGAGAAAAGGACTGCTTGCTTAACCGCCACCGACCTTCTTGGGGGCGGAGGTCTTCTTGGGAGCGTTCGGGGCCTTGGTGGTCTTCGCCTTCGGTGCGGCAGCGCCGCGGCCGGCGGCCTTGTTCTCACCAGCGGACCGCTTGGTACCCGGAACCTTCTGCGCCTTCTCCTTCTTGGGCTTCGCAGCCTTCTCGTCGCCCGATGCCCCTTCGGCCAGCTCCACGTCGCCGCCCTTGGCCTTCTTGCCCTTAGCCTCTGGCGCCGGAACTGCCGACTTCTTCTTCAGCTCGAAATCGACGAACTCGAGGACGGCCATCTCGGCGCCGTCACCCTGCCTCGAGCCGAGCCTGACGATCCGCAGGTAGCCGCCTTCGCGGGTCGCGAAGCGTGGAGCGATGACATCGAACAGCTTCTGGATATGGTCGCGGTCGAGCAGCCACCGGCCGACGATGCGCCGGTCGTGCACCGAGCCGCGCTTGGCCTTGGTGATCACCTTCTCGGCGATCGGACGCAGCTCCTTGGCCTTCGGCAGCGTCGTGATGATGCGTTCCACCATCACCAGCGAAGCGAGCTGGTTGCGGAACATCGCCACGCGATGCGAAGCGGTGCGGCCGAGCTTTCTGTGTGCCATGTTGTGACGCATCTTCGATTCCCCTTACGCTCCGAAGCCCGCGCTGGAGGATCCACCGGCACCCGAGGCGCCCGCCGATCCGTTCATGCCGAAAGAGAGGCCGAGGCGTTCCAGCAGCTCCTGCAGCTCTTCGAGCGACTTCTTGCCGAAGTTCTTGATCTCGAGAATCTCGCGCTCCGACTTCGAAACCAGCTCACGCACGGTCTGGATGTTGGCATTCTTGAGACAGTTGGCGGTGCGGACCGACAGGTCGAACTCCTCGAGGTTCTTCGCCAGCACGGCGTCCATGCCGGTCAGATCCTGACCCGAAGAGAGGGCGTCACCACGCAGGGTCTCCTCCGCGGCGATGAAGATCGCCAGGTGATCCTTGAGCAGCGTCGACGCCAGCGAAACCGACTCTTCGGGAGTCACCGTGCCGTTGGTCCAGACGTCGAGGGTGAGCTTCTCGTAGTCGGTGATCCGGCCGAGCCGGGCCGCCTCGACACGGTAGTTCACGCGCTTGACGGGGCTGTGCACCGAGTCGAGCGGAATCCACCCGAGCCCGAGAGCCTCGTCGAAGTTCTTGTCCGCGGTGACATAGCCACGGCCCCGGCGAATCTGCACCTGAAGCCGGAGACGGCCCTCGCCGTTGACGGTCGCGATGTGGACGTTGGGGTCGCAGATCTCGACCGACGGATCGCCGACGAGGTCGCCCGCCTTGACGTCGCGCGGACCTTTGACGTCGATGGTCAGAATCTTCTCTTCCTCGCTGTGCAGCCGAACCGGAATCTGCTTCAAGTTCAGCACGACGTTCGTCACGTCTTCCTGCACTCCGGGGATCGAGGAGAACTCGTGCAACACGCCCTCGATCTGGACAGAGGTGATGGCCGCGCCCTCGATCGACGAGAGCAGGCAGCGGCGCAGGGCATTTCCGACCGTCGTGGCGAAACCGCGCTCGAACGGCTGTGCCGAGAACTTGCCGTACGTACCGGTCAAGGTCTCCGCTTCGATATCAACGCGCTTGGGGCGCTGGAATCCCTTCCAAAGCATCATGTGGCTCCTTACGAATCGATGACGCCGCCTTAGCGGCTGTAGAGCTCGACGATCAGCTGTTCCTGGATCGGAAGCTTGATGTCCTCACGGCTCGGAAGCGACTGCACCTTGCCGGTGAAGCTCTCGGCGGAGAGGGTCAACCACTCCGGAACGCCTCGTCCGGTCGCCGACTCGAGGCTGGCGCGGATGAGCTCGTTCTTGCGGCTGGACTCCTTCACCGTAATGGTCTGGCCGGCGCGAACCTGATAGGACGGGATCGTGGTCTTCTTGCCGTCGACGAGGATGTGGCCGTGGCGGACCAGCTGGCGGGCCTGATTGCGCGACGAGGCGAATCCGAGGCTGAAGGCGACGTTGTCGAGGCGGCGCTCCAGCATGACCAGGAGGTTCTCGCCGGTGATCCCCTTGCGGCGATCGGCCTCGGCGAAGTAGAGCCGGAACTGGCGCTCGAGAACTCCGTAGATGCGCTTGACCTTCTGCTTCTCGCGGAGCTGGAGGCCGTATCCGACGGCGCGACGGCCGCGGCGCTGGCCGTGCTGGCCGGGCGGATAGGCGCGCTTCTCGATCGCGCACTTTTCCTTGAAGCAGCGATCACCCTTCAGGAACAGCTTGATGCGTTCACGTCGGCAGAGCCGACATACGGGGCCCGTATACCTTGCCATGGAAACTCTCCTGCGCTCGTCTTCTCTCCGCTGCTACGGAGACTCCGGTTCGAGGAAGACGCTCTTCGGCGGGAACAGTACACCTGCCTCGCCGAGGCATTCCTTCTGATTCAATCTGCGACTGAGGCCGTCCGGTCAGACGCGCCGGCGCTTGCGAGCGCGGCAGCCGTTGTGCGGAATCGGGGTCACGTCGCGGATCGACTTGATGTCGATACCGCTGGCCTGGAGCGCGCGGATCGCGGACTCGCGTCCGGAACCCGGGCCGCGCACCTGGACATCCACCGACCTCATGCCCATGTCCTTCGCCTGGTTGCCAGCGCTCTGCGCCGCAACCTGCGCCGCGAACGGCGTTCCCTTGCGGGAACCCTTGAAGCCGATTCGGCCCGCGGAAGACCAGGTCAGGACGTTTCCTTCGGGATCCGAGATCGCCACGATGGTGTTGTTGAACGACGCCTGGATGTGCGCGAGCCCGTGGGGCACGACGCGTTTGTCCTTCTTCTTGGCGCCCTTCTTCTCTTTGCCGGCAGGTGCTGCTGATTCTTTGGCCATCTGGATCCCTCGTTACTTCTTGGTCAGCTTCTTCTTGGTGGAGACGGTAGCCTTGCGGGGGCCCTTGCGGGTACGCGCATTGGTGTTCGAGCGCTGGCCGCGGACAGGCAGGCCCCGGCGATGGCGGATGCCGCGATAGCTGCCGATCTCCATCAGGCGCTTGATGTTCTGGGAGACCTCCTTGCGCAGGTCACCCTCCACACGCCCTTCCTCCTGGATGATCTTGCGGATGCGCTGGGCTTCTTCCTCGGAGAGGTCGCGCACCTTCGTGACCGCGGGGACTTCGGCAGCCACGAGGATCTTCCGCGAACGCGCCCGGCCGATGCCGACGATGTAAGTCAAGCCGATCCAGACCTGCTTGTTCTGGGGGAGGTCCACTCCTGCAATACGCGCCATCGTCGTCCCTTACCCTTGCCGCTGCTTGTGCTTTGGGTTGTCGCAGATCACCCGCACGACTCCCGCGCGGCGCACGATCTTGCACTTCGGACAGATCCGTCGGACTGAAGAACGAACTTTCATATCGCTACCTCTCGAGACCTTCTGTTACTTCAACCTGTAGACGATGCGCCCGCGCGAAAGGTCGTAGGGCGAGAGCTCGACCAGAACCTTGTCGCCGGGAAGGATTCGGATGAAATGCTTCCGCATTTTCCCTGAAATGTGAGCCAGCACCTGGTGCTTGTTCTCCAGCTCCACCTTGAACATCGCGTTGGGGAGCGGCTCAATCACCGTTGCTTCGACTTCGATCGCGTCTTCCTTGGACAAACTCTCTTCCTCGTCTTTTCCCTGACCGCCAGTGCTTCAGGCGGCTCCAACGCCGAGAATTCGGGCGCCGTGATCGGTGACCGCCACCGAGTACTCGAAATGCGCCGACAGCGAGCCGTCCGCAGTTCGCGCAGTCCAGCCGTCCTTGTCAACCTTCACCGCCGGAGCCCCGGCATTGACCATCGGCTCGATGGCGATCACCAGGCCCGGCTTCAACTTGGGACCTCGCCCCGGCTCCCCGAAGTTGGGAACCTGCGGATCCTCGTGCAGGGCCGTGCCGATGCCGTGCCCTACGAAATCTCGAACCACGGAAAACCCTTCCGACTCGACGTAGGCCTGAACCGCGTGTCCGATGTCGGAGAGGCGCTTGTTCGGACGGACTTCCTCAACTGCCAGATCCAGGGCCCGTTTCGTCACGGCCATCAGCCGCAGAGCCACGGGAGAGACCGTCCCCACGGCGTAGGTCCTGGCAGCGTCCCCGTAGTATCCCTTATATACCACTCCACAATCAATCCCGATGATGTCCCCGTCCCGAAGGGCGGTTTCGTCCGGGATTCCGTGGACGATGACTTCGTTGATCGAGGTACACAGCGTCGCCGGGTACCCCTTGTAGTGCAGGAAGGCCGGCACCGCCCCGGCCTCCCGGATCGTCCTCTCCGCGAAACGATCCAGCTCGCGGGTCGTGACCCCCGGCCCGACTCTCTCCGCCAGTCCCGAGAGCACCAGATGGACGATCCGGTTGGCCTCGTTCATGAGCTCCAGCTCGCCCGGCGTCTTCAGAACCATGCTCAAACACGGCCTTCGAGCAGCTGCAGAATGGCACCGGTGACCTCGCCCATGCTGCGCTCGCCGTTTACCCGGCGGAGCAGACTCCGGCGAGCGTAATGTTCAACCAGCGGCTCGGTCTTTTCCCGATAGACCCGAAGTCGCTCGCGAACGACCTCTTCGCGGTCGTCATCCCGGCGGCGGGCGATCGCCCGCGAAACCAGGACCGGCTCCGGCACTTCGAGCAGCACGACCGCGTCGAGCTTGTCTTCGCGCTCCTGCAGAATACAGTCGAGCGTATCCGCCTGGCCGGTCGTTCGCGGATACCCATCGAGCAGAAAGCCACCGGAAGCGTCAGGGCGACTCAGCCTGTCGCGGACGACCTCGGTCATCAGGAGGTCATCCACCAGGGCGCCGGAGGCCATGATGCCTTGGACTTTCTGTCCCAATGCCGATCCCATGGCGACCGCATCCCGCAGCATCGCTCCGGTCGAGATCGCCGGCACACCCAGAGCGACGGCCAGAAACTCCGCCTGGGTACCCTTCCCGCTCCCCGGCGCGCCCAGCAGGACTGCGCGCAGACCGCCGGAGCGGCGCGTCTCGGCCACTTCAGCCACGGCGTCCCTTGATCCTTCCACGCTTCAGGAAACCGTCGTAGTTGCGCATCACCAACTGGCTCTCGACCTGCTGCAGAAAGTCCATTGCGACACCCACCACGATCAGCAGCGAGGTGCCGCCGAAGTAGAACTGGATGCCCATGCCTTCGGTGATGAACTTGGGCAGATACGGGTCGATCGCCGGGCCGATGAACGGCAGGTTCTGCATCTTGATGCCGTTCAGCAGGAAGTCCGGCAGAATGGCGACAAGAGCGAGATAGCCGGCGCCGACGAGCGAAATCCGCGTCAGGATCCGATCGATGTACTCCGCCGTCTTCTTGCCGGAACGGATGCCGGGAATGAAGCTCCCGTACTTCCGCATGTTCTCCGCCAGGTCGCTCGGATTGAAGATGATCGAGATGTAGAAGTAGCTGAAGAAGATGATTCCGACCACATAGAGCAGGTAATGCAGCGGCTGACCCCAGGCGAGCTGGTCGGCGATCTTCTGCAACCAGAGCTGGCCGGTGAACATCTGCGCCGCCGTCGCCGGCAAGGCCATCAGAGAGCTGGCGAAAATGACCGGGATGACCCCGGCCGTGTTCACTCGCAGCGGCAGGTAGGTGCTCTGACCGCCGTAGACCTTCC
>JAYTAM010000274.1:0-3094 GCA_043737505.1 Thermoanaerobaculia bacterium
GCCAGCTGGCGCACGCCGATCCGGTCGCCGTTCGGGCGCTGGAAGACATTGGTGTAGCGCTCGTTCTTGTCCCCGACGTCGGCGCGAAAGGCCGCCAGCTTCTGACCGCGCAGGAGGGCGGAGAAGACGACCTCGCCGGCGACCGGAGTGCGTTGAACATGGACGTCGAAGACCGAGAGGAAGGTGACCACGCGACGGTAGGGCCCGGGGCCGATCTCCGCGTCGACAACCTCTTCGACGGCGGTGACGAGACCGTCGGCCGCCGCGAGAACCACGCCTTCGGGTCCGGAGTAGCTGCGCTTGGGGTCGCGGAAGAACAACAGGACGGCCAGGCTGACGACGGCCATGACGATTCCGGCGGTGCGGCGCTCGAAGAAGAAGAGCGCCCCAGCGATGGCCACCAGCGGCAGGACGAAAAGCCACGCTTCCTTGGCGAAGCTCAAGCGCGGTCCGCCCGGAGCGGGGAAGCGGGAATCGGAAGCGAGGTCAGGCGCTGACCTGGGTTTCTTGGTGCTCGCGCATCATCGCCTCCATGCGGTCCTTGAGAGCGAGCTTGTGAATCTTGAGACGCTTCTCCTCAGCCTCGTCCTCCTGCGACGGAAGGGTTCTCTGGGCGATGTGCGTCAGGCGCTCCTCACATTCGTGATGCTCCTGGTGAAGGAGCCGGTAGGCCTCGCTGGTGCGCAGGAACTCCAGTCTGAGGGCGTCGAGATTCGGCATAGACGGACTCTCCTTTCTTCGGTTGGAAACGAGCCGAAACGAGGATAGCACCCGGGATTTGAGCTCTCAACCCGCATTCCCCACTACTTTTCCATCGACATTTCCGCCCCCACTCGAGGATACGGCGTGACGGGCGAAAAGCCAGGCGTCGCAGTCGTCGCGATAGTACTTCCTGCGCTGGCCGGAGCGGACGAAGCCGAGCTCGGCGTAGAGCGCCTGGGCGGCGACGTTGTCGGCACGGACCTCGAGATGGCAGTCGATGCCGGCGCGGTCGAGCTCGGCGAGCGCCACGCCGAGGAGCTCGCGGGCCACCCGCTGGCGCCGCCAGGCTGGCGCGGTCGCCACGCGAAGGAGCTCGGCCTCGCCGGCGACCTCGCGGAAGAGGGCGCAGCCGACGGCCTGCCCTTCAGTTGACTCCGCCAGCCAGGCTCGAGCCCCGATTCCCATCCAGAATTGCGCGATCCCCTCGGCCGTCCAGGAGTCGGAGAAGGCCGCGGCCTCCACTTCGGCGAGAGCTCCGAGATCGGTTGCCGAGGCGCTGCGAACGGCGAAAGCGCGAGAGGTCAGCGTCAAGCTTGCGGGTTCCGGGGAGTGAAAGCCCGCAGGTAGAGCGGATCGAGCTCGCTGGAGAGCCGTCCGCGGAGCCCGCCCGCGGAGACCGCCGCGGCGACGGCCGGCGCGAGGGCGGCCGCCCGTCGCTGCGGAAAGTCGCCCAGGCTGGCGGGAAGGACCTGCGAGACGTGCGCCACGAGGCAGCTCCCCGCGGAGGGCGCCAGTTCGGTCGCCAGCAGTCGTCGCGGACCGGCGTCGGCCGCGAGGTCGCCTTCGACGCGGCGAAACTCCTGCACGAACCACTCGTCGCGCAGCGCATCGACCAGGGCGAGAATCGGCTCGCCCTCTCCGCGCCCGGCGTGCAGCGCGAGCGCCGCGAGATTCGACAGGGCGAGAACCGGCAGCGCGAGTGCGGCGCGGAGGCCGAGCGCGGTGGCGAGGGCGACGCGGATTCCAGTGAAGCTCCCCGGACCGCTGAGCACCACGATGCCGTCGAGGTCGGGCGCCTGCATCTCCGCGCGCTGCAGACAGTCGTCGATCTGCTTCAGGAGGGGTGGGCCGGAGCGGCTCTCCCCCGAGCTCTCCGCCAGGGCGACGCCGTCGCGCGCCACCGCGGCGCTGGTGACCGGCGAACCGGCGTCGAATGCGAGCCAGAGGGACATGCTCGGCAAGTCTAGCTCGACCGGTCGCGGCTATACTCTGCGACCCATGCGCCCAGGGGTCGAAATGACGCCGATGCTTCGACACTACCTGGAGCTCAAGTCCCAGTACCCGGACGCGATTCTCTTCTACCGCATGGGGGACTTCTACGAGCTTTTCTTCGACGACGCGCTGAAAGTCGCGCCGCTCCTCGATCTCACCCTGACCGCGCGCCAGAAGGGAACCGCGAACGAGGCGCCGATGTGCGGCGTCCCGCACCATGCGGCGCCGGGCTACATCGGCAAGCTCATCCGGCTCGGCCTGAAGGTGGCAGTCTGCGACCAGGTCGAGGATCCCAAGCAGGCGAAAGGACTCGTGCGGCGCGAGGTGACGCGCGTCGTCACGCCCGGCACGATCTCGGAGCTCTCGTTGCTCGAGAGCAAGGAGGAGAACCTTCTCGGTGGCCTGGTGTGGGAGACCGGGGCCGGCGTTGCGACTCCAGGGGCCGCGGGGGGCGCCGGCGGCGCGGGCGCTTTTCTCGACGTGTCCACCGGTGCCTTCTTCCTCCGCCGGTGGCTGGATCCGCTGGAAGCCGTCGCCGAGCTCGAGGTCCTGCGTCCGCGCGAGCTGCTGTGCGATCTCCTCGGCTTGCCGCCGGAGCTGCGCACCTGGGCCGAGCGCGACGTTGTCTGTCGCACGGAGCTCGACGGCTTCATCGAGTCGCCGGCCAAAGCGGTGGAGCGCCTGGCGCGGCAGTTCGGCGTCGCCACGCTGCGCGGGTTCGGGCTGGAAGACGCCGAGTGCGGAGTGCGCGCGGCTGCGGCGGTACTCGCCTACGCCCAGTCGACCCAGCGCAGCCGTCTCGAACACGTCAGCGAGCTCAGCCTGCGCACCGCCAGCGACCGGCTGATCCTCGATGCCACGACGCTCGGCAACCTCGAGGTCCTGCGCACCCAGCGCGACCCCGAGCGCGGCAGCTCGCTGCTGACCGTTCTCGACCGGACGGTCACCGCGCCCGGCGGGCGCCTCCTGCGGGACTGGCTGCGGCGACCGCTGCGCGAGCGCCAGGAGATCGCGGAGCGCCACGACGGCGTCGGTGTGCTGGTCGGAGATTCCGTGCGGCTCGATCGTCTGCGCGCTGCCCTGGCGCGGATGGCCGACCTCGAGCGGCTGGCGACGCGCG
>JAYTAM010000275.1:0-16157 GCA_043737505.1 Thermoanaerobaculia bacterium
GGGTCTGGCGCTGGAACAAAGGGCCGGCTCTGCGGGTTGGAGACCTACAAAGGAGCACCTCCCATGAGCCTCGACACCCAGCCGATCCCACTGCCCGAATCCAACGACGCCGGAAATTCCGCGCCCCTGCCGCCCGTCGTCGTGCTGACCGCCAAGGCGGTCGAGATGATCAAGCTCACCCGTACCCAGGAAGGCATGGACGAGTCGTTCGGCCTGCGCGTTGCGGTCATGGGCGGCGGCTGCAGCGGCTTTCAGTACGCGCTCGACTTCGAGCAGGAGGCCCGCGAGACCGACGAGAGCTTCGAGGTCGAGGGCCTGCGGGTCTTCGTCGATCCGGTGAGCGCGCGCTATCTCGCCGATGTGGTGATCGACTACGTCTTCGGAATGAGCGGCGCCGGGTTCAAGTTCAACAACCCGAAGGCCACCGGCACCTGCGGCTGCGGCTCGTCGTTCGCTGTTTGACCGGGCCGAGAGGCTGAAGGGGCTGAAGGACTGAGGGGCTCCGGGGTCTGAGGGCCGCCTCAGCGATGCAGGAACGGCAACTCGACCACCTCGGCTTCCCCTCCCCCGGCGACCGCCAGTCGCGTGCCGGGGGCGTTGCCGCGCTGGTGAAGCAATCCGAGACCGATCGTACCGAATTGCGGGGACTGCGCGACGCTGGTCGCGCGGCCTACGCCGCGGCCCTCCAGGAGCAACTCGACGCCAGCGGCCGGCAGAGAGCCCGGTGTAAAGCGCAACCCCCGCGGCTGGCGCTGCACGCCGCCGCGGTAGTGAATCCGCGCCACCACCTCCTGACCGAGGTAGCAACCCTTGGTGTAGGAAACGTCGCCTTCACGGCCGGTCTCCTGCGGGAAGTTCTCGGCCGAGAAATCCACCCCGAAGCGAAGCTCGCCGGCTTCGATGCGGGCGAGCTCGTCCGCCGCCGCGCCCGCAGCGCCCGCAGCGTGCGGTCCGCGCAGCTCTGAGAGGCGCGGCTCGGAGACCGACGAGATCTCCACTCGTGAAACTACTTTGTACTTCTCGAGGTGGGCGCGGAGGGTCTCGCCGGTACCGGACGGAAGCAGCAGCACGCAGCTTTCGGCAAGGCAGGCGAGGCGGAAGTCGGCGAGGATCCTGCCCTGCCCGGAGGTGAAGAAACCGGTTGCGGTCGCGCCTGGAGCGAGGTTTTTGACGTCCGCGGTCACCAGCCCTTGCAGCAACCGCAGGCGGTCGGGGCCGGTGAGCTCGAGCAGGTCGCCGGCGTGCCCGACCAGGGCACCCCCGGCTCGAAGCGCCGCGAGATCGGCCGTGAGCTCGTCGGAGGTCATGACAGGAGCACCGCGACGACCTCGTCGATGGCCGAGAGGTCTCCGCGCACGTGCTCGGCACCGGCAGCCGCCAGGGTCTCGGGTTCGGTCCACCCGGTGGCGACCGCCAGACAGCGAATGCCGTTGGCGCGCGCGCAGTCGACGTCGAGCGGCGAGTCGCCGATGATCCAGGTCTCGGAGGGATGGAAGTCGCGCCCGCAGTGTTCGGTGGCACGCGCCCAGGCGACCGGCGGCAGATCGCGGCGGTCGGTCTGTCCGTCGCCGTAGCTGCCGAACGCGAAGTAGCGCGCCAGGCCGACGCTGCCGAGCTTGATGTGGGCGCCGCGCTCCCAGTTGCCGGTGAGCAGCGCCAGCACCAGGTCGTCGCGCTCGGCGAGCGTCGTCAGCAGCTCGACGACGCCCGGCAGAATCCGCACCCGCTCCGGCTCGAGATGGCTCTCCAGCCGGGCGAGGTAGGCGTCACGGAGATCGTGGATTCGGGCGTGAATCACCGGTTCCGGAATTCCGGCGGCGGTCATCAGGTCGACGACGATCCGCGGGTCGGTCTTGCCCGAGAAGTCGTAGCCGCGGATGTCGCCGCGCGCCCCGTAGACCTCCTCCAGCGCATCGCCGAAAAGCGGCTTCGGCTGGCCGGCGCAGTCGACCAGCGTGCCGTCGATGTCGAAAAGAAGGAGTTTCAAGAGGTGCGCCAGTCGGGCGTCTTCTTCTCGGCGAGAAAGGTCGCGATGCCGCGCCGGCAATCAGCGGTGGCGCGCGCGCCCGCATTCGCGTCGGCTGCGACGGCGAGCCGCTCGTCGAGGGGAAGGCCCGGGAGCGCAAGCAGCAGACGCTTGGTGCGGGCGATCGACTCCGAGCTCGCCTTGCCGAGAATCTCGCCGGCGAGGTTTTCTCCCGCCGCCGCGAGCTCTTGCCTCGGCACGACGCGATTGGCCAGACCGATCGCCAGCGCGCGCTCGGCGGAGACGAAGTCGGGGTTGAGCAGGAGCTCGCGCAGGTCGCTGCCGCGCACCCGCATCGGCAGGTAGGTGGCGACGATCGCGGCGACGAAGCCGATGCGCACCTCGCTGTAGAGAAAGCGCGCATCGTCGGCGGCGACGACGAAATCGCAGGCGGTCGCGAGGCCGCAGCCGCCGGCGACGCAGGAGCCGTGCACCAGGGCCAGCGTCAGCGCCTCCTGCCGCAGAATCGCCTCGAAGAGGTCTCGCAGTCGTCCCGAGTCGAGCCGGTTGTCGAGCGCCGAAGCCGACTGCAGCGTCTGCAGGTGCTCGAGATCGGCGCCGGCGCAGAAGTGTCTACCTGCCCCGGCGAGGAGCACCGCGCGCACCCCTTCGGCGCGAAGGTCGCGGCGGTAGAGGGCCGTGAGCTCGGCAGCCAGGGCCGGCGAAAGCGCGTTCGCCCGCGCCGGATCGTTGAGGGTGACGTAGAGCAGGTCGGCGCTTCGGCGGACCTCGAGAAGGCTCACAGGAGCTCCCCGGGGACCTCGACCAGCATCTCGAGCATCCCCTGTCCGTGGGTCTTGCCCTGGGCGTCCGTCAGCAGACTCGCCGTGCCGCCTCCGCCCAGCGCGTCGTGGAGCAGGAAGTTGAGCGCCAGGAGGTTCGGCACTTCGAAACGCTCGACAGGACCGCGGCAGATATCGCGGAAGTGAATCGCGACACGCTCCGCCGTGACCTCGCGCACGAGAACCTCGTAGAGCGCCGGCGAGTAGGCCACCAGGCCGACGTTGGAGGCGTCGCCCTTGTCGCCCGAGCGGGCATGGGCGATGCGGGCGAGCGGCACGCGCACGGCGCTCAAATCGCCTCCACGCTGACTTCGAGGGTGCGCTCGATCTCTTCGCGCGCCAGGAGCGCCGGCCAGTAGGCGACGACCTCCTGGGCTTTCGGGCGGCCGCCGGCGAAGCCGGTCACCCCAGGGGGGCCGGCCGTCACGAGCGGCGCGATCTCCTTGCCGAAGCGGTCGACTTTGCCGCGGTCGGCGTCGCGCACCGCCAGGCGCAGCACCACCTCCGGCGGATCCTCCGGCACCGCGAGGATTCCCGGCAGGACGCCTGAGACCCCGAGCAGCTCGGTCTTCCGATCCTCGTCGGCGAAGGTCACGCCGGCGCGCTCGAGGCGTTTCCAGACCAGCTCCGCCGCGAGGAGGGCCTTCTCGACGGCGCGCGGTCCGCAGACCGTCACCTGTCCTGCCGCCTTGTAGCCGTCGAGGTAGGAGGCCGAGATCTTCAGATACGGCGTCTTCGCCCGCCCGGTGATGCCCGAGACGCGGACGCGGTCGACCCCATCCTGCGCCAGCCGGATCGAGGTGAACTCGGCGGTGACGTCGGGAGTGATGTAGCTCTGCGGATCGCCCATCTCGTAGACCAGCTGTTCGGAGACGGTATCGACGGTCACCATCCCGCCGGTGCCCGGGTGCTTGGTGATCACGAAGCTGCCGGAGGCCTCGACCTCGGCGATCGGATAGCCGACCTTCCACAGCTCGGGAACCTCCCACCAGCGGGTGAAGTTCCCGCCCGTCGCCTGCGCGCCGCACTCGAGGATATGGCCGCAGATCGTCCCCGCGGCCAGGCGATCCCAGTCGTCCGCCGCCCAGCCGAACTCGTGCACCAGAGGACCGAGCGCGAGCGCCGTGTCGGTTACCCGGCCGCAGAGCACGATGAGCGCGCCGCCATCCAACGCTTCGGCGACTGGCCGGGCGCCGATGTAGGCGTTGGCCGAGGTGACCTGGGAGAGGAAGGGCGCGAGTGCTGCGCCGGAGTCCATGTTCTTGAGCTCGTGACCGCGCGCCTGGAGCTCGGGCAGGCGGCCGAGCAGATCGTCGCCTTCGACCACTCCGACCTTGAAGCCCGAGATGCCCAGACCCCGGGCGACCTCGAAGATCTTCTCGCGGCAAGCCTTCGGATTGAGCCCGCCGGCGTTGGTGATCACCCGGATGTTCTTCGCCACCAGCTGCGGCAGGGCGCGGCGGATGAAGTCGATGAAGTCGGTGGCGTAGCCCGCGGCAGGATTCTTGAGCTTCTGCCGCATCATGATCGACAGCGTGACCTCGGCGAGATAGTCCATGCCGAGGTAGTCGATCGGCCCACCTTCGATGAGGTGCAGCGGCGCGTCCACGCTGTCCCCCCAGAACCCCTGTCCATTGGCAATGCGAACCGTTTTCATAGGCGAGTAAAGGCTAGCACGCGCACCGGCGGCGTTCGAGTTTGAGCGCAGGAAAGCGGTGGCCGGGCACACTCGCGATCCGCTACTTTTCTTTTCGGTAAAGGGAAAAGCCTGAATCGCCCTTTCGACGAGGAGTCGACCGTGCCCAATCCAGCCCCACCCGCCGCACCGACCTCGATTCGCGTCTCGCGGTCCCCAGCGTCTGAGGTGCTAACGTCGCCCAAGCGGATACCGCCGAAAACCGGGAACCCCATGCCCGAAGTCCACCCGCCCCTTTACCGAAAAAAGCGCGACGCCGACGAGGCTGTCGCCACCGCGCGCTGGCGCGCGGTTCACGCTCGCGACCGCGCCGCCGACGGCAGTTTCGTCTTCGCAGTGAAGACCACCGGCATCTACTGTCGGCCCTCCTGCCCCGCCCGCCGGCCGAAGCGGGAAAACGTGAGTTTCTTCGGCGACGGTACCGCCGCCCGGGAGGCCGGCTTCCGCGCCTGCCGACGCTGCAGGCCGGACGAGCTGCCGGCGATCGAGCGTGCGGTCGCTGCGGCGCGCCGGCTGCTCGACGCGGCGGCAGGCGAGTCCGTTCCCCTTGGCGAGCTCGCCGCTGCCGTCGACCTCTCTCCGGCGCATCTCCAGCGCGAGTTCCAGCGCCGCCTCGGCCTCTCACCCAAGCAGTACGCCCTCGCCCACCGGGCCGAGCGGCTCAAGCGCGAGCTGGCGAGCGGCCGGAACGTCCTCGACGCCGGTTTCGACGCCGGCTACGGCTCGGCGTCGCGGATCTACGACGAGGCGACCCGGATTCTCGGCATGACCCCCGGCCGGTTCCGCCACGGCGGTCGCGGAGTCCACATCGCCTTCGCCACGCAGAAGACCGCTCTCGGCCACCTGCTGATCGCCACCACCGAGCGCGGCCTGTGCGCCGTGCGTCTCGGCGACAGCGCCGCCCTGGTGCGTGCCGAGCTGGTGGCCGAGTTTCCGCAGGCGACGCTCCGCGAGGAAAGCGACGCTCTCGCCGCGAGTTTCGAGCAGCTCGAAGCCCTGCTCGCCGGCGAGGCAGCGGCGCCGGCCCTCGATCTCGAGGCGACCCCGTTCCAGGCTCTGGTCTGGCGGACTCTGCTGGCGATTCCACGCGGTACGACGGTGTCCTACGGCGAGCTCGCTCGAAAGATCGGACGGCCGACGGCGGTCCGCGCCGTGGCGGGCGCCTGCGCCGCCAACCCGGTCGCGCTCGTCGTTCCCTGCCATCGCGTGGTCGGCAGGAACGGCGAGCTCACCGGCTATCGCTGGGGGGTGAAGAGGAAGCGGGCGCTGCTGGAACGCGAGGTGGCACCGGCGGCAGGGGCGGCAGGGGCGGCAGGGGCGGCAGGGTAATCAGGCGCGAGCCGCGCTCGAAGGTGAAGTACGACCAGAACCACTGAGTGAAGACGATCAGGCGGTTGTTGAACAGCGCCAGCGAGACGACGTGGACGAAAGCCCAGGCGAGCCAGGCGAAGAAGCCGCCGATGCGGATCCCGCCGCGCTCGAGGATGGCGAAATTTCTTCCCACGACTGCCATGTCGCCCTTGTTGAAGTAGCGGAACGGACCGGGAACGGAGCGCCCGGCGACGCGCGCCGCGATCGTCCGGCCGGCGTGACGTCCGCCCTGGATCGCCACCTGGGCGACGCCGGGAAGCTGGCGGCCATCCTGTTGCCGGGCCGAAACGTCGCCGACCACGAAGACCTCCGGCCTTGCGGCAAGCGAGAGGTCGGCCTCCACCCGGACGCGCCCGGCCCGATCGCTCTCCGCCCCCAGCCAGGCCGCCGCGGGCGAGGGCGTCACCCCCGCCGTCCACAGCACGACGCCGGCGTCGATGCGCTCCCCGCCGACCTCCACTCCGCGGGCATCGACCTTCTCGACCGCCTTGCCGCAGCGAATCTCGATCCCCATGCGCTCGAGCCGCCGGTGGACCTGGGCCGCGAGGCTGTCGTGAAAGGTCGGCAGGATGCGCGGCCCGGCTTCGAGCAGCACGATGCGCGACAGGCGCGGGTCGATGCGGCGAAAGTCTTCCGCCAGCGTGGCGCGCGCGAGCTCGGCGAGGGCGCCCGCCATCTCGACGCCGGTCGGACCAGCGCCCACCAGGACAAAGGTCAGGAGGTCGGCGCGATCGGCGGGCGACGCTTGCACCTCGGCGCGTTCGAACGCCCCCAGCACGGCCGCCCGCACCGCCGTCGCGTCCTCGATCGTCTTCAGGCAGGGGGCGAAGGGGGCGAACTCGTCGTGTCCGAAGTAGCTCGGCCCGACGCCGGTGGCCACCACCAGGAAATCGTAGTCGAGGGCGACCTCGCCGCGCTCCGGCACCGTCAACAGCACCTGCCGCCGGAGCGGATCGACCCCCTGGATCTCCGCCATGGCGACGGTGACATTCCGCTGCTTGCGGAAGACCTGGCGAATCGAGGCGGCGATGTCGCCCGGCGCCAGCCCGGCGCTCGCCACCTGGTAGAGGAGCGGCTGAAAGAGGTGGTGATTCTTGCGATCCACCAGCGTGATGCGCACCGCAGCACGGCGCAGAGCGCGGGTCGCCGCCAGCCCACCGAAGCCTCCGCCGAGAACCACCACGTGGGGCAAACCGGTCGCTTCGGAAGGCGCTTCTTCACTCACGTTCGCACAAGCCTATCGCCTGCCGTAGCATGGACGCATGAGCCCGAAGCCGAACCCGAAACCCCGGCGTGCCGACACGCAGAAACTTCTCGCCCGCTACCGCGTCACCGACGGCCGCAGCTTCCGCCTGAAGAGCATCGATCCCGCGGACACCGCCGGGCTCGAGAAGGAGCACGTCCAGGCGTCAAGCGAGAGCGGCGTCGAACGGCTGGCGGCGCTGCAGGAGAAGCTCTACGCCGCGAATAGCTGGGGCGTCCTGGTCATCCTGCAGGCGATGGACGCCGCCGGAAAGGACGGCGCGATCGAGCGCGTCTTCGCGGGCGTCAATCCTCTGGGCTTCCAGGTCTACTCTTTCAAGCAGCCGTCTACGGAAGAGCTCGACCACGACTTCCTCTGGCGCACCGCACGGGCTCTTCCCGAGCGCGGCCGGATCGGACTCTTCAACCGCTCGTACTACGAGGAAGCGCTGGTGGTGCGTGTGCATCCGCAGATTCTTGCCGGCCAGCGCCTGCCGAAGGCGACGGTCACGAAGCGCATCTGGGACGAGCGCCTCGAGGACATCGCCGCGTTCGAGCGCTATTTCTCCCGCCAGGGATATCTCATTCTCAAGTTCTTCCTCCACGTCTCGAAGGATGAGCAGAAGAAGCGCTTCCTCTCACGCCTGGACGAGCCGGCGAAGAACTGGAAGTTTGCGCTCGGCGATATCCGCGAGCGCGAACACTGGACTTCTTATATGAAGGCCTATGAAGCGGCCATCCAGGCAACGGCAACCCAGCTTGCCCCCTGGCATGTCGTTCCGGCCGATCACAAATGGTTCACCCGCCACATCATCTCGGAGACGATCATCGCCGCGCTCGACGGGCTCGACCTCGCCTACCCGAAGCCGGCGATCCGCCCCGACGAGATCGTCGCCGCCCGCAAGGTGCTGGCGAAAGGCTGACTCTCGCCGGGGACTGTCGCCCCCGGGGCGGTTCCTGCGTTCTTCCCTTCGACAGGGAGGTTCGCCATGAGATGGTCGCGATGGTCAGGATCGTCGGGTAATCGGGCCCCAAGGCGTTTCGCCAGCTGGGGAGCCGTCGGTTTCACGCTGCTTCTCTCACCGCTCCTGCTCCAGCCGCTGCGCGCCGATCACACTCTGCGCGACCTCTCCGGCGGCTTCGTGCCCAACGGAGTCGCCGCGTACGACTCGGCCAATCTGGCATCTCCGGACGGGAAGTGGCTGGCCTTCCACGGCTGCGAGCTGGACACCTGCTGGCTGGCGAGCGCCCAGCGTTACGCCGCGGCTGGTGCGCCGCCCATCGTGCTCGACGGCCCACTCACCTTCGACTCCTCCCCCGACTACCGGATTACCGGAGATAGCCGCCGGCTCGTCTACGCGGCGCCGACGGGGCCCGGAGAGCGCGACGAGCTCTGGTCGGTACCGCTCGATGGCTCGGCGGCGCCGATTCGACTCCACGCGCCGTTCACCACCGAGTATCTCCGGGAGTTCGCCCTCACTCCAGACGGCTCCAAGGTCGTCCTCCATATCAGCGACGGCAGTAAGTATCGGACCGCTCCAGGTCGCGCCCACGGACGGCTCCGCGGCGCCCTCCACGCTGGACGAGGGTAACGTCGACGAGATGCTGCTCTTTCCCGCGTCGAACGGTAACACCCGGGTGCTCTACCTGATCGACACCGACGCCAACGACCGCGTGGAGATCTGGACGACGTACCTCACATCCGGCTCGCCCTTCCGGCTCTGGGCCGGAGAGCTGCCCGTGGACTTCAACCTCGACGACTGGGCGGTCGCGCCAGACGGACTTCGCGCCGTGCTGATCGGCGACTTCTTCACCGCAGGCGTCGCCGAGCTCGCCAGCATTCGCCTCGACTCCGCGACCACCTTCCTGCGGCTGAACCAGAACCTCGTCGCGAGCGGCGAGGTCCATCGATTTCTGATCGCCGATGACGGAACGGTCGTCTACGAAGCGGACGCCGTGGTCAACAACATGGACGAGCTCTGGAGCGTCCCGATCGACGACAGCAGCGCGCCCATCAAGTTGAGCGGCGCGCTGGTCGCCGGCGGAGACGTGGGAGGTCCTCGCCTCGCCGGCGACCGGGTGGTCTACCTGGCGGACGCGACGGTAGACGGCCGGACCGAGCTCTGGAGCGCTCCGATCGACGGCAGCGCCGCGCCCTCGCGCCGCTCGGACACCGTACCGGCAGGGCGCTCCGTCAGCTCGTTCCGGATCGCCGCCAACGGGACACGCATCGTCTATCGCGCCAATCTAGAGGAGCTGGATCGCGACGACCTCTACCGTACGACGGTCTCCGGAACCGCCCTGCGTGCGCGCCTGACCAACCTGAGTCCGATCGCCTTCTTTCGCTACGACGCGGACTCCTTCGAGATCTCTCCGGATTCCCTGCGCGTCGCCTTCGCGATCGAACCGGACGCGAATTTCGACGGCCAGGTGCGAGAGCAGACGCTGGTGATTCCGCAGGAGAATGCCGAGCTCCTGGTGAACGCGGAAGGCGCCGACAACCAATTCCTATCGCCTCGCTATCTCGACCCCTACGGCATCATTTTCAGAGCGGGGCTCGAGCCGGGCGATCGGGCGGAAATCCTGCTCGCCGACCGGTCGGTTTTCTCCGACGGATTCGAAAGCGGGAACCCAGCCGCCTGGTCGTCGAGCGTCCCCTAGCCCGACTTCGCTGCAGCACGGCGAGAACCGGGGAGCCTGGCCCCCTGAGACCGGTTTCGACGGTCTAGGGAGGGAGGTGACCCCCGCGATGCCCCATTCTCCGAACCGACCGCTGAAGCTCGCCCTCCCGACTTGCGCCCTCGCGCTCGCCCTGGCGCTCGGCGCCGGCCGACTCTCCGCCCAGTACGACGGTGCCCTGAGCCCGAACTGGGGTGCTGGCGACGGCTTCGCCACCTGGGACGGACCGGGGAGCGCGGGACAGGTCTTTCTCGAGGCCGGCGTGGCGACCAACGACCTGCTCTACGCCGTCGGTGATTACGACTTTCCGGCCGGCACGCGGAGCCTCCACTTCCAGGCCGTGGACAGGAACGGCGAAGAGCGCAGCGATCGCGCCTGTCACGACTCGACGAGCGCCTTCGGTGCCTTCACCGACGAATCCGGCGGCGAGGCAGCGATCCTCGATTCCTCGGGGAACCTCCTCATCGGCGGCTGGGTGAACTTCACCGGCACGCCCTCCCGACTCCATGCGCTCGTCGCGCGCTACGAGATCGACCAGCCCGGCTGCACGCTCGACGAGGACTTCTCGACCGACGGAGTGCGCCTTTTCAACACCCAGACCTACTGCGACCCGGAGAGCTGCCTCATCGGCGCACTGGGCGAGATCCGGCCCGAGACCGGTGCGGTGGCCTCCCCCCGAATCGTCGCGCTGCTGCGCGCTTCGGTCGCGATCTCGAACTATCGCTATTTCCTGATCGGCTTGACGCCTGCAGGCTCGCTCGACGCCGGCTTCGGCGCGGCGGGCACAGGGATTCGGGAGATCACCTCGGCCGAGTTCGGCACACCCCAATCCGGCGCCACGATGACGGTGGACGATGCGGGGCGGATCGTCGTCCTGCTGACGCGGCTCGAAGACGACACGACGAGCGACCTCGACGTGATGGCTCTGCGCTACACCGCCAACGGCACGATCGACCCCTCCTTCGGCGCCAACGGCCTGATGACGATCCAGGACTCCGGCATCGATGACGCGACGGACACCATTGCCGGCGACCTGTCGATTCTCCCGGACGGCTCCGGAGTGGCTTCCGTCCAGCGCGGCACCGACTGGCTCCTCATCCGCTTCGACGACGACGGCGTCTTCTCCACGGGAGCCTCTCCCCCCGAGACTGCGGGTCAGCTTGCCTACCAGGGTGACAGGCGCTTCCTCACCGCCCGGGAGAACCTCTCGTTCGACGCCTTTCGCATGGGCCGCTACAACGTGTCTGCCACCAGCTACAACAACGATCCGACGTTCGGCTCCGAGCCCGGCGGCGGCGAGGCCTACGACATCGATCTCGGTGGCGGAACCGGCCAGTCGATCGTCGACTTTCTGCTCTGGGGTGGCCGGCCGGTCCTCGTCGGCCATGCCTTCGACAGCGACGGAGACGCCTCGGGCTTTCTCATGCGGACGGAGAACGAGTACATCTTCGCCGACGGATTCGAGGGCGGGAACCGCGCGCGCTGGTGGGGCTACTGACGGTGTCCCCGGGCGGCCGCGAACGACGGAAGAGTAGAGGAGGGATCTCCGACATGCTCCGCCGGTCGTCCGCAAGATCGAAACTTGGCACGATCACAGCCTGTGCGCTCGCATCTGCGGCGCTCGCCCTGCCGCTCTCCGCCCAGTATGACGGCGCCCTCTCCATGAACTGGGGTGCGGGCGACGGCTTCGCGACCTGGCAGTGGTCGGGCCAGGTCTTTCTCGAGACCGCCGTGGCGACGAACGACCTGCTCTACGGGGTCGGCGACTACGACTTTCCCGCCGGCACACGCAGCCTTCACTTCCAGGCGGTGGACAGAAACGGCGAGGTGCGCAGCGACCGCTCCTGCCGCGACTCGACCGGAGATCTCGGCGTGTTCACCGACGAATCGGGGGGTGAAGCGGCGATCATCGACTCGTCGGGGAACCTGCTCGTCGGCGGTTGGCTGACTTTCCAGGGCACCTCACAGCTGCACGCGCTGCTCGCACGGTACGAGATCGACCAGCCCGGCTGCACGCTCGACGAGGCCTTTTCGACCGACGGCTACCGCCTGTTCGACACCCAGAGCTACTGCGACACCGAGTCCTGCGTCATCGTCGGGTTGGGCGAAATCCGGCCAGAAACGGGAGCGGTCAGCGCGCCGAGAACGGTCGCCCTGCTGCGCGCGGCGGTGGGGGTGTCGAGCTACGCCTATTACCTCCTCGGCCTGACGACGAGCGGCTCCCTGGACACCGCGTTTGGCTCCGGAACCTCTGGCATCCGCCAGGTGACCTTCGCCGGCCTGGGGACGCTGCGCAGCCAGGTCGCCATGACCGTAGACGATCTCGGCCGGATCGTCGTGCTGGTGACGCGGGTCGACCCGGGATCGGCGAGCGACCTCGACACCATGGCTCTGCGCTACACCGCCGGCGGCGACCTCGACATCACCTTCTCCGGCGATGGCCTGCTGACGGTGCGGGACTCGGGGCCGAACGACGATGAAGACGAGATCGCGGGCGACATCCTCGCCGAGCCCTCGGCGGGGGACTACATCGCTTCCGTGAGACGGTTGGACCAGAATCTCGACCTGGTCCGCATCGACTCGACGGAAGGAGTGTCGCATCACCTTTGGGCACAATCGACGCCCGCCCAGCTCGCCTCCCAGGGAGACGGCTGGACGGTCCTCGCGACTGAGTTCTTCGGCGGGGACGCGTTTCGAACCCAACGGCTCGAGCTCACCCATTCAGCCTACGTGCCCGACGCCAACTACGGCTCCCAGCCGACCGGCTACGAGGTCTATGACATCGACCTGTCCGGCGGCATGGATCAGAGCATCGACGACTTCCTGCTCTGGGGGGGCCGGCCGATCGTCGTCGGCAACGCCATCGACGGCACGAGCGACAGCTGGGGATTCCTCATGCGCGCCGAGAACGACTACATCTTCGCCGACGGCTTCGAAGGCGGGAGCCGGGCGCGCTGGTGGGGCTACTGAATACTCTTCACCGCGTCGTGCCGGAAGCAGCTGACGAGGTGGTCGTTGACGCAGCCGACCGCCTGCAGATAGGCGTAGACGATGGTCGAGCCGACGAACTTGAAACCCAGCTTCCTGAGCTCCTTGGACAGGAGGTCGGACTCCGGGCTCGTCGCCGGCACCTTGCCCGTCGAAGGGATCCGGTTCTGCCGCGGCTGGCCGTCGAAGGGCGCCCAGACGACCTCGGCGAGCGTCCGGCCGTTCTCGCGCAGCGCCAGGTAGGCCCTGGCATTGCCGATCGCCGCCGCGACTTTCAGCCGGTTGCGCACGATGCCGGCATCGGCGAGGAGCTCTGCCACCTTCCTCTCGTCGTAGCGCGCCATCTTCTCGGGCTCGAAGTCGTCGAACGCCCGGCGGTAGTTCTCGCGCTTCTTCAGGATCGTGATCCACGACAACCCCGCCTGCGCCCCTTCGAGATTCAACATCTCGAACAGGTGGCGCTCATCGCGCGACGGAACACCCCACTCCGTGTCGTGGTATGCCCGATAGATCGAATCGCTCCCCGCCCACGGGCAGCGAATCGGTTCGGCGGATCCAGCCGTCATCGGCGATGGAGCGAGTCGACTTGGACGGCAGATTGGGGCCCGGGCCCGGCCGCTGACGACATTTGCTTCGAATGCGACTCTCTCGGCGACACCAGCAGCGACAGGATCTGATCCGAAGAGTCGAGAATCCTTGCTCCGTATTGCATGACGACTCCCGGCCACTCGAGTCCTTGCTTTTCGGCCAAGGACCTCATGAGAAAGAGCGGGCGACCGAGGCGAATCGCTTCCCAGGCTTGAGCGATCGTGCCGCTACGCTCTTCGGCCTCCACAATGACCGTAGCGTGGGAGACCAACGCCATGGTCCGGTTGCGGATCGGAAAGTTGCCACGCTTTGGCGGCGTGTCTTCGGAAAACTCGCTTAGAAGGAGGTGGTCCCTGGCGATCACGAGCTGAAGCTCCCTGTTCGCTGCCGGGTAGAAGTGCGATGACCCATTACCGAGAACCGCGATGGTCCTGCCCTTCTCGTCGATCGCCGCACGATGCGCCGCAGAGTCGATGCCATCCGCCAGGCCGCTCACGACCACGACACCGGCCTGAGAAAGCTCGCGCGAAAGACGCGCCGCCCGCCGGATGGCGGCCTCCCCTGCTGCTCGTGATCCAACAATCGCGACGCGGCTCCGGCGAAGCAGGTCGAGGTTCCCCTGGAAGGTCACCGAGAGAGGCGCGTTCTTCGCCTCGGTCGCATTCAGCGGCCCGAGAAGCTGCTCTGAGGTCAATGTGCCCATGAATCTTCCAGATAGTCCTCGGCCGGATCGATCCGTCGCAAGCAGCAGTGACGAAGCGCCTAGACTTGGATGAACTTTCCCGTGTTTCCCGTGTGGCGGAACGGGACTTCGAAGATAGCTCCAGGCTCAACCAAGCGAGCCTGCTCCATGATCCGGGGCCACCACATAACCAAAAGATACGCTTGCTTCCAAAATCCGGCGTGGATCCAACCCGGCGCGAGAAAGAAGGTGGTGAGCTTCGCGGCCTTGAAGACCGCCTGCTCCGCCGGTCGCTTGCGAATCCTTCCATCGCCCGAAACGACAACCCAGTCCCCTTCCTTTCCCAGGCTGCGAATCCAGGTCTCGTCGTCGGTACCCGGCTCGAACTTCTTGGAAAGGTGAACGACTTGATCGGAATGCTCCGACGAAAGACTCGACAGTGCTTCCGCGAGTCGGTACGAAAGGTTGTTGTCTAGAAAAAATTTCAAGCCGCGAGACTCTGCTCGAATGCGACGGCGTCGCGAACGGACCGCAGCTCTACGCCAAACCACTCGGCGACCCGCCTGTAGGACTTCTCGGCGTGAAAGGCTCCCGCTAACGCCGCCGTAGGCACGAATCCACTCGAGTCGATGGGTTGTCCGAATGCCCTCGCGGGATCGATCACGACGCGTCGCTTCTCGCCGAGCGGCCACCATCGAAGCACTTGATCGGCGCTCGAGAACTCCAGCCCCTTGTAAAGGTAAGGCTCCAAGACCCTCTTGAATGCATACTGACTCTCGACGAGCTCGAGAAGCGAATCTTCGCCGTTGCTCTCGAGCATCTCAGCGAAAATAGAGCGGCCATCCGTGAGGAAACGCTGTGACGCGAACGGGTGACTCTCGCGATAGAGCTCGCTCGCACGTTCCGCCGAGAGGCGAATCACCTTCCAACTCACCCCATGCGATCGGAAGGCATCGATGAACCGGACTTCGATCAGGTCACGAAAAGTGAGAGTGAGACCCCCTGCGTCTTGACGTCCTGGGGCTAGAACGACTGGCGGCGACGCATGCGACGAGCCGTCTGAGGACCTGAAGGTATAGCCGCGCATCCAGCGCCGAATTCGTCCCGCAGACACGCGGCTCAGCCGTGCAGCCTCCGGGACCGTATACAGGCCGCGTCCGAGGAAAGCGAGCGCTTCTGCTTCGAGTTTCTGAGTGTCTGTCTTGCTCATCTTGGGCCCGCTGAAGGATGGTAACAGGAACCCGTGGGCCTTGCTGCAGGGGGCCTCAAGGCCCTTGTGGAGCGGGTTCGCTACCGCACCGCCGACCAGCTGCGGGCCGGGCCGGCGCCGGAGGCGACGGCGAGGCCCAGCGCGGCAAGGCTGTCGAGGGAAGCGGTCAGCGCCTCGTCTTTGACGCCCTTGAAGGCGGCCTTGGCGCCTGCCAGGTCGAGCGCCCCCGCTTCGCCCAAGAGATCGCGCACGGCAGCCACCTGCTGCGGCAGCTCCTTGGGCCAGACGCGCTTCTCGGTTTTCGCCGGGCTCTCGGCCGCCGTAGCCTTTGCACCCTTCTTCGACTTCTTGTGCGAGGTGCCGGGGATCTCGTCCTGGACCGCGTCCTTTTTCCCTTGCGGGTTCTGGAACTCGGGGCGGAGCCAACGGACGATCCCGCGCTTCTCCTCCTCCGCGCGCTCGTGGTTCAACGCCACCAGTCGCTCGAGGATCTCCTCGTCGGTGAGCGTCACCGGCCAGCCATACGCCGAGAACACCGCCGCATCGAGCTCGTCGTGGATCTGCTTCAGCACGGAGACCAACGCCTGCTCGTGGATCCCCCGCTCCTTCGCCGACAACTCCTCTCCCGACCGCAACTTCTCGAGCACGTTGTACATCCCCGTGATCGTCAGCCCAGGATGCGCCGCCTGCTGCCGCTTCCGATGCGCATCGAGCTGTTCGCCGAGTTGGCGAACTTTTTCAGCAACAGCAAAAACGCACACAGGGAAAGGAAACTCATCGAAGCACGTGGCTTTGAGGTACCTCAGGTCATTTCCAACTCCTAGAAACGCACCCTTCTTCCTCGCCCAAACCAGATGCACCCTCGATGACAGCATTCCGAGAATCTCCGCCGC
>JAYTAM010000276.1:0-7023 GCA_043737505.1 Thermoanaerobaculia bacterium
CGCGGTTCTACGACGGCGGCGGTGGTCGTCGCCGGCGGCGTGCGCGCCGACCTGCGGCTGGTGGAGGAGGACGAGTTCGCCGCGGCGCTCCTGCATTTCACCGGCAGCAAGGAGCACAACACCGAGCTGCGCTCGCTCGCCACGAGTCGCGGCTGGACGCTGAACGAGTATGGGCTCCATCCTTCGCAGAACCCGCTGGCCGAAGCGCTCGGAGCCCGCGAGCAGCGCTTCCACCTGGACTCGGAGCAGGCGATCTACGCCCAACTCGGCCTGGCCTGGATTCCACCCGAGGCGCGTGAAGGGATGGGGGAGGTCGATCTCGCGGCCACCGGGGCGATCCCCGAGTTGGTGGCTCTGTCCGACTTGCGAGGCACTCTGCACGTGCACACCGATTGGAGCGACGGTATCGCGACGCTCGAAGCGATGGCGACGGCCGCCGCGAATCTGGGCTGGGAGTATCTGGGCATCGCCGATCATTCGCGTGCCGCCGCCTACGCCCGTGGTCTCGATGCCGACCGCGTCCGCCGACAGTGGGATGAAATCGACCGCTGGAACGCCGCCGGCCGCAAGCCGTTCTTGTTCAAGGGCACGGAGTGCGACATCCTGGGAGACGGCGCGCTCGACTTCGACGACGAGCTCCTGCTCGGATTCGACTTCGTCGTCGCTTCGGTCCACAGCCGGTTCGGCATGCCACGCGAGGCGATGACCGCGCGCTGGGTGCGCGCCGCTTCTCATCCCTGCGTGACCTTTCTCGGACACCCCACGGGCCGCCTCCTGCTGGTGCGCGAGCCCTACGACCTCGACCTCGATGAGGTGCTCGCGGCGGCGCGCGAGAACGGAGCCATTCCCGAGCTCAACGCCAATCCGCACCGCCTCGACCTCGACTGGCGGCCGCTCCGGAGTTGGATCGCCGGCGGAGGCGTGACGTCTATCCATCCCGACGCCCATTCACCGCACGGACTCTCCGACGTCGCCTACGGCATCGGTATCGCGCGCAAGGCGCTGGCGGTCCCCGCCCAGGTGCTCAACTGCCGGCCGTTGGCGGAGCTCCAGGCGCACTTTCGAATGCGCTCCGAGCGGGCGCGGGCGCTGCTCGCCAGATAGCGGCCGGATTCTGAGAGCCGCTCGTCAGCTCTTGACGCCGAGGAAGAGATAGGCCGAGAGCAGCGCGAAGAGGACGTTCGGACTCCACGCGGCGATGATCGCCGGGAAGGTTCCGACCTGCCCCAGGGTGCGGAAGAAAGCGAAAACCGCCAGGAAGCAGATGCCGAGAACGATGGCGAGCCCCAATCCGTAAAGCGCGCCCTTGCGCTCGAGGCGGAAGGCGAACGGCAGCGCTACCAGCGCCATGACCAGGGAGGCGAACGGGAAGGCAACCCTGTCCTGCAGCGCGACCTCCAGCGCCGGCACCGCCTGGCCGCTTTCCCGGACCTCCTTCACGTAGGCACGGAGCTCGTTGAATCCCATCGACTTCGGCCGCCGCACCTCGGCTTCGAAGTACTCCGGCTTCTCTTCGAGGTCGACCGCCACCGGCGTGCCGATGCTGCGGAACGAACGCTCGTTGAGCCCTTCGAAGGTGCGCGCCCAGCCGTCCGAAACCACCCAGCCTCGAGAGGTGAACTTCGCGTTCGCTGCCAGCAGCCGGGCGGCCAACTGGTGCTTGTCGTCGAAGTCGAACACCTGCAGGCGCTGCAGCGAGGCGGTCTTGGGGTCGAAGTTGAGGTAGTTGTAGATGAAGCGGCCCTTGCCCAGCAGCCATTGCTGATCGGCCCGGCGCACGGAGCGGCCCTGCGCGCGGCCCTTGATGACGTTGTTCGCTTCCTCGACCTTCAGGTTCGATGCCGGCAGCACCTGCAGCTGCAGGAAGACGCAGAGCAGGGCGACCACGCCGGCGCCGGCGACCGCCGGGAGGGCGATGCGGTGCAGGCTCACGCCGAGCGATCGCAGCGCGATCACCTCGCTGGTGCGCGACAACAGGCTGAAGGTGATGAGCGTGGCGATCAGGACGGCGATCGGCGCGATGTCGTAGGCGGTCTGCAGGGATTGGTACTTGTAGTACTGAACGACGAACTTCGCCGCTGGCTGGTTCTTCAGGATGTCGTCGATGTTGCCCGTCAGGTCGGCGATCGAACTGATCGCGATGGCCGAGATCCAGACCAGAGCGAGGATTCCGCCGAGACGTCCCAGGATGTAGCGGTCGAGAATGTTGGGGAAACGCAGGCGCAGGCGGGGCAATCGAAGTACCACTCGCCGCCCGGGCCGGGCCCCGCGCGCCGCGGCGCTCGCTCCGGCCCCTCTTATCGCTCCGACCGCTCCGACCCCTCCGATGCCTCCGATGGCTCCAATGGCTCCGATCCGTCCGCTCGCCCTCTGCCCAGCCTGATCGGCCTTGCGCGACCGGTGCAGGGAGGCCGCAGCGTCCGATCGCTGGCCTCGCCGCCGCTTCAGGCTCGCCACTCGGGCGCCGAGGTAGCGCTGAAGACGGCGGGGGAGGAGGCCGCGATCGCGGTTGCGGACCACCAGCAGTACCAGGCCGATCGCCAGCAGCAGCAGGTCGGGCAGCCAGATGGCCAGGCCGGGCGAGAGTTTTCCCAGCCGGGCGGCGTCCTCTCCCTGGGACAGCATCACGTAATAGGCGATGATGACGCCGATCGAAATCGCGAATCCCGACGACCGGCCGCCGTGCCGGTTGGTGAACCCGAGCGGCAGGGAGAGCAGACCCATCACCAGGCAGGCGGCGGGGATGGCGAACATCTTGTGCACCCCGACGCGGGCGACGCGGCGCTGCTCCGGAGTGGCGGAGATGTCGCGCGAGAGCTTGCGCAGCTCGGCGAGAGTGAGCTCGCGCGGCCCCTTCCGGTTCGTCATCCGCGCCCGCTCGGTCGACAGGAACCGGTCGCGGAGCACGATGCGCAGCGTCTCGTGACGGCTCGTCTCGTATCGTTTCGGGGAGTGGAAGTCGAAGCTGTGCTTGATGGCGTCGCCGAGCTGCAGCACGACCCGTTCGCCTTCGTCCTCGACGAGGAGCCTGCCGCTCTTGGCGACGATGACTTCCTGGCGCTCGCTGGGAACGGCATCTGCCAGGAAGACCCCCTTCCACAGATCGCCGCGGGTCGAGGTCTCGAAGACGTACAAGACCTTTCCCTGCCACTCGTTGTAGAAAACCCGCGGCTCGACCTGCTGCGCCACCGTGCGGGTGAGGATGTCGAGGTAAAGCCTGGAAACCGCGCGGTTCCCCTGCGGCAGGAGATAGATCATCAGCACGCCGTTGGCCAGGGCGAGCAGGGCCGAGAGCACCAGTACGGGCCGCAGCAGGCGGTAGATGCTCAGGCCGGTCGAGCGCATGGCGACAAGCTCGCTGTCCGAGGCCAGCCGTCCGATGCCGACGAGGACGCCGAGGAGCAGCGCCATCGGTATGGTCAGGACGACGATATTGGGCAGCGAGTAGAGCAGCAGCTGGCCGACGATGGGTGCCGGCAGTCCACGGCGGATGATCATCTCGGCCGAACTGAAGAGGAACTGGAGCAGCAGAATGAACGTGTAGACTAGAAACCCGAGTCCCAGAGGCCCGACGATCTCGCCCAGCACATACCGGTCGAGCCGGGCAAACAGAGGTTTCACTCGATGAGCGTATCGCAGCCCCTCGCCGGAAAGATGCCGGGCACCGTGGTTCTGGAGCGCACCTATGCGTTTTCCGCGAGCCATCGTTACTTCCGCGACGAATGGAGCGCCGAGGCGAACCGCCAGGTCTTCGGCCGGTGCGCGAACGCTCCGGCGCACGGACACAACTACAGGCTGACGGTCGAAGTCTCTGGCGAGATCGATCGTGAGACCGGGTTTCTGGTCAACCTTCCGGCGCTCGACCAGCTGGTTCGGAGCGCCATCGTCGACCGGCTCGATCACGCCCACGTGAACGAGGCCGTGCCGGACTTCGGTCCGGGCGGGGAGATTCCGACCACCGAGAATCTGGTCGTTTGGATCGCCGCCGAGCTCGCCGCCGGCCTGCCGGCGGCCAATCGGCTCGAGAGCGTTCGTCTCGCCGAAGACGATCGTCTGGCCTCGAAGTGGAGCCGCATCCGGACCGAGCGGTAGCGTCCAGGTAAAAGAAGTACCTAATCAAGAAAAACAAAAGGACCGGTAAAAGGGAGGGCGTCGCGGGTTGCGGCGTGGGCTGGAGGTCCGTACCGCGGGGCCGCAGCGGCGGCTGCGGCGGGTGCATTCGCCTCCTACGGAACGTCCGATAAGATACATTATGTAAACCTGCCTGCGCAGGCGGTGAGAAACTCAGCCGCTTTTGAGGCAGGTTTTACATAATGTTCTCAGGCTCGGCCGGGGCTCGTCTTGCCAGGCCCTCCTTCGCCGCGGAGGCAAGGTCGAGGAACTGGCGCGCCGGACCCTTTGAGAATCCTGCTCGCAGCGACCCGGCTCGATCAGGCCCATGGATCCCGCAGCCGTTCTTCCTTTACCGAAGCCTTTGCTTCTGGCTTTATTTAAAGAAAAGACTTGGCCCTACGGGCGGGTTCGGGGCTCAGGACTCCGGCGTGTTGCGGATCTCGTCGAGGATCTGCTCCAGGGCACGGATCAGGTCGGACTTCTCGACCGTCGACTGGCGGAACTGGAGCTGCAGCTGGAACGACTTGTCCGGGGCGCGGAATTTGAACGCGAATGGACGCTTTCGCCCGGCAGCACCGCGGTTCGCCGGGCCTTTGCGGAGCTCGCTGCGCAGATCGTCGCGGCTCAGGCCCTCTCTGCCGGCGCGTGAAAGGAGTGCCTCCAGGGCCTTGGGATCGGTGACTTTAGCCAGCTCCAGCAGGGCCGACTTGGCCTGGATACCGAGCTCCAGAGCGCGCTCGCGGACCTCGGGCGGAAGGACGAGGAGGCCCAGGCTCTCGGCGATCGAGCTGCGGGAGCGGCCGACCGCCTGGGCAATCTGCTCTTGAGTGTAGTCGTGCAGTGTACCGAGTGCCTGATAGCCCTCTGCCTCTTCGAAGGCGTTGAGATCCTTGCGCTGAAGGTTCTCGATGAGGGTGATCTCGAGCGCTTCATCTGCGGTGACCTCGAGCTCGATCGCCGGAATTTCGAACAGCCCGGCTTCGAGGGCGGCACGGTAGCGTCGCTCGCCGGCAATGATCTCGAACTTCACCCCTGGCGGGAGTCCTTCCGTGGCGTCCTGCTTGCGCACCAGAATCGGCTCCAGGACGCCCTTGTCGCGAATCGAGGCGACGAGATCGGAAAGGTCCCCGACGTCTGTCCGTGGCTGGTTGGGGTTGGGGCGCAGGCTGGAAAGCGGCAAGAGCCTGCCGATGGTCGATTCGTTGCGACTTGCCAACTCGTCGACGAAGTGAGCGCCGTGGCGCATTTTGACTCGCAGCGGCAGACCCCGCTTGGCGGAAGTGACTTCAGACACGGCTCAGGACCTCCTCCGAGAGCTTGTAGTACTCGTAGGCTCCGGTCGAACGCGGCGCGAAGGTGAAGATCGACTCCTTGTAGGCAGGGCTCTCCTCCAGGCGCACACTCTTCGTAATCATGGTCTCGAACAGCTTATCGCCGAAGACCTTGTGAATCTGGTCAACGATGTCCCGGGACAGCAGCGTCCGCTTGTCGTGCAGGGTGATGACGGCGCCGAGAATCTGAAGTTGCGGGTTCGCCCGCTGCTTCACCTTGTCGATCGTCTCCAGGAGGTCATCGGTGCCTTCGAGGGCGAAGTAGCTCGACTGAATCGGAATCAGGACGTGCGACGACGCGACCAGAGCGTTGACCGTGATGATGCCGAGCGTTGGCGGCGTGTCGAGAACGATGAAGTCGAACTGGTCGGTGACGCCCGCGAGGGCGTCCTGCAATTTGAAGTGACTGTCGAGCTCACCGAGCAGTTTCGACTCGATCTTCGCCAGCGCAATACTCGACGGTGCGATGGAAAGGTTGGGAACCTTCTCCGCCAGCACCAGGATGTCGGCCATCTTCACCGCACTGTCCGTGAGGACGTCGAACATGGTCCGTTCCAAGCCGTGCACATCGAGGAACGACATCGAGCTATTGGCTTGCGGATCGAGATCCACGAGCAATGTCCGGAGGCCCTTGGAGGCCAGCGCGGCCGAGAGGTTGATGGCGGTCGTCGTCTTTCCGACGCCGCCCTTCTGGTTGGTGATGGCTAGGATCATCGCTGGACAGGCAGTGTATTGAACGGTCCCCGTGCGGTCAAGGGAGGTGCAAAAACTCGGTTGCAGGGCCATGTCGGCGCGCCGACATTATCATTAAAACGCTTAGAATCAGATATTTAGAATAACAATCCGAATCTACATGGTGTACTTGCCGAGATCCTCCGGGCGCGCCTTGTCCAACCACTCCCGCAGGCGCTCGTCCTCCTCCCCCTCCGTCGCGAGGTCGAGTTGTAGCGCCTCGTCGAGAACCTCCTGGGCCACCCAGATCGCCGCCCGGGTACGGACGGCGAGGGCAATCGCATCGCTCGGCCGGGCGTCGACTAGGAACTCCTCTCCAGTCCTGTGCAGGCGCAACCGGCCGTGGAACGTGCCTTCTCGCAGGGCCGAAATCTCGACGCGCAAGAGTTCAACGGTGAGCGCAGTGAGGATGTCGTGCATGAGGTCGTGGGTCATCGGCCGCGCCTCCCGAATCCCCTCGAGCGCCATGGCGATCGCGTTGGCCTCGGACTGACCGATCCAGATCGGCAGGACGAAGGTTCCGGATACAGACTGCAGAAGCAGGACCGGAGTTTCGGAGGCCGGGTCGAGCAGCAGCCCCTTGACCTCCATCTCCACCCAACCCTTCTCCACCGCCCGCGACTCGCTCATCGGAGAGATTGTGCGCCGACCGGTAAGAACGGTCAAGCTACTCCCTCACCGACGCGCTCGGACGCGCTCGCCGAAACAATGCCTCGGCCGCGCCATCGCCGCGATGAAGATTTCTGGAGCGCCGCTCCGCGTGCTGTGGCCGCTGCCGCGTCGCTCCAGAAATCTTCATCGCGGCGATGGCGCGGCCGAGGCATTGTTTCGGCGAGCGCGTCCGAGC
>JAYTAM010000277.1:0-7012 GCA_043737505.1 Thermoanaerobaculia bacterium
CCCGGTCGCCTACTTCACCGACGGCAGGCCGGTCGAGGGGGGCAAGGATTACGTCCACATCTGGAACGGCGCTACCTGGCGCTTCGCCTCGGCCGCCCACCGCGACCTTTTCGCGCAGGCACCCGAGAAGTATGCGCCGCAATACGGCGGCTACTGCGCCTGGGCGGTTTCCCAGGGCTACACCGCCGGCATCGACCCGCAGGCGTGGAAGATCGAGGACGGCCGGCTGTTCTTGAACTACAGTCTCGAGGTGCAGAAGAAGTGGACGGCCGACATTCCGGGCAACATCGACAAGGGAGACGCGAACTGGCCGAAGCTCCTCGCCGGCGACTAGGGCCCAGCGCGACCGACGTAGGCGCCCACGCCGGTGCCGGCCCCGCCCGCCCCGCCCTCGACACCGCGGTGGCGCCCGACGCCTCCGAGCGGGCGCTCCTCGCCGCGCTCCGGGCTGGGGACGACCGCGCCTACGAGAGCCTGGTGAACGCCCACGGTGGCCGGATGCTCGCCGTCGCACGGCGCATGTTGCGCAACGACGAGGAGGCGCGAGACGCGCTGCAGGAGGCGTTTCTCCTCGCCTTCCGCGGCCTGCCGCGTTTCGAGGGGCAGAGCCGTATCGGAACCTGGCTGCATCGCATCGTGGTCAACGCCTCGCTGATGAAGCTCCGCAGCCGGCGGGCGCATCCCGAGGAGTCGATCGAGCCGCTCCTGCCCACCTTTCTCGAAGACGGCCACTCCGCCCGTGTCTTCGGCAGCTGGCCGGAGAGTGCCGACCGGCTTCTCGAGCGCTCGCAGCTCCGCCAGCGAGTGCGGGAGTCGATCGACCGCCTGCCGGCGACCTACCGCACCGTCCTGCTGCTGCGCGACATCGAGGAACTGGACACCGGCGAAGTGGCCGAGGCGCTGGGCATCTCGGCGAACGCGGTGAAGATCCGTCTGCATCGCGCGCGACAGGCTCTGCGCACGCTTCTCGATCCGCACCTCGAACTGGGGGAAGCATGAAATCCCGCATCGGCAAGTCCGTACATTCGCGCGGCGAGGAGTTCATCACCTGCGAGGAGGTCATCACCTTTCTGCTCGATTTCCTCTCGCAGGAGCTCCCGCCCGATGAGGAGCGCAATTTCGAGCGCCACCTCGCGATTTGCCCTTCGTGCACCGCCTATCTGGCGACCTATGAACAGACGGTGGAGCTCGGCAAGGGGGCGCTGCGCCGAGAGCTCGAGAGCCATCCGCCCGAGCTCGGCGGCGAGCTGGTGCGCGCCATCCTCGAATCGCGGAGCCGATCCTGACGGCAGGTGGAGAGGCGACTCTCCGCAGAGCGGTCGCCGCCGACGCGGCGGCGCTCGCGGCCCTTGCGGAGCGCACGTTCGTCGCCGCGTTCGGGGCGCAGAACCGCCCGGACGACATGGAGCTCCACGTCCGTAAGAGCTACGGCGAGGAGATCCAGCTGAGGGAGATCCTCGATCCGCGCCAGGTGACGTTCGTCGCCGAGAGCGCCGGGGAGCTCCAGGCCTACGCCCAGCTCGGTTGGCAGGCGGCGCCGACCGCCGTCTCCGGCGAGCGTCCGATCGAGATCCGGCGCTTCTACGTCGACGCCCACTGGCACGGGCGTGGCCTCGCGCAGCGGCTCATGGCGAAGGTACTGGAGTTTGCTGTCAGCTCCGCTGCCGACACAGTCTGGCTCGGCGTCTGGGAGCAGAATCCGCGCGGCATCGCCTTCTACGCCAAGTGCGGCTTCACTCCGGTCGGGCACCACACTTTCGTCGTCGGCAACGATCCGCAGAGGGATGTCCTCATGGCGCGATCGGCTGACCGCGCCTAGGCTCATGGGCGAGAAGCCGGCAGATATCTACGAGGCCTATCTCGCGCTCCGGCCCGAGAAGGACCCGCGCATCCTCCTGCCCCGCAGCGCCCTGCCGATCGCCCGTGGCGCCTTTCTGCTCCATGGCGTGCTGGCGCTCGACTGGGCTGTCGGCTGGCTGGTCGCGTTCTTTGCCGCCGAGCTCTTCGTGGTCGTGCGGCTCGCCGTCATCGGGGACCGCTTTTCAGGCGGTCCGCGGATCGATCCGGAGCTTCACCGGCGTACCTCCGCCTTCTTTCAGTTCGCCTGGCTCGCGATCTCCCTCGCCACGCTCGTCTACGCCGGCCAGGGCCTCGATCGCTCGACCCGCGGCGCCTGGTTCGGCCTCGGGGAGGGGGAGAGCCTCTTCGCCCTGCCCAGCTGGGGGGTGATCGTCTATCTCGCCCTCCTGCTGGCGGAGTTCGCAGGCGACCTCTACGCTGCAAGGCGAGAGAAGCGCACCTTCGCCTCGGCCGGCGCGCTGCAGGCGACACTCTTTCTGGTCCTGGCGGTACTGCTCCCGTTCGTCGCCATCCTGCTCGTGGGCCTGGCCCACGAAGGATTCGGGGAGGAGGGCGCACGGGCGATGTTCGCGGTTCTTCTCGTCCTCGCCCGCACGGCGAGCGACCTCGGCGTGCTCTGGATCCCGCTCTGGGGGCCGGGCCTGCTGACCCCGAAGCCCGGGGCGCTGCCGCTGCCGGAGAGCGACGAGCGCCCGACAGAAACCCCGCGCGGGGGTTGATAAGATCCCCTTCCTGCGGCGCGCGCGTCGCCGCGAAAGCTCCAACCGACATCTCAAGGAGAAAACGGATGACTCGATTCCTGCGCACCGCCATCGCCGCCGCCGCCGCTGCCGCCGTCCTCGCCCCCGCTGTCGTCTCGGCCCAGGACCTTCATCCGTCACGGCGCAAGAGCCCGCTTGGCATGGAGCGGATCATGGTGGGCGACGCCTACGTCAAGGTGACTTACGGGCAGCCGTACAAGCGCGACCGCGACAACATCTTCGGCACCAAGGAGAGCGGAGCGGTGGTGCCGTACGGCGAGGTCTGGCGCACCGGCGCGAACGAAGCGACCGAGGTTACGGTCACCAAGGACGTCATGATCGCCGGCAAGAAGCTCGCGGCGGGAACCTACTCGCTGTTCACCACTCCCGGCGCCGAGAGCTGGAAGTTCCACTTCAACTCCCTCCTCGGTCTCGACGGCACCGGCCACTTTGACGCCGTGGCCCAGAAGTTCACCCCCGCCGACCTGCCGAAGAGCGAAGTGCTGGTGGTCGACGCCAAGCCGGTAGCGCTCGCCGCCGCTAACGAGGTCGACCAGCTGACGATCGAGTTCGAGAAGACGGCGACCGGCGCCGACATGGTGCTGCGCTGGATCCTCACCGAGGTCCGGCTGCCCATCGCCGCCGGCAAGTAGCTTCGCACCAGGAGGTAGCAGGCATGTTCGACTTCACCGACAAGGTGGCTGTGGTGACCGGGGCCTCTGGGGCCCTCGGTGGAGTGGTGGCGCGCCGGCTGTTCGAGGCCGGCGCGAGCCTGGCGCTCGTCGATCGCAGCGTCGATCGGCTGCCGGCACTCTGGCCCGAGGCCGAGACGCAGGCGGACCGGCTCTCGTTTCACGTTTGCGATCTGGCCGACGCGGCCGCCGTCGGGCGGTGCGCGGCCGAGATCACCGCTCGATTCGGGCAGATCGACCATCTGTTCAACATCGCTGGCGCCTACCGCGGAGGTGAGACGGTGGAGGGCGCCAGCGACGAGAGCTGGAAAATGCTCTGGGAGGCGAATTTCCTCTCCGCGCTCCACCTTTGCCGCGCCGTCGTGCCGGCGATGCGCTCGCGCGGCAGCGGCTCGATCGTCAACGTCGGCTCGAAGGCGTCGCTCGCCGGAGAGGCCGGCGTCGCGGCGTACAGCATCGCCAAGACTGCGGTCGTTCGGCTAACCGAGAGCCTCGCCGCAGAAGTGAAGCGCCAAGGAGTGCGGGTGAACGCCGTCTTGCCGGGCACGATCGACACTCCGGCGAACCGCAACGCCATGCCCGGCGCCGACCCGCAGGGCTGGGTCGATCCGCAGGCGCTCGCCGACGCGATGCTCTTCCTCGCCTCGCCGCTGGCTCGCGCGGTCACCGGCGTCGCGCTGCCGGTCTTCGGCCTCGGCGGCTGATTCGACTCCACAGCCGGCGAATGGACCCCGTCGCTGCCGGCGGGGCGGTCCTCCCGCATCATCCCCTCCGCGGCAACGCACGACCCGGGAGAAGACGATGATCGATGGCGGATGTGCGCAGCTCACACGCAAGTGGATGTTTCTGGGCGTCCTGTTCTGCGGCCCGCTGTTCGGCGGGGCCATTGGAGGCATGCAGGTGCAATCGACCCAGCCGCCGCGCAACGCTGGCGGCGTCGCTCCGGAATCGGCGATCACGATTCACTTCGATCGCCCGGTGAATGCCGCCACTGTCTCGGCGGCGAGCTTTCGCGCTTACGGCAGGCAGAGCGGGCCGGTCAGCGGAGCGTTCACCCTGCTGCCGGGAAATCAGGCGGTCCGTCTGCGGCCAGGCCGTTCCTTCAAGCCCGGTGAGACGGTGCTGGTGAATCTCTCGCGCGATCTGGCGGCGGTCGATGGCTCCCCACTGCGCGATGCGGGCTACGCCTTCCAGTTCTCGATCCTCGCCACCGGTGCCGGGCGCTCGTTCACCGACATCGATCTGATCTCGGTGCGCACGACGAGTGGAGAGAGCACGCGCCTCTACGGCGCGCAGGCCACGGACCTCGACCTCGACGGCTGGCTCGACCTCGCGACGATGAACGAGGACACCGCCGACCTCAGGGTGCTGATGAACCTGGGCGACGGAACGGGCGCCTTCGGCGACTTTCTCCAGCCCACGTCGCCGATCGGCTTCGGCGCTTCGCCGAACGAGCCGGGCGACTTCGACAACGACGGATTTCCCGACGCCGCGGTCGCCAACGGCAGCGAAAGCACGATCTCGGTCGTGCTCGGCGACGGCGACGGCACGTTCGCACCGGAGCAGGTCATCGAGGTGGGCGACGGACCGCACGGCATCGCGGCGCTCGACGTCGACGGCGACGCCGATCTCGATCTGGTGTCCGCCGACTTCGTGCCCGGCAACCTGTCGTTGACGCTGAACAACGGCGCCGGAGTTTTCGGCGCCGCCGCGGTCGTCGACGGCGGCACGGGCTGGGAGTGGACGATCACCTCGGGCGACATGGACAACGACGGCATCACCGACCTGGTGGTCGGGGTGCGCTCGCCGGATCAGATCCGCATCCTGCGCGGGCTGGGCAACGGCGGATTCGCCTTTCGCTCCCAGATCGCCGCCGGCGGCGGACCGTGGATGCTGGGGGTGGGCGATCTCGACGGCGACGGCAACCTCGACGTCACCAGCGCCAACGGCGGCAGCGCCAACGGAGCGATCCTGCTCGGCAACGGCGACGGCACGTTGCAATCGGCGGTGACCCACGCCATCGTCAGCGATGCGATCTCGACCGATCTGGGCGACCTCGACGGCGACGGCGACCTGGACTGGATCCTGGCGAGCTTCGGCGGCGACCGCTGGGACGTCTACTCCAACGACGGGGCGGGCCACTTCGCTTTCGATCAGCGCTTCTTCGCTACCCAGGCGGGGTCGTGCGCGCTGCCGTTCGACTTCGACAACGACGGCGACCTCGACCTGGCGCTGTTCGACGAGCTCGCCGACACCATCCGGCTGCTCGAGAACGCGGCGTCCCGCCAGCTCCTCTTCGTCGATCGCTTCGAGCAGGGCGATCTCACCGCCTGGACGGAGAGCCCGCCTTAGGACCCAGGGGCGAGCCGCAGCGTGAGACCCGCGCTCTGCGGCTCGAGGGCGAGAACCTTCACCCCACCGCGGGCGAGATCGACGACGACGTGAATCTCGTTGCCGTTCGCGGTGAGGTGAAAGCCGGTGCGCACGCCGCGCACGAGGGCGCCCGCTCCGCGCGGAGCGGGGCCGCGATAGGGGGTCTGCATCCCCTTGAGCTTGATGAGTACCCGCGGATTCTCGCCGCCGATCTCGGAATAGCTGAAGGTTCCGGTAGAGAAGGCGCCGTCGCCCGTGAGCACGAGCACACTCTCTCCTGCAGCGGTGGATGACTCGCGCCACTCGATGCCGGTCAAACGCTCGGCGCGTGCCGGGCCCGCCGGCTCGGCCGCGGGCGCGGGCGCGGGCTCGGCAGGTCTCGCCGGCGCGACGATTGCGCCGGGCGCGGCGTCGGCCGGTGGCCGGGGTAGATTGGCGCCCGGCGAGGGCGTCTCCTGCGGAGCGATCTCGGCGCTCTCCTCGCCATCCTGTCGCGCCGCCGCGACGTCCGAAGGCTCTTCGGGCGGCGCGTCGGAAGCCTGCGAATGAGGCGGCGCTGCAGCGGGCGAGAGCGCCTTGCGATCGACCCCGATCGTCTCGGCCAGGGTCGTTCCCGGCGCCGGCGCCGCGTTCAACGGCTCCGGCCGCCGCACCGGGGGCGCCACCGGTGCGGTGGCGACGGTGCTCTCGGCCGGCGCCGCCGTGCGCGCGGCGAGCCAGTCGGCGCCCCATTCGCGAAAGGCCAGGTAGCCGCCGCCCGCAACCAGCGCCAGGATCACCAGCCAGAGCCAGGCGCGCGAGCTGCCACGTTCGCTCGCCGCCGCTGCCGCCGCCGCCATCATCGGCAGCGGTGGCTCCTCGCGCATGGCCTTGCGGACGATGTCCGCGGTCTGCGCATCGGCCTCGTCGAGCGGCGAGAAAACAGAGAACGCCCGCTTGGCTTCGGCTGACGCCACTGGCTGGGCCGGTGCTACCGGCAGCGGCAGGCGCTCGAGGGCGGCGAAGTCGAACGGCTCGGCGGGCAGAGAGAGTGTGTCCGTCAGGCTCTCGTTCGCTCCGCCCGCTCGGCCCGCTCCGCCCGCTCCGCCGTAAATATCGCCGATCTCGGAGAGACGTTGACGATCTGCCGGGGCTGCCAGCCCTTGACCCTGGGGCGCTGGGTAGCCTTCGCCCGCGGCCGCCGAAGGCGCGCCTGCGGCATCCGTCGCGAAGGTAAAACCGCTCGAGTCGAGCAGCGAGTCCTCGGCGAGCGACTGTTCGAGATACTCGAAGAGCGCCTCCGCGATGTGATCGCGGCTCTGGCTGTCGAGCTGGAGAAAGCGGATTCCGACGCCCGCGGGCTGGCCG
>JAYTAM010000278.1:0-3061 GCA_043737505.1 Thermoanaerobaculia bacterium
GTGATTGACGTCGTAGAGCCAGACTTCGAGACCGCGCACCACGTCGGCCAGCGAAGGCTCGCTCTGCGCGGTGCGAAGGACCGCGAAAAGCGCGGCGAATGCGGCGCGGTGATCGCTCGAAATCTCGAGCGGCGACGGCACCAGGAGGAGGCCCGGGCGCACCGCCACGAGGCTGCGGCGAATCGCCGCGGCGGCCTCCTCCTCGGCCTCGGCGAGCCCGCCGTCGCGAATCCCGACGACGTCGAAGCCGGCGCAGCCGAGCAGGCGGACCGCTTCGCCCGCCTCGGATCGGCGCCGCGCGGCGGAGCTCGCGCGGTCGGCGATCTCTTCGACGCCCCCCGAGCCGTCGGTGAGGAACAGCACGTCGACCGCCGCACCGGCGAGAGCGAGCTTGCAGATCAGACCGCCGCAACCCAGCACCTCGTCGTCGAAATGCGGCGCCAGAACGAGCGTGCGGACCGCTTCGACGGTGCTCGTCCGGCCGGGCGGCTGAGGTTGGCGGATCAACGGACGTCCGGCTCACGCCCGGGGACGTCCGGCTCGCGCCGGTGCATCCAGCGGATACGCAGGATGTCGGCGAGCATGCGGGCGGAGTCGCGCAGTGCGTGGACGCTCGAGGCCGGAGAGTCGATCCAGACGACGCCGACCTCGACGACCTCGAAGCCGCGCCGCCGCGCGAGCCAGATGAGCTCGACGTCGTAGGCGAAACGATCGATGCGCAGGTCGGCGAAAAGAGTGCGCGCGACGTCGCCGCGCAGCAACTTGAAGCCGCACTGGGTGTCGCGGATGCCGCCGACGGCGACGACACGCACGACCAGGTTGAACATTCGCCCCATGAATTCGCGATAGAGCGGCTGCCGCTGGCCGATCTTCGACTCGGCGACGCCGCGGCTGCCCAGCACGACCTGCGCTCCGGCGAGGTGCGCCCGCAGCCGTTCGTACTCTTCGATCGGCGTCGACAGATCGGCGTCGCAAAGCAGCACTTCGGCGCCGGTACTGGCGCCGACCCCGGCGCGCAACGCTGCGCCTTTGCCCTGGTTCGTCTCCAGCCGGAGGAAGCGCAGCCCGGGCACCGCGCGGTATTCCGGCCGCTCCGCGAACCCGCTCGTCGCGTCGCTGCTGCCGTCATCCACCACGAGGATCTCCGCTCCGCCGGGAAGCCGCGCGGCGAAGTCGGCGAGCCGATCGAGCGTCGGGCCGAGCCGCCCGGCCTCGTTGAAGGCCGGGACGACGACGGAGAGCTGCGGAGCCATCGCTGAATTGTACGGCGTGAGGACTCCCGGATGCTTCTCGGGCCTCATCCCGGGAGTTTCGGCAGCGAGGGGAGCGGGCGCTCAGAAATGGTCGCAGTCGCCCATGGTCAGATAAAAACTGTCCAGGACCCGCGCCACGCTCACGCGGGAATCGAAAGCGATGGCGCTCAGCCGCAGCAGCGGTTCGGCCGCGCTCGAAAAACCCTGCCGCAGAAGCACCTGTCGCGCCGGCTCGTCGCCGCGCAGCCAGAGCTCGACACGCGGCGCGCCACGCTGGATGGCGCGCTCCGTCACCGCCGCCGCGAGCTCGGCGAGGTCCGAGTCGCGCTCGCCGTCCCAGACGAGGTCTACCCAGCGGGCGCTCCCGTTCTCGATCGCAAGCACGGCCCAAGCGCGCGCTTCGCCGGCGCGACGCACGCCGAGCTGCAGATAACGCTCCCCTGGCCGGCGCTCGTAGCGCCATTCGAACCACGCCGCGTCGCGCACCGTCGCGTACGGATAGCGCTCGCGGCTCCGCCGCCAGAGCCGGTCGGCGGCGTGGGCATCGTAGCCCTCGCAGATCCACCCGCGGGCTCGCAACCGTGCAGGGATCGGATCCGGCTCGCCAACGTCGAGAGCGAGCCGTTCGAGCGCGGCCGGCTCGTAGTAGTGCCCGGTGACGGCCCCGGCGCGCTGGTGCCGCTCGCCGGGGAATCCGTAGACGAAGCCGACACCGCCGCTCTCTGGCGGCGCGGCACAGTCGGCGAGAAACCTCTCCATCGTCGCCTGGAAAGCTCCGCCACGCGGTCCCAGGCCGCGCCGGCGGCGCGAGAAGACGTCGACGATCTGGGCCGCCTGCATCGGCTGGCCGGCCCAGGCGACGTCGACCGTGATCGCCGCGTACTGGCAGACCAGCTCCCCCGCGGCGTCGAAGGCCAGGACGATTCTCGAACCCGAGGGCGACTCGCGGAACTTCCAGCGCCACTCGCCGGCGCTTCTCGCCACGCCGAAGACCTCCGCGAAACCGCGTTGGATCGCGCCCTCGTCACCCGGGCGATAAGCGCGCAGGGAGTAGACCTCGGGCGCGCTCATCGAGCTCGGCCGATCCGGGTCGGCAGCGACTCTCCGCCCGAGGCGTCGACGCCGCGGATCCATAGGTCGCCAGGGGGAAGGCGTCGCCAGATCTCGTCCGGCATCTGCCACATCTCCTGCAGCTGCTGATCCCCGAGCGGGGCAACGAGCCGTTCTCCCGCGGCCGGGAAGCCGCCGACCGAGAGCGCGAGCTCGATCCACTCCGGGTCTCGACGCGTCGAGAGCGCCGACAACGGCAGCGCGGGAGACGTGAACGCCTCGGGCGCGGGCACGAGAGGCCTACGCGGCGGCGGGGCGCCGAAAGCTTCGAGCAACGTCGTGACGCCGACGCCGAGGTGGCGGCGGCGGAAGAGGCGTTCAGCCTCGGCGAACCAGGCTTGAGAGCGGGGCTCCTGGACGCTGCTCTGGGCAAAGAGGTGCACCGCCCGGGCGGCCGGCACGAAGTGGGATCGGAGTCCTTTGGCCGCCAGCCGCAGCAGCCAGTCGCACTCCTCGAAGTAGAGCCGGAACGCCGCGTCGAACGGCCCGACCTTCGTCCAGGCGTCGCGACGGAAGGCGAGCAACGCACCCGAGAGCGAGGACGAGACGAACGGCGCCGACGCTTCCCAGTGCCGGCGGGCGTGTTGTCGCCAGGCGCGCCGGGCGGCACCCGCGAGAGCCGGGGCGGCGGGAAAGCGGCGCGCCAGGGCGGCGCGGAGCTCCGCCATCGCCGATCGTTTCTCGGTCGGCGGCAGCAG
>JAYTAM010000279.1:0-3052 GCA_043737505.1 Thermoanaerobaculia bacterium
GCCAGGGCGCGCGCCGCTGCCGCCTGATTGACCGGACCGTCGGCGATCGGGTCGCTGAACGGCACTCCGAGCTCGAGGATGTCGGCGCCGGCCGACGCGAGCGCGAGCGCCAGAACCTCGGTCGCGGCGAGGTCCGGATCGCCGGCGGTGATGTACGGAATGAACGCCGCCCGGCGCTCGGACTTGGCGCGCGCAAAGGCCTGCGCGATGGGGCGCGCGTCGCTCATGCCTTCCTCCGTCCCGGCTTCGCGGCAGTCTGGGGCGGGTGCTCGGCGTCCCAGGCGATCACCGAGTCGAGATCCTTGTCCCCGCGCCCGGAGAGATTCACCAGCAGCACGTGCCGGCGAGAGAGGGCCGGTGCCCGTTTCATCGCCTCCGCAACGGCGTGGGCGCTTTCGAGCGCCGGCAGGATGCCCTCGGTTCTCGCCAGACGATGAAAGGCGGCGATCGCCTCCTCGTCGGTCGCCGAGGTGTACTCGACCCGGCCGAGCTGCCGCAGCAGCGCATGCTCCGGTCCGACCGCCGGGTAGTCGAGCCCCGCGGAGACCGAATGAGTCGCTGCCACCTGACCGTCGGCGTCCTGCAGCACCATCGTCCGCGTCCCGTGCAGCACGCCGAGCGCGCCGCCGTCGCGAGCGAAGCGGGCGGCATGCTCGCCCAGACCGGGGCCTCGCCCGCCCGCTTCGACACCGATCAGGCGCACCGACTTGTCGTCGAGAAAGGCCGAGAAGAGACCGATGGCGTTCGAGCCGCCGCCGACGCAGGCGATCGCGGCGTCGGGGCCCTTGCGCCCGGTGCGGCTCAGGATCTGGCGCTTGGCTTCGTCGCCGATGACGCGGTGAAAGTCTCGCACCATGCGCGGGAACGGATCGGGCCCCAGTACCGAGCCGAGGATGTAGTGCGTCGTACGGACGTTCGTGACCCAGTCGCGCATCGCTTCGTTGATGGCGTCCTTGAGCGTCTTCGAGCCCGAGGTGACCGGCACCACCTCAGTGCCGAGGAGTCGCATGCGCTCGACGTTGGGGTGCTGGCGGCGCATGTCCTCTTCGCCCATGTAGACGACGCAGTCGAGGCCCAGGAGTGCCGCAGCGGTAGCGGTCGCGACGCCGTGCTGGCCGGCGCCGGTCTCGGCGATGACGCGCCCCTTCTTCATCGCACGCGCGAGGAGAGCCTGGCCCAGGGCGTTGTTGATCTTGTGCGCACCGGTGTGCAGGAGATCTTCGCGTTTGAGGAAGATCCGCGCCCCACCCAGTTCCCGCGAGAGACGGTCGGCGAAGGTCAGCGGCGTCGGGCGGCCGACATAGTTCTTCAACAGCTCGTCGAGCTCCTCGCGAAAGCGCCGGTCATGCGACAGCCGATCGTAGGCGCGCGCCAGTTCCTCGAGCGGCGCCATCAGGGTTTCCGGCGCGAAACGTCCGCCGAACGGGCCGAATCGGCCGCGCTCGTCGGGTCCCGTAGGCATCTTCTTCCTAGCTCCGGCCACGTCGCAGCTCCTCGAACAGCATTCTCATTCTCCGTGGATCCTTCACTCCCGGGCTCGATTCGACGCCCGAGTTGACATCGACTCCGTCGGCGGCGCTCTCGGTGAGCGCGCGCCGCACGTTCTCGGGCGAAATGCCGCCCGCAATGATCATCGGCTTGGGCGAGCGGACCTCGCGCAGGCCTCGCCAGTCCCAGGTGATCCCGGTTCCACCGAAGAGCTTGGCGCTCGGCGTGTCGACGAGAAATCCCCACACCGAAGGGTGCCGGGCGATATGCACCGGCGTCACGGGCAGGCTCCGGAAGACCTTGATCGCCCGCTTGCCGAGAACTTCGACCTCATCCGGCCATTCGTCGCCGTGGAGCTGGGCGAAATCGAGACCGATCGTATCCATGATCGCCATCAGCTCGCGCGTCGGTGTATTGACGAAGACGCCGACTGTGCGCACCTGGCCGCGCACGGCGTCGGCGATCTCCCGCGCCTTGCCGAGCGTGAGGGAGCGCGGACTGCGAGGGAAGAGATTGAGCCCCAGGAAATCCGCTCCGAGCGCCGCGGCCATCATCGCGTCCTGGACCCGCGTGACGCCGCAGATCTTGACCAGCGGTCTCATCCGAAGAGCTCTCCCAGCTTCGCCGCCGGATCTTTACAGAGCAGCAGGCTCTCGCCGACGAGGAAGGCGTCGAAACCCGCTTGCTGCAGCCGCCGGACATCGGCGCTGGAAGCGATCCCGCTCTCGGCGACGGCGAGCGCCCCCGGCGGCAGGCGCGGACGCATCGAGATCGAGTGCGAGAGATCGACCTCAAAAGTCCGCAGGTCGCGATTGTTGACCCCGACCATCTCCCACTCCCCGCCCGACAACAGGTCGAGGTCGGAGGCATCGTGCGTCTCGACCAGCGGCGCGAGGCCGCGCTCGCGCGCCGCCGCGGCCCAGCCACGCAGCTCCACGGACGTGTAGAGCGCAGCCACGAGCAGGATCGAATCTGCCCCGGCCGCAACGGCCCAGTCGAGCTGGCGCAGATCGACCACGAACTCCTTGGCGATCGCCGGCAGGCCGCAGGCCGCCTTGCAGGCGGCGAGCAACTCATAGCTGCCGAAGAAGTAGTCCGGCTCGACCACCACCGAGAGGGCCGCGGCCCCCGCCGCGGCGTAGGCTGCGGCCTGCTTCCCGGGGTCGAACCTTCCGGCGAGCGAGCCGAGCCGGGGAGAACCCATCTTCACCTCCGCGATCACCGCCCTGCCTCGCCGCGCAGCGAGCGCGGCCACGAACGGATTCGCCGCCGAGGCAGAAAGCGAAAAGCTTCCAGTAAAGGACACGGCCGCCCCTGGCGCAGTGGAGACTCCCAACCGCTCGCGGCGGGTGGCGACGATGCGTTGCAGGATGTCGGCGGGCGGCACGGAATCTTTTCTCCCTTTACCGAAAGCTTTTCAATGCCTGGAGTTTCGCATGCGCCGCGCCGGAGGCAAGCACGGCCTTCGCCAAGGCAGTCCCCTCGGCGATCGAGGGGGCTTTGCCGGCAACATAGAGCGCCGCTCCAGCGTTCAGGGCGACGATGTCCGACAGCGGGCCGGTTT
>JAYTAM010000280.1:0-6952 GCA_043737505.1 Thermoanaerobaculia bacterium
GCGCACATGGACTCGCCGAAGAGCCTCGAGGCCTACCACCAGGAGACCGGGCGAGCCGGGCGCGACGGCCTGCCGGCCGACGCGTGGATGGCCTACGGCCTCGCCGACGTGGTGCAGCTGCGCGCGATGATCGAAAGCGGCGAGGCGCCGCCGGAGAGAAAGAGCGTCGAACGACGGAAGCTCGACGCCCTCCTCGCCTACTGCGAGACCACCGCCTGCCGACGCGCGGTCCTGCTGCGCTACTTCGGGGAAGAGCTCGACCCGGCGCAGCCGGGCCAGGGCCGCTGCGGTAACTGCGACACTTGCCTCGACCCGATCGCCACCTGGGACGCGACCATCGCGGCGCAGAAGGCGCTGTCCGCCGCCGTCCGCACCGGCCAGCGTTTCGGCGCGCAGCACCTGGTCGACATCCTCACCGGCGAGCGGACCGAGAAGGTCGAACGCTTCCGCCACGACCAGCTGCCGACGTTCGGCGTGGGAACCGAGCTCGACACGCGGCGCTGGCGCGGCGTCTTTCGCCAGCTCGTGGCGCGCGGCCTCCTGATCACCGATTCCCAGGGCCACAACACCCTGGCGCTTACCGAGCGCGCGACTGCGGTATTGAAGGGGCTCGAGCGCGTCGAATTCCGCTTCGAGCAGGAGCCGGCGAAGAAGGGCAGAAAGGTTCGCGCGACGAAGAGCCGCACGGCGTCCACAGCGTCTGAGGCGTCTGCGGCATCTGCGGGCAGCCCGGAGGGAGACCTCTTCGAACGCCTGCGCGCCTTGCGGCTCGAGCTCGCGCGCACTGCAGGGGTTCCGCCGTACGTCGTCTTTCACGATACGACGCTGCGCGAGATGGCGCTGCTCAAGCCGACGACCCTCGGCCAACTCGCCCAGCTCCCCGGCATCGGCGAGAAGAAACTCGAGCGCTACGGCCAGCGCTTCCTCGAGCTTTTGCGCAGCGCTCCGTAGCGGGGCCGGGACTTCTAGGTCCCCTCGGCTGCCCGCAGCTCCGGTGACAGGTGCGAGCGATCGCAGAAGAGAGTGAGTTGGGCGGACTTCGGGGTGAGGACGAACTTCGTCACGGCGGCGACCGGCTGCGCCAGACGCTCGCGGAAGAGGCGAACGTCGAGACCGAGGAGGGCGCAGGTAATGATGCGCAGCGTCGCCTTGTGGGAGACCACGAGGATATTGCCCTCGAGGTGCTGCGTTCGGATCCGCTCGACGACGCGCATCGCGCGAGCCGCCACGGCGAAGGCGGTCTCGCCGCCGGGCGTGCCGCGACTCGCGACATCGGCGGCCCAGTAGGCGAACTCCGCCGGCCAGCGCATCTCCGCCTCGTCGAGCTTCAGCCCCTCCCATTCGCCGAAAGCGATCTCCGCGAGGCCCTCCTCGACGGTCGCCGGAACTCCGGCCAGGCGGCAGAGAGGTTCTGCGGTCTGCAGCGCCCGCAGTTTCGGACTGACGTAGATCGCCTCCCAACGGAGGCCGGCGTAGGCGCGAGCGAACGACTCGGCCATCGCCTCCCCAACCGCCGTCAACGGCGGATTGGAGCTGCCGGTGAAACGGTTCTCGCGGCTCGAAGCGGTCTGCCCGTGGCGCACCAGATAGAGCTCCATCGCACGGGTACTCTATGCGTCAAATCATCGATGAGGGTGCCAACACAGTCGCCGCCATCCTCGACATCGTCGTCGCGACCTGCACCGTGTTCGAAGGCGATTTCGAGGACGCCGACTTCAGTGAATGGACCTCCTGCGCCGGCTGCACCTGATCGCGAAATCGTCGCCGCGCGCAGTTCGCGCAGCGAAAAATTCTGCTCGCGCGCGAGGTCGATCGAAAAAAACTTTCACGAAACTCTTGCATCTCGCGCGAAAATGTTGACAATGAAGAACAAATCAACGCTCTTCCGGAGACTCTTTCCGTTTTCGGCTCTCACGAGCGAGCGGAAAGTACAGCTCGAGGACCGGAAGGGAGCGATCGCAAGATCGCCTAACCGAGGGAGGCAGCGAATGGCAGCGAAGAAGAAAGCCGCGAAGAAGAAGGCGACGAAGAAGCCGGTAGCGAAGAAGGCGGCGAAGAAGGCCACCAAGAAGCCCGCCAAGAAGGCCACCAAGAAGGCGACCAAGAAGAAGGCAGTGAAGAAGGCCACCAAGAAGGCGACCAAGAAGGCTGCCAAGAAGGCGACCAAGAAGCCCGCCAAGAAGGCTGCCAAGAAGGCCACCAAGAAGCCCGCTGCGAAGAAGGCCGCTCCGAAGAAGAAGGCCGCCAAGAAGAAGGTAGCGAAGATGGCAGCTCCGGCGCCCGCGCCGGCGATGCCGTCGCCGATGATGTAAGCCTTCCTTCAGGCTGGTCGATTCGAGCGGCCCTGGCGGGCGAAGTCACTCTTCGAAGCCAGGGCCGTGCTGTCTAAGGGCGAATCGTCTTTCTACCACCCACCGCCGCCACCACCGCCCGAGCTTCCGCCACCGCCGCTGCTGCCCCCACTGCCACTCGAGCTCGGCGCCGAGACTCCTGCTGACATCGCCGTCGCCGCCATCGCCCAGGTCGCCGAGGCACCACCGCCGCCGAACGCTCCGCCGCCGCCGCTCCATCCGGTCGAGCCGCCGCCGCTGAACGCCCCGCCGCCCGTGGTCGAGGTGTAGGTCCCGGCGCTCCTCCCGCCGATGCCGCCGACCCCTCCGACTGCGCCGAATTTCTTGAACCAACGATCCATCTTCGGTGCGAGCCCGAAGGCCAGGAGGTAGGGGAACCAGCGGTCCTCGAGTTGCGGTTGCGGTGTCGCGAGCTGCGCCAGGAAGTGGTCGCGCGCGATGGCGAGCTCGCGCCGGCGCGCGAGACTCTCCGCGCTCTCCCGCGTCGCCAGGACGTTGGCCTGAGAACGCACCAGGGCGAGGGCGAAGAGCAGGCCGCCGACGAGGTGGAGGGGATGTGCCGTCGGCACGCCCGAAAGGGCCCAGAGCGCGAGAGCCATCGCTAGCTCGGAGAGCAGCAGGGCGACGTACGGTCCGACCAGCGAGCCGACTCGTCCCTGGCCTACGACAGCACCGATGAAACCCGGGATCGAGCCCACGACCAGCGACATCACCAGGAAGAAGCAGATCGCGATCGCTCCCGGCGCCGCCGTTGCCAGCAGACCGCTGGCGGAACCGAGCGCTGTCAACAGCAGGACGCTCACGCCGCAGAGCAGAAGCAGGCCCGTCGGACGCCAGTTCGGCTTCACGCTGCCCTCGGCGAAGCCCCGGACACGTTTGAGGTTGGATTCGAGGCCCGAGCGGATCTTCGCCGCCGGGTCGAAGCCGGTGCCCTTGTAGCGCTTGCGGATCGATTCCGTGTCGGTGACACGCGCGCCGCCGAACAGACCGGCGATGAGATTGGACTCGTAGTCGGTGAGGGTCGACGGCTCGCACAGCAGCTCGAGATGGAGATTCTCGCTGCGGAAGAAACGGCCCGACACCTTGACCTCCGTCCTGAGTTTTCCTTCCTGAGTCAGTCGGGCGAGCATCGCCGCCACCTCGGCGCTGCCGACGGCGCGGTCCCAGATCGCCCCCACGACCTCCGGAGCGAGGGCGAAAACGTGCTCCTCGAGCCATGCCGCATCGACCTCTCTGTGTGGTCGTTCGGCGAAGCGACCGAGGGCGCGATCGCGCCGGCGCGTCGCCCAGAGAAAGTACTGCGCGCCGAAGAGGAACGCCGCGACCACCGCCCAGCGCATCCAGGCAGGCAACCGGGGCGGCGCTGCGTTCGCCGGCAGGCCGGCGCCCTCGTAGACGAGATCGGCATGGACGACGAAGCCCTCTCCGGGGGCGAGCGGACCCAGCTCCCACGTGTCGCGCAGGCCGGAGGGCGCTCGCCAGTGCGGCGCCAGCGTCAGGTGTACGACCAGGCGTTCGATGACCCCGTCGCGTTCGGTGAAGGCGAACTGGTGGTCGAGCTGGTAGGCGCGCTCGCCGAGCTTTCGCAGGGCGCCGGTGATGCGGTATTCGAGCCGGTAGACGAGCTCGGTGCCGTCGAACTCCGGATCGCCGGGCCGGCGGCTCCGCCAGCGCAGCGTGTCGGAAGAGGCCCACGCGTAGCGATCGACGTCGTCGAGGCTGCCCTCGTCGAGCTCGCGGCCGCCCCCGCCGCCGGGATCCAGCCGGACGAGCCGGTCCAGCGTCAGCCGCTGTCCGCTGCCGAGGCGGAACTTTCTCTCGCCGCCGTTCCAATCGCCGGTGAAGACCATGCGCTGCAGCTCGGAGATCGCAAGCGTTCCGTCGGGCTCGAGGCGCGCTTCGACCTCGAGCGCGCGCCAGTGGAGCTCCTTCGCCCCTCCGACGGTGGCGATTCCGAGCGGGGCGAGCAGGGCAAGGGCGGCGACAAGGCGACTGCAGCGGCTACGGCTGGCCATCGGAACCTCCGGCGATCTGAGTCGTCTTTTCATATACTACGCGGCGCCCGATTCCCGAACCCTAGCGCCCGCAAGGAGACACCCGTGAACCGACCCTCGACCCTGCTCGCCGCCGCCCTCCTCCTCCAGTCGACTTCAATCGCCTTCGCCGCCGATAAACCGAAGGCGCCGTTCGAGGTCGTCATCGCCACACCCGAAGGCGCGCCGGTCGAGGGCGCCGACGTCGCCGTCTCAAGTGCTGTCACCGTTCCGCCCTACTCCTTTACCGGTAAGACCGACGGCGCCGGCAAGGTCACGGGCGAGCTCGCGGACTTCAAGAGTGTCTACACCTTCAAGGTCGCCAAAGAGGGCTTCCAGTCGTACTCGAAAGACGTCGACTTCTCCACCTCGAAGCTCAAGAAGGGCCAGGTGGCGACGATCACGGTGAGCCTGCCGCCGATCACCGCCGTCGAGTACTTCAACGCCGGAGCCAAGGCGCTGCGCGAGAAAGACCTTCCGACCGCGACGGCTCAATTCAACCTCGCCATCGCCGCCGATCCGAAGCTCGCCAAGGCCTACGGCGTACTGGCGCTCATCGAGCTCGAGCAGAGTCATTGGGACAAAGCCCTCGCTCATGCCGACCAGGCGCTCGCGCTGGACCCTACCGACATGGGAGCCCTCCGCAGCCGCTACGACGCGCTCGTCGGAAGCGGCGACAAGGCGACGGCCGACGCCGTCCTCACCGAGCTCGCCGCTAAGGACCGCACGCCCGATATCGCCCGACTGCTCTACAACGCCGGTGCCATCGCCGGCAACGCGCAGGAGGTCGCGCTCGCGCGCGCCCGATTCAACGAGGCCTTGGCGATCGACCCGACGCTGCACCAGGCGCACAGCGCGCTCGCCGAGCTGGCGATCAAGGAGAAGGATTACCCCGGAGCGATCGCCGCGATCGACCTCGCGATCGCCGCCGCGCCGCGGAACTTCAAGGCCTACGACCGCAAGATCGAGGTGCAGAAGGCGATGGGCGACAAGGCCGGCGCCGAAGCCACCGAGAAGAAGCTCGCCGCGCTCAAGGCCGGCGGCTAGAGCGACCTAGTTCCCGGTCCAGGTGACGGTGTCGGCCGGAAAGTTGAAGTAGAACCACCATCCCGAGACGGCGTTCAGGGTGTCGCGGTCGTCGTGTGTCGAGCAGTTGCCGGCACCTCCCGGCAGCAGCACCGAGATCGGTTGCCCGCCGACGATCGGCAACGAGGCCGGCAGCAGGACGTTCGCCGCCTCGGCCTCGGAGAGGAAGCCGCGCATCAACCCGTTGACAAAGCCGGTCACCGGGGTCGCGGACCAGGCGCCGGCGACCTGCAGCTCCGCGAGCGGCAAGACCACTCCGTTGAGATTGAAGGTCACCCGCCGCGCCGACGAGACGAAGCAGGGTCCCGTGGTGCTGACGACTTCCGGAGTGTACGGGCCGTAGAGCGTTCCGGCGACCGGTGCGAGGCAGCTGCCTGAGCCGAGACCGTCGTAGCTCGCAGTCTGGGGTACGCCCTGCGGATCCGGCGCACAGCTCGTTCCGGCCACCGGCGCCGTGCAGAGGCCGCCGGCCAGATCGAGTCGCAGACCGCTCGCGTCTTCGTCGAACGGTCGGAATTCGAGGAGATAAGAAGCGTCGAGCAGCCCGTCCGGTTCGCTGTCGCCGGTGATCGCCGCCTGCAGCTGGCCGTTGAAGGAGGTGCCGGGAAATCCCGGCAGATCCTGGTCGGTGAAGTCGAAGCAGCCGAAGCCTGGGCTGACATAGAGGTGCGGATCGCGCAGATCGAGGTCGCTCATCCGGAAGACCTCGGCAGGAACCAGGGGCGGCTCGCCCGCGCTCCCCGACCAGGCGAGCGTATTGCCGCTCTCGAAGCCATCGGCGAAAATTGCCACGAGCTGCGCCGATGCCGGTGCGCCGGAGAGCGCCGCGAGCGCGCCGGCGAAGACCGAGGTGAGTACTTTCCTGTGCATGGCGGCGGAGGGTAGCACGGTCGTTGGTCGGGAGATCGTGTTGGCGGCTGCGTACTGTCAGAATGCAGCCTTGCGGGAGGGTGCGCCGATGAACGTCTTCGTGACCGGTTCGACGGGATACATCGGCGGTGCGGTGGCGGCGGCCTTCCGGCGCGCCGGGCACCGCGTCTTCGGACTCGCGCGCAGCTCCGAGAAAGCCCGCGCTCTGGCCCGCGAAGAGATCGTGCCGGTTCTGGGCGACCTCGCGGCGCCGGAGAGCTTCCTGGCGGTCGCCCGGGGCTGCGACGTCCTCGTCCACTGCGCCTCCGAGAACTCGAGCGCCACGGTCGCCCGCGACCGCGCCGCGATCGACGCCTTCCTCGGCGTTTCGCGCGAGTCCAGCGCGCCGCGCACTTTTCTCTACACCTCCGGAGTCTGGGTCTACGGCGACACCGGCGGGCGCACGGTCGACGAAACCTCGCCGCTCGCGCCGCTCGACCTGGTGCGGTGGCGAGTCGAACACGAGCAGCTCGTCCTCGCCGCCGCGAGCGCGAAGTTGCGCACGCTGGTGCTCCGCCCGGGCTGCGTCTACGGCGGTTCGGGCGGCCTCACCGTACCCTGGTTCGCCTCCGC
>JAYTAM010000281.1:0-6931 GCA_043737505.1 Thermoanaerobaculia bacterium
GCGACCGGCGGAACGCTGTTCGAACTCGAACCTGCGCGGGCGCTGGTCGAGATTTCGACCGACTCACGCATCGCTCCCTCCGGCAGCCTCTTCGTCGCCCTCGCTGGTGAGACCCACGATGCCCACGACTTCACGAACCAGACCCGGGCCCGGGGGGCGGTGAACCTCGTCGCCGCAGGGCGCGGAGTCACCGGGCCGCGCATCGAGGTCGCCGATACACTGGTCGCCCTCGGCGATCTGGCGCGGCATTTCGTCGAGCGCGAGACCCGCAGCCGGCCGTTGCCGGTGCTGGCGATCGGCGGCTCGGCCGGGAAGACGACCACCAAGACCCTCGCCGCAGCGGCGGTGCGGGCGCTCTTCGGTCAGACGCTGGTAACGGCCGGCAACCTCAACAACCGGGTCGGCGTCCCGATGACGCTCTTCACCCTCACCCCCGAGCACCGGGCGATCGTCCTCGAATGCGGCACGAGCGTTACGGGCGAGATCGCCGAGCTCGGCCGCATCGCCCGCCCGACCGTCTCGGTGGTCGTGAACGTCGACCTGGAGCACTCCGAAAAGCTCGGCAGCCTGGAGGCGATCGCCGACGAAGAGTCGGCGCTCCTGCTGGCGGCGCGCCGGGTGGCGGTCGCCAATGGCGACGATCCCCTTTTGCGCTCCCGCCTGGCGCGCGCCGGTGCCAAGCAGCTCACCTTCGGCAAGGCGGCCCAATCGGACCTCGCCGTCGCCAGCCGGACCGTCGACGCCAACGGCGTCACGATCGTCGTGCTGCGCTCGCGCGGGCGCTCGTTCGCCGCTCTCGGCGGCTCGCCGCGCGAGATCCGCGTGCCGACCGCCCTTCTCGGCGAGACCGCGGCGATGAACATCGCCGCCGCGCTCGCCGGAGCGGTCGCGCTGCTCGACCGCTCCGCTTCGCCCGAAGAGCTGTCCCGTTTGACGGCGGCGATCGCCGCCGTCGAGGCCGTTCCCGGGCGGCTCTGCCCGCTCGAGGCCGGCGGCCTCTTCGTCCTCGACGACAGCTACAACTCGAACCCGCGATCGGTGCGCGCCGCGTTCGCCGCGGCGCGCGAGGTTGCGGGACGCCGGGACGCCCGGCTGGTCGTCGCGCTGGGCGACATGCTCGAGCTCGGCGAAGTCGCCGCGGCCGAGCACCGGGCGATGCTCGAGGAGGCCGACCGGTCCGGTGCCGGCCAGCTGATCCTCGTCGGCAGCGCGATCGGCGCCGCCCTCGACGCCTTGTCCGCGCCGCTCCGGACGCCGCACGCGAGGTTCGCGGACTCCACGGCCGCTGCCGCCGGGCTCGCCCGCATCGTCGTCGCCGGAGACCTCTTGCTGGTCAAGGGCTCGCGCGGCACGCGGATGGAACGCCTGATCGAGGCGCTCCACGAGAGCCGCCCGCCGGGGGCAAAACGGCAGAGCTAGGCGGTCGCAAGGTCGGCTGAATTCGAAATCTGAGCCATACAACCGGGGAGAAGCGGAGATGAGCTGGAGCGAGAGGCCGCTGGTCGGCATCCTGATGGGCAGCAAGAACGACTACGTTGTGATGGCCGAGGCGGTCAAGATCTGTCAGGAGCTCGAGATCCCGTGCGAGGCTCGAGTGCTCTCGGCGCACCGCACCCCCGATGAGGCCCTGGACTACGCGGCCGGAGCCGCCGCCCGCGGCACCAAGGCGCTCATCGCCGGTGCCGGAGGGGCGGCCCACCTGGCGGGCGTCCTGGCGGCCAAGACGCTCCTGCCGGTGCTCGCCGTGCCGATCGATTCGTCACCGCTTCTGGGGCTCGACGCGCTTCTCGCCATGGTCCAGATGCCGAAGGGGATTCCGGTAGCGACTTTCGCCGTCGGCAAGGCGGGCGCCGCGAACGCGGCCCTGTTCGCCGCCGAAATCCTGGCGCTCTCGGACCCCGCGCTCCTTGCCCGGCTCGTCGCCTACCGCGAAGCGCGCAAGCAAGAGGTCCTGAGCCAGACTCTGCCGTAACCTCCCGTCCGCTCCCGCCCGGCTTCGACGCCGCAGCGGTCAGCCGGTTCGGAGACCTCAGAGCCCGTAGCGCTCGATGAGGATCCTCCTGTGGTGCAGCTCGTGGCCGGCGACGACCCAGGCCAGCGCGCGCACGCTGACCTCGATGCCGCTCGCCTCGCCCCGGCGCGCCCAGTCCTCGGGCGCGAAAGAGCGGAAGAGGTGGAGCGACGCCTCGCGCACCACCGCGAAATCGGCCAGGAGCTCCGCCCAGGAGCGCGTACCGGCGTGACAGTGCGGCACCCAGAGCTCCTGATCGAAGCCGGGGAGCGGCGTCCGGTCGCCGCGCCCGAAACGCAGCGCGCGATAGGCGAAGACGCGCTCGCTGTCGGCGAGATGCGCCACGACCTCGCGGATCGTCCACTTGCCCGGAGCGTAGGCGTAGCCCGAGCGCGCCTCGGGGACCGCGGCGTAGAAATCCGCCGCCAGGCCTGACTCGCGCGCCAGCGTCTGGCGAATGTCGCCGTCCGGCACCGCGGCGATGTAGCCGGCGTGAAAGTCGCCGAACTCCCCGGGCTCGGGCCGACCTGCGAAGTCGATCGTCATCGTCTCCTCCTCCGTCGAAGGGCTGCACGATATCGCCGTTTTCGGCGTGCTCCATCCTCCAACTCTGCGGATACAATGCAACCCGGTTCCGGCTTCAAGGAGAGTCCATCGAGTGTCCGGCGCGGAAGAGAGAACTCCGGTCGACGCCAATGCGGTGAGGTACAACCTCGCCGTGCAGCGCAGCCGGCTCGGCGTGATGCTGGTCATGGCGGGGGTGGTCCTCGTCGCCAGGGGAACCGGAGTGCTCGATTTCGATATCGTCGGAGGGGCCCTGGCCTGCGGCCTCGCCCTCGCCTCGGTGCCGGTCTTCATGCTGCTGCAGAGCCGGGCCCGGAGCGCCGAAGCGCAGTTCCGCCTGAACGTCGCCTGGATGGTCGGCGACATCGGCCTGACCTGCTGGACGATCTACCTCATCCGCGACTCTTCGCCGCTCTGGCTCATCTGGTTCCTGACGAATACCACGGCGGCGGCCTTCGTCGCCGGGCGCCGAGCGGCGATCGGCGTGATGCTCGGAAGCTGCACAGCCTACCTTCTGCTGCTGGTCGCGATGGGCAAGATCCAGGGGTTCGACGACGAGCTCGCCCTGGCTTGCGGCCGTCTGACGCTGCTCTTCGGCGGCAGCTACTTCATGGTCGCCGGAATCGCCTCCCTGCGCGAGCGCCGGCGGCAGATCGCCGCGCTGAACGAAGAGAACGGCGCCCGCCTCGCGGAGCTGTCGCGCCTCACCGAAGAGCTCGACCGCCGGGGCAGGGAGCTCGCCCAGGCCAACGTGAGGATTCTGGAAGCGAACCGCGCCAAGAGTCAGTTCCTGGCCAACATGAGTCACGAGCTGCGCACCCCGCTGAACTCGATCATCGGCTTCTCGGAGATCCTCGGCGACAAGCTCGAGGGGAGGATCGAGCCCCGCTTCGTCCGCTTCCTGCACAACATCCTGTCTTCCGGCCGCCACCTCCTGGGTCTGATCAACGACATCCTCGACCTGTCGAAGATCGAGGCCGGGAAGATGGACCTGGTGTTCGAGCCGGTCTCGATCCACGACGTGGTGCACGGCGTCGAAAGCGTCATGCACGGCATCGCCTCGCGGCGCCGGATTCACATCGTGATGGAGATCGAGCCCGGCCTGCCGGTCATCGTCGCCGACCCGCCGCGGATCAAACAGGTGCTCTACAACCTGCTCTCCAACGCGGTCAAGTTCTCCCGCGACGGCAGCGAGGTTCGCCTGCGGGTGCGAGCTGTCGGAGCCGAGGAGTCCGGTCTTCCGGGGCGTGCCATCTTCATCGAGGTGATGGACCGCGGTATCGGCATCCGCAGCGACGATCAGCAGATGATCTTCGAGGAGTTCCGCCAGGTGGACGGCGGCAGCACGCGCAACATGGGGGGCACCGGCCTGGGGCTCGCGCTGGTCAAGCGCTTCGCCGAGATGCACGGCGGGCGGGTCGAGGTCGAGTCGGAGCCGGACCATGGGAGCCTCTTCCGCGTCGTTCTGCCGGTAGACGCCTCGGCGGCGACGAACCGCCGCGAATCCGGAGAACCGATCTCGTTCAACTTCACCCGCGCCGAGGCCCGCGAAGCCTTTCTCGACGGCGCCCGCACGGTGCTCGTCGCCGAGGACGACGACGTCTTCTTCCGCGGGCTGGCGGGGGACCTCGAAGCCGCCGGCTACCGCGTCGTAAGGGCGAGGAACGGCGATGAGGTCGTCGACATGGCGGTCGCCGAAGGCGCAGTGGCGATCTCCCTCGACCTCGTCCTCCCGGGCCGCGACGGCTGGGAAGTGCTGAAGGAGCTCAAGTCGGACCCCCGCACCTCCGGCATGCCGGTGATCATCGTCAGCCTGATCGAGAACCACGAGCTCGGCTTTGCGCTGGGCGCCGACGACTACTTTCAGAAGCCGCTCGACCGCGAGCGCTTCCTCGCCAGGCTCCGCGAGCTCACGCCGGAGAACTCCGCCTTCGAGCGCTCGGCGGTGCTGGTCATCGACGACGACCTGCAGGTGCACGACTATCTCGACGTCGAGCTCTCCGAGGCCGGCTACGACGTGCACTCCGCGACCGGCGGAAGAGAGGGCATCGATCTCGCGCTGAGCCTCCGGCCGAGCGTCATCGTGCTCGACCTGATCATGGACGGCATCGACGGCTTCCAGGCGGCGGCCGAGCTCGCCCGCAATCCGCAGACGGCGCAGATCCCGATCCTGGTCTTCACCTCCAAGGACATGAGCGGCGAAGACCGCCGGGAGCTCGCCGGTCTAACGTCGGCGCTGCTCTCCAAGGCGCCGGAGGACCGCAGGCGGATGGTTTCGACGATTCGCGAACTGGAAACGCGCCGCAGGGCGCGGACTGCGAGACATGAGAGAACCTCTCATCTGGGTGATTGAGGACAACGATCAGAACTTCGAGCTCGTCGACTTCCTGCTCGGCGAGGCCGGCTACCGCGTGGCACGCGCCCGCGACGCCGGAGGGCTCGCTCCGCTGCTCGACGGCGAGCCCCCCGCCCTGGTTCTCCTCGACATGAACCTGCCCTCCGGTTCGGGCCTCGAGCTTTTGACCCTCCTGCGCGCCGACGCACGCGCCCGTTTGGCACCGGTCATTGCCCTTACCGCCCACGCCATGCGCGGCGACCGCGAGCGCTTCCTGGCGGCGGGCTGCGACGGCTACATCTCCAAGCCGATCGCGTCGGGTGAGTTCCTCGAGGTGATCGCCGGTTTCCTCCGCGGGGGCGTCGAGCGATAATGACCGCGGTGATCTCCCGAGCGGCAAAACCGCCGCGCATCCTGGCGGTCGACGACCAACCCGAGAACCTCGAGCTGCTGGCGGCGATCCTCTCCGACGAAGGGTTCGAAGTCGCCTTTGCCAGCGACGGCCTGGCGGCGCTCGAGGCGGTCGCCGCCCATCCGCCGCAGGCGATCCTGCTCGATATCATGATGCCGCGCCTCGACGGATTCGAGGTCTGCAGGCGCATCAAGGCGTCGCGTCCGACCTGCTTCATCCCGGTGGTCATGCTGACCGCGCTCTCCGACGTCGAGAGCAAGATCCGCGGCTTCGAGACCGGCGCCGACGACTTTCTCAACAAGCCGTTCCATCGCATCGAGCTGCTCACCCGTCTGCGCTCGCTGCTGCGGATCCGCGGCCTGCGCGACGAGCTCGATTCGACCGAGGCGCTGATCTTCAGCATGGTTCACCTGCTCGAAGAGAAAGACCCGCTGACCCGCGACCACTCGCAGCGCGTGGCGGCGATCGCCGCCGACACCGGGCGCAACCGCAAGCTCTCCGCACGCGCGCAATACAACCTGACGCTCGGCGCGCTGTTGCACGACATCGGCAAGCTCGGCGTCCCGGAGTCGATCCTGCTCAAGCCCGAGCCGGAGCGTACCGCCGAGGACCAGCGGGCCTATCGCCTGCACACTTCACTCGGGGAGCGGATCCTCGCGCCGATCGAATCGCTCGCCGGCGCCATCCCCTTCGTTCGTCAGCACCACGAGCGCCGCGACGGCAGCGGCTATCCGAACGGTTCGAAGGCCGAAGATCTGGCGCCGGAGGTCGAGCTGCTGGCGGCGGCGAACGCCTACGACATGGCGCGCCTGGTCCATCCCGGAAGTGCCGCTTCGCGCGCCGAGCATCTGCGGCAGGAGGGGCGGGCGGGGCGCTTCGAGCCGACGCTGGTCGAAGAGATCATCCGCTCGGGCGAACGGTTGGAGGCCGCCGGCTCCTTGCCGACGATCGAGGATCTACTGCCGGCCCCGGAGATCGATCCCGGGGGACGGATCCTGGTGGCCGACGACAACTCGACCAATCGCCAGCTCTATCGCGAGCTGCTGCAGGGGGCCGGCTACGAAGTCGAAACCGCGAACGGCGGCGAGGCCGCGGTGGCGGCCTATCGCAGGTCCAAGCCCGACCTGATGATTCTCGACATCCGTATGCCGGACATCGACGGCCAGGAGGTTTGCCGGATCATCAAGTCCGACGACAGCGCGGCCTATCTGCCGGTGATCCTGGTCACGGCCTACGAGGAGCGCGGCCTGCGGCTCAGAGCCCTGGACTGCAACGCCGACGAGCTGCTGCTCGCCCCGGTCAACCGGCTGGAGCTCCTGGCGCGCGTGCGCTCGCTGCTGCGGCTCAAAATCTACTACCAGGATCTCGTCCGCCACGAGAGCGTGGTGCTCTCCCTGTCGGCGGCGCTCGAAGCCAAGGACCCGTACACACGCGGTCACAGCCAGCGCGTCGGCGAGCTCTCGACGCGCCTCGCCCGCGAGCTCGGGCAGGATCCTGTCGTGGTGCAGCGGATGCGCACCGCGGGGCTGCTGCACGACATCGGCAAGGTCGCCATTCCGCAGAGCCTGCTCAACAAGCCGGGCCGGTTGACCAGCGAGGAGTTCGCCAA
>JAYTAM010000282.1:0-3035 GCA_043737505.1 Thermoanaerobaculia bacterium
GTTGCGGATCGCGCGCCTTCAAGTTGTCGTAGGTGATGCGCTTCGAGCGCGTCATCAGGTTGAACACGAACGGCAACGGCTCCTGTACCAGGTAGCGGCGCGAGTTTTCGAACCACTCGAGGCTCACCTGCGCGGCACGCTGGAGTTTGGCGACGTCGATCCTTCGCGACTCCTCGTAGGCCGCCAGAACCGCCGGCACGTCAACGGTCCCGAGTGCGCGAAACGCCGCGACGAGGGCGATCGCGTCCTCCATCGCGAGCTTCGTGCCGGAGCCGATCGAGAAGTGTGCCGTGTGCGCTGCGTCGCCGAGCAGGACCAGGTTCTCGCGATGCCAACGGCCGCAGCGCACGGTCGGAAACTGCCGCCAGAGCGAGCGATTGGCGAGGAGCCTCCTCCCCTGAAGGTGCGGGGCGAAAAGGGCCTCGCAGAACGCCACGGTGTCGGACTCCGAGGCGCGATCGAGGCCGGCGTTTCTCCAGGTGCCCTCCGAGCACTCGACGATCCAGGTGCTGCGGCCGTCGGCGAACGGATAGGCATGGACCTGGAAGAGGCCGTGCTCCGTCTCCTCGAAAATGAAGGTGAAGGCGTCGAGGGCGAAGTCCGTCCCGAGCCAGGAGAAGCGGTTGGGGCGCCAGTCCACCTTTGCCTCGAAATCGCCGGCGAAGCGTTCGCGCACCTGACTGTGCACCCCGTCGCAGCCGATTACCAGGTCGGCCTGCGGAAGCTCCGCCCCGGGCGCGAGGTCCTGTTCGAAACGCAGGACGCATCCGACCTCCTCCGCGCGCCCCTGCAAAACGCCGAGGAGCTCCGAGCGGGCGAGAGCGGAAAATCCATGCCCGGTTGAGAGGATCGAAGTTCCCCGGAAGCGGGTCTCGATCTCTTTCCAGGTCCGGAATCGCGCCCGGATCCGCGCTGCGGACACGGGATCCGCTTCGTCGAAGAAGGACAGGGTCTCGTCCGAGAAGACCACCCCGAAACCGAAGGTGTCGTCCGGCCGGTTGCGCTCGAGGATCTCGATCTCGACCGCCGGGAAGGCCTGCTTCATCAACAGGCCGAAGTAGAGCCCCGCCGGACCACCGCCGATCGCCACGATGCGCATTCGCAGATTCTATGCGGGGCGGCGCGAGCGGGCCGGAGTGGTCTAGGCTTCTGGGACGATGGAGTGGTGGCTGGTCGCAATCGCCGAAGTGGCCTGGGTCGCCGGCGTCTCGATCTGGGTGGCGACGGACCGCCGCGCCCCGGCGGCGACTCTGGCGTGGATCGTCGTCCTCGCCCTCCTGCCGGTCGTCGGGCTGCCGTTTTACTGGCTGTTCGGTCCCCGCCGCCTGCGGCGCAAACGGCTGCGCTATCAGGGACTCGTCGACGGGGTGGCGGCCGCGCTCTCGACGGTCGAGAAGCATCCGGAGATTCCGCCGGACGTCGCCCGCCAGGTGCGGCTGGCGGCGCGTCTCGACGAGGCGCCGCTCTCGTCGGCCACCTCTCTCACCCACTACCGCTCGGGAGCGGAGGCGTTCGCGGCCATCGAGCGGGACCTCATCGCCGCCCGGCACCACATCCACCTCGAGTTCTACATCTGGTGCGACGACGTGACCGGCCGGCGTCTTCGCGATCTCCTCGTCGAGCGCGCGCGCGCCGGGATCGAGGTGCGGGTGCTGGTCGACAGCGTCGGCGCCGGCATCGACGGCGGCTTCTTCCGCGAGCTCGTCGCCGCCGGCGGGCAGGCCACGCTGTTCAATCCGCCCCGCTTCGGCCTGCGCGCCCGGCTGCTGAACTTCCGCTCGCACCGCAAGATCGTCGTCGTCGACGGCCGGGTCGGCTTCCTCGGCGGGATGAACGTCTGCGACGAGCAGACGGTCGGCGTCCGGGGCGAAAAACCCTGGCGCGATACGCAGCTGCGCGTCGAGGGTGAAGCCGTGCGCTGGCTGCAGCGCGCGTTTCTCGAGAACTGGCAGTTCTCGACCCGGCAGCCCCTGCACATGGTGAAGCCGTACTTTCCTGACCTGCCGCGCGGCGAGCACTGGCTGCAGATCGTGCGCGGTGGGCCAGACCGCGCGGTCTTTCCGCTGCACGAGTTCTTCTTCACCGCCATCGCCGGCGCCGACGAACGTCTCTGGATCACCTGTCCTTACCTGGTGCCCGACGAGGCAACGCTGCTCGCCATCCGCTCAGCCGCCCATCGCGGTGTCGACGTTCGGCTGCTGGTCCCGATCGGGGGCGACTCGCGCCTGGTGGCCGCGGCGGTGCGCTCGTACTACGACGAGTGGCTCGCCTGCGGCGCGCGGGTGTTCGAGTACCGGCCGGCGATGCTGCATGCCAAGACGATGGTCGTCGATCGGGAGCTCGCCGTGGTCGGCAGCGCCAACATTGACAACCGGAGCTTTCGCCTCAACTTCGAGATCGTCGCCGCGGTCTACGGCTCCGCCGCCGCCGACCGCCTGGCGGGCGAGTTCGAGGAGGACCTGAGGCGGTCGCGAGAAGTGCGGCCGCGGCATCTGGCGCGTCGAAGCCGCCTGCGGGTGCTGGGCGAGGTCGGGGCGCGGCTGTTCAGCGCGCTCCTCTGACCGCCATGCATCTTCCGGCCCGGGGCGACGTATGTTGGAGCAGGCCCGGCTGACGCCGGGCAGGAGGCACCATGAATCGACTGGGCACTCTTCGGACCCCTGCCGCCGTTCTCGCGAGCCTCCTGCTCTCCTCTGCCGGCGTAGCTTGCGCCGCCGAGCCCGCCCCGCCGCCGACCGCCCGCCTCCCGGGGAGTCAGTCGCCGGCCTCGATCCGGCTGGCCGGAGCAGAAGAGCCGGGGAAACCGCTGCGCGTGCAGGGCAAGGTCTTCGCTCCGGATGGCACGACTCCCGTCGCCGGGATCGTGCTCTACGTCTACCAGACCGACATCACCGGCCTCTATGGAAATCAGGACGGGGCTCCCCGCCTGCGCGGGTGGATGAAGACCGACGCGCGGGGCCACTTCGAGTACCGCACCGTGCGCCCGGCCTCCTATCCCGACTCGACGATTCCGGCCCATATCCACACGCAGCTTT
>JAYTAM010000283.1:0-32047 GCA_043737505.1 Thermoanaerobaculia bacterium
GGCTCGCAGACCGCGAGCTCGAAACGTTCGCGGACCGTCTGCGCCGCAGCCGCCCCCAGCCGGGCCCGTTCGCCGGGTGCGGCGAGGAGCTCGGCGATCGCCTGCGCGAGCTCCGCGGGGACACCGGCAGAGACCAGGCGGCCGTCCACTCCATCGCGGACCAACTCAGGAATCGCACCCGAGTGCGTCGCCACCACCGCGAGTCCGGTCGCCATCGCCTCGAGCAAAGCGGTCGGAACGCCGTCCTTGTCGCCCGCGGCGGTCTCGACGTACGGCGCGATGAAGAGGTGCGCCGCCGCGAGCGCGGCCCGCACCCCCTCGGCCGGCAGGAATCCATGCACGGCGACGACCCTGCCGATTCGGTGCCGCGCGATCTCCGTCTTCAGGACGGCGAGCTCGCGCTCGCCCCGAGCAGAGCCCGATTCGACGCCGCCGACCAGATCGAGCACGAGCGGTATCTTTCGCCGGACAAGCTCGGCGACCGCCGCCAGGAGGTCGGGAAGGCCCTTCTTCGGATCGACCCGCGCCACCGAGAGCAGGCGAAACGGGGCGCCTTCGGGCGGATCGGCGCGCACGACGGGCGCGAAGTACTCTCCGTCGATTGCGTTCGGCTTGACGATCAGCCGCGGGGCGCACCCCGGAGCGAGACTCTCGAGCTCCCGGCGGGCGCGCTGCGAGGTCGCGACGACGAGATCGGCGGACGCCAGCTGGAGCGGCGCGAGCTTCCACGGATAGTCGTCGAGCTGGTGGTCGGCGTAGGCCGTCAGACCACGGGGCAGTCCGAGCAGCTGTTGCACGACGAAGGCGGCGAGGCTCCCTTCGTAGAAGAAGTAGCTGTGCACCAGCTCCGCTCCCCAGGCCTCGACGATTCGCGCCAGCGCGAAGCCGCGCAGAATGTGGCTGTCGGAGAGGAGCTCGCGCTCGCTCCGGCCACTTTCGCGCTGCAGCACGTCGACGAGCTCTGCGATCGCCGCCGGACGCGTCGTCCGGAAATAGGCGAGATCGCGACGGGCGATCGCACTCTCTCCGGGAAGGCGGAGCCCTCGACCGGCGAGGGCAGCGCACTGCGGCGGAAGCGCTTCTGGATCACCCTCTTCCGTGTACGCCATCCTGACGTCGAACCCGGCGGCGACGAGCGCGGCCAGCTCCTGGTAGACGAAGCTCTGCGAGTACAGGGGAAAACTCCAGGCCCCGATCGCCAGCAGGCGGGTTGCATTCCCTGTCGGAGCTCTCGCGGCGCGCGCCGCAGCCAGCTCGGCAAGCAGGGCGTCGTGCTCTACCTGGCGACGGGCGGTCTCCCTTCGCCTTCGGAGCCCCGCGCGAAGGCGACGCAGCACGCTGTGCAGTACTCCATGCAAAGCTCCGACAGTCGGCGTACCGGGGTCCTTCGCGGCTAGCGGGGCCTTCGCCACTCACTCACCTGCCTGGGCGACGCGCTGGTAGATCTCGAGCGAGCTCGCCGCCATGCGGTCGGCGGTGAACTCGCGCTCGACTCGCGCCCGCGCCGCTCTACCGAGCCGCCGCGCCAGATCGCCATCGTCGAGCAGGCGCTCGACCGCGGCGAGATGCTCCGCCATGTCGGCGTCCTCCGCCAGCAGCGCCTCGTGCTCCTCCATCGCCATCTCGGGGATTCCGCCGACCCGCGAGGCGACGACGGGTCGGCCGGAGGCCATGGCCTCGAGGACCGCATAGGGGGCGTTCTCCCAGCGGCTGGGCAGGAGGAGCACGTCCGCCTGCCGCAGCGCCGCACGGACGTCGGCGGAACTGCGGCGTCCCAGGAGGTGCAGTCTGCCCGAGCTGCCGCGCGCCGCGCAGCGCGCCGCGAGCTCACCTTTCGCCAGGCCGAAGAGGTCGTCGCCGAGAACGACGAAGCGCGCCGGGCGGCGGCCGAGGAGCTCGGGCACCAGGTCGCAGAGCAGCGCCGAGCCTTTGCGAGGCTCGAACCGGCCGGCGAAGAGGACCACGCTCTCTTCCGGTCCGGCGCCGATCTCCCGCCGCAGGTCGAGCGGCGAAGCGCCGTCGGCGAGGGCGAGGTCGATGCCGTTCGGGATCGTCACGACCGGAGCCGCGAAGGCGAGCTGCTCCGCCAGGGCCCGGCTCAGATATCGGGAGCAGGCGGTCGCCGCCGCCGCGCGGCGATAGCCGCGGCGTTCGAGCCAGGCGCAGAACCTCCGGTCGCCACGGCGCGTGGCGTAGAACGGCATGATGAGCTCGGCGGGCGAGTGAAATCGCACGACCTTGCGCCGATCCCAGGCTGCCTCGAGAAAGAGACCTTCGCCGCCGCACTCCGGAACCTCGACGACATCGAGAGGATTCTGGTCGGCAACGCGCCGCAGAAGGCGCCGCATCCGCGCGCCGTTCTCGAGCCGATTGCGGCTCCACCACCAACCGATCGCACCGAGTAGGCCGGCCAGCCGGCGGACCGCCGGCGAACCGGCGTCACGCCAGACGGTGACCGGACCGTCAGGCTCGCTGCGGATCGCGCCGTGCGGCGACGCGCTCGGCGCGCCGCCGGCGAGCACATGCACCTGGTGGCCGGCGCGCGCCAGCGCCTGCGCCTGCGTCCAGGTGTAGGTGCCGATTCCGCCGAACCCGGTCTCGGGCGGGTACTCGTACGACAACAGACCGATCCGCAGGCGCTCCACTCCGGCTCTCCCCGACTCCCGGAAGCTCAGGGCAGCGCCGACGCCAGGGCGGTCAGACGGACGAGCGGCGGCAGATCCTGCGGCGGCGTGAGCGCCATCGCGTGCTCGAGGGCGGAGATCGCCTCCTTGCGCCGCCCTTCGACGATCTCGAAGAGGGCCAGGTCGCGCAGCGCCGACGGGTCGCCGGGCCGGGCTCGCGCCAGGCTCTCGAGGAACCCGCGCGAGCGCTGCGGATCGAGCGCCCGCGCCGCCTGAAAGGCCGCCTGGGCTGCCGGCTCGTCGCCGGCGGCGAGCCGCTGCCGGCCGAGAAGCAGCCGCGATTCGAGCGACCTCGGCGCCAGCCGCACGCTCGCCTCGAGCTCGCGTCCGGCCTCGTCGAGATCGCCCAGCGCGAGGAGCGCCGCGCCCAGGCCACGGTGGACCGTCGAGCTCTGCGGGTCGCGCACCAGCACCTCGCGATAGGCGGCGACGGCGCCTGCGAACTGGGCCCGCTGCTCCTCCGGCGCCGTAGCGCCATCGGCACGACGCGCCGCGAGGTGCGCCTGCTCGAGCGCCAACTGAGCCAGATCCGGATGCCGGCGACGCGCCTCGGCGAGAACCGCGGAAGCGCGGTCGAAGCCGGCCGCACGAGCGGGCTCGTCGCGGGCTCTTTCGGCCAGGCGCTGCTCGGCGCGGGCCAACGCGATCGCCGGATCTTCGAACGCCGGAAAGAGCTCCTGCGCGCGCCCGAGGAGCGGCACGGCGAGGTCGGCGTGCCCCGCGGCGAGCGCGGTCCGGCCCCTCTTCAACGCGACGCCGCTGGCGATCTGCGGCAGTTGTACGAAAAGCGCGCAAGCGAGGGCCGCCAGCACCACCCCGGTGGTCGCCAGCCGGCGCGGCGTCGAGAGCGGGGGTCGCGCGGGCGCGCATCGCGCGCTGCGGGGACGACTCTCCTGCGCCGCTTCTGCGCTCCGAAGGCCGAGCCGGATACCGCCCGCTGCGAGGATCAGCAGCAGGATCGCCCGGCCGGCCACCGCATCCCCTTCGCGCTGCGCCGGAACCCAGGCGCCGAAGGCGACCAGCGCCAGGAGAGCCAGGCCGACCAGCCAGCGCGTTTGCCTGGCGTCGCTCTCGCCGCTGCGCCGCTCTTCGAGAGCGCGCTTGCCGCTCGCCGCCAGCAAACCCGACGGCGTCGCTTCGGCTTCACCGGCCGGCATCTTGACGCCGGCGCGGGCGCCGGCGAGGAGCGCGAGGGCCAGCCAGTAGAGAGTCGCCGTCGCCGCCGTTGCGACTCCGAACTGTGCCGCGATCGCCGTGCCCGAAAGCGCCGCCGCGAGAGCGACAAAGCGCCAGCGTTCGGCGGCTCGCTCCGGCAGGACGGTGCGGCTGGCCCTTCCGGCACCGGTGATTCCGGCGAGGTCGAGTACGGCGATCGCAGCGGCAACCGCCAGTCCGAGTGCCGCCAGAAGTTGCAGGAGCCCGCCGGAGGCGAGCGCGTCCAGGATCGCGTTGTGCGCTCGGTCATGGTACAGATCGGGACGCCAGATGCGCTCCGGCAGCTCGGGCGGGAGATGCGGGGGCAGCACGATCGCCAGCCCCTCGGGGCCGAAGCCGGTGACCAGATGCTCCGGCGGGCTGGCCTCGAACAGCCGGACGACCGAGCTCCAGAGCAGCAGGCGCTGGCTGGCGGTCCCGGTCAGGCGATCGGCGCCGAGTAGCGCGAAGAGCGAACCCGCCACGAGCGCGATGCCCAGCAGCAGGGCGACCGCCACCCCCTGGCGGCGCGCGCGAGCCGAGGGACTCGACAGCCCGGCCGCAGCCGCGAAGACGAGCGCCGCGACTCCCAGCCCGAGAAGGGGCCCGCGCGCTCCGGTGCGCAAAACAATGGCTACGGCGGTGACCGCCAGCGTCGCCGCCGCGAGCGCCGCCCGCCGATCGCCCGCACGAAAGCGCGCGATCGCACGGCCGGCGGCGATCGGTACCAGCCAGACGAGCGCCTGCGCCAGAAAGAGTGGATTGCCCTGCGCTGCCGTCGGCCTCCCCTGCCAGTCGACATCCCAGCGCAGCGGATCGAGCCCCAGCCATTGCACGACCGCGTAGGCCGCGAGCGCTCCGGTCGCCGCCAGCACCGCGGTCTCGAAGCGCTCCCGGCTCGCCGCCGTCCTCAGACGGGGCGCCAGGGCGAAAAAGAGGACGACCAGCGCGAGCTCGCTGGAAAATCCGAAGAGACGCGGCGGCGCTCCGAAGAGACTGCGCAACGGATCGACCGCAGTCAGGGTCGCGAGAGCTCCGGCCCCCGCCACCGCCAGCGCCCAACGCGCCAAAGGCAGCCCGAGGCGCAGCTCCGGTCCGGAGGCTCCGGCGAGCCGCTGGGGAGCGATCATCGTCAGCGCCAGGCCGGCGAGCGCCAGGAGCTGCAGCACAAGGAAACGATCGGCTTCGGGACCGAGCTCGCCGTACGGGTTCTGGAACAGCAGCGCCACCGCAGCGGCCGCCCAGCCCACGCTCTCCAAGGCGACCTCCGAGCGCGGAGTGCGGCCGGCAAGCCTCAATGCGGCTCCGGGATCGTCGTTCGTTCGCGAGGGTCCGGAAGGACCGTGCGAGGCGGCAGGAGCACACCGGTCCAGAATCCGCCGCCCCAGGCGAGGTGCATCGTCGCGAAGACCGCTGGCAACGGCAGCGCGGTGCGGAGCCCTCGCCGCAGCGCGACCGCGCACGACACCCCGACGCTGGTGGCGAGGTAGAGGGCCGCTACCGCCGGAAACAGCCAGGCGGCGGGCGCCGGAATCCCTGCCCACAGGAGCGCCGCGAGGGAAGCCAGAGCCGAAAGAGCCAGCGCCGCAACGAGCAAGGGCGCCGCCAGCTGGCGCGGGCGCAGCGATCGCGGGTGGCGGCGCAGCATCTGCGCCTTCCAATAGCCGTAGCTCGCGAACTGCCGCCCGAGCGATCCGAGGTCGGGTCGCACGCGATAGGTCGATCGGATCGCCGGATCGACCAGGATCCGTCCGCCGGCGCGGCGGATGCGATAGTTCATCTCGTAGTCCTGATTGCGCACCATCGCTTCGCTGAAGCCGCCGACGCGATCGAAGAGCGCGCGCGGAAAGGCTCCCAAATAGACCGTGTCGACCTCCTCGACTTCGCGCGCGTAGCGGAAGCGGGCCGGACCGACGCCGAACCGGCAGTGCATCGCGGCGGCGATGCTCGAGCCGAGCGGAGTCACCCCCTCGGGAGACATCGGACCTCCGACGTTCTCCGCCCCCGAGAGGCGCAGTCGGTCGACGCAGCGCCGGACATAGTCGGCAGCGACGATGGTGTGGGCGTCGACGCGGAGGAAGATCTCGCCACGCGCCGCGCGCAGTCCGGCGTTGAGCGCCGCCGGCACCAGCCCGCCCGGGTTCTCCAGGCAGCGGATGCGGGCGTCGGCCCTCGCGATGCCATCGACGATCTCCCGCGACCCGTCGCCAGAGCCGCCATCGACGACCAGGAACTCGAGTCTGTCGGGCGGGTAGTCCTGCTCCTGAAGCGCGCTCAGGCAGGCGGCGATCGAGCCCGCTTCGTCGCGCACCGGAACGACTACCGTGGCGAGCGGCCAGTCCCCTCCCCCGCCCTCCCGCGCCGTCGTGACGGCCTGCTCGAAGGCAGGAGCCACCATCATCATGGCCGCATCTCCCCGAGATTCCGGGCGGCGCGGCGGGCGCTGGAAACTTCGCGATAGAGCTCCAGAGTCGCCGCCGCCGAACGCGGCCAGGAGTATCGCAACCTGGCGGCGCGCCCGGCCCGACGGCCGAGCTCCGCAGCGGCAGGGCGATCCCCCAGCAGGCGCCCGATCGCCCCGGCCAGCGCCGCGGCATCTCCCGCCGGAATGAGCATCTCCGAAGCGGTTTCGGCAAGCATCTCCGGCAGGGCCCCGGTAGAGGTGGCGACCACTGGCCGGTCGCGCGCCAACGCGGCACCGAGCACGGCGCTCTGCGAAGCTTCGCGATACGGCAGGACCACCAGGTCGGCCGCGGTCAGATAGTCGTCCATCACCGTCTGCGGAAGGTAGCGCAAATCGGTGTGGACGCGCTCGCCCAGACCGCATCGCTCGATCTGCCTCGCGTAGGGCCGGAACGAAAGGCGCGGTAACCCCGCAACGACCAGGCGCGCCTGCGGCAACTGCCGCGAGACCCCGACAAAGGCCTCGAGCAGCAGGTCGAGCCCCTTGTAGGGACGGATCAGACCGAGAAACAGCGCGATCGGAGCCTCCGGAACGAGCCCGAGGCGGTGGCGGGCCGCGAAGCGATCCGCGGCTTCACCGGCAGCGGTCTGGGCAGGAGCGGCGGGCGCGGCGATCCCGGGCGGAAGGATACGCAGCTTCGGCGAAAGAGCCGGCTCCGCCGCCAGCAGCGCTCGAGCGGTCGCCTCCGAAAGGGCGACACAGGCGTCGATCTCGCGGGCGAGCAGCACCCCGCCCGCCCCGCCCACCCCGCCAAGAAAACGCGAGCGCTCGCCCGGGTGAGGCCGGGCGTTGTGCACGGTCTGGACGACGGCGATGCCGGCGGCGCGCAGCCTGCGGAGCGCTCGCCGCTCGACCGAGGGGAGCAGGGACCACTGCAGATGCACGACGTCGGGCGGCCGCCGTTCGAGCTCGCTTGCCAGCCGGCGCCAGAGCCCCGGGTAGGAGAGCGCTCGATGGATGCGGCGAAGTCCGCGCCGGGCCCATCCGGCGAAACCCGCGCCCGGCGCGAAGAGCTCCCGTCGGGTGTAGCCCGCCGCCTCGGGCCAGGGGTGGTAGACGAACGGTGCCGTGACCAGCTCGACCTCGCAGTCGAGTGCCGCCAGAGCGCGACAGAGGGCGTCGTCGTGAAAGGGTGTGTAGGCCCCGGGGTCGACCATCACGACGCGCAACCGACGCTCCTCACCCCAGAATCTCGGCGTAGAAGGCGGCCGTGTCGTCGGCCATGCGCGCCGCCGACCGCAAGCTAGCGAGGCGCGCCATCCTGCGCGCCGCGCACTGCCGCGCCTCGGCGGGAGAGTGGATGACCCGGAGCAACGCTTCGCGGAGTGCCCCGACATCACCGGGAGGAACGAGGGCGCCCGTCTCGCCACCGAGCGTCTCCACCGCGTCGCCGACTGCGGTGGCGACGATCGGTACGCCGAGTGCAATCGCCTCGAGCAGCGCATAGGACGAGCCTTCGTGGCGCGACGGCAGAACGACACCGTCGGCGGCGGCGGCGAGCGCGGCAAGATCGGCGCGCACGCCCAGGAACTGCACCCGGTCCGAAAGACCGAGGCGGACGGACTGGGCGAGAAGCGCCGCGCGCTCCGGTCCCTCGCCGGCGACATACAGGAGGAGACCGGGGTGCACGGTGAGGACTGCCGGCAGGGCTTCGAGCAGGAGGTCGAATCCCTTCTGGCGCACGAGCCTGCCGGCGGCGACGAGCACCGGCGCTCTGCGCCCCTCGGCCAACGAGGCGAGCTCGCGGCGGAGCGCCGGAAGCGCCGCCACCGCGCGGGCCCGGAGACGCGCGCCATCGATGCCATTGGGGATCACCCGCCAGGGCACCCTGGGGCGAGTGAGGGGGGTCGAGCGGGCGAAGCGGGCCGCGGCGCTCGTGAGCTCTGCGGCGAGCGCCGGATGGACGGCGACGACGCCGTCGAAGCGGCGCACCAGCGCGAGATCCAGGCGGCGGTAGAGACGCAGCGGCAGAGTTTCGCGGGTGTAGAGGTGCAGCGTCGCCAAGCGCCGAAGAGGAGGCTCCCCGGAGCCCTGTCGGGCGGCCCGTCGGGCGGCCGGAGACCGCGAGATCACCCAGTCCGACTTCGGATCGTGACCGTGCAGCGCCGCGACGTCGCCTCCGCCGAGGCGATCGGCCAGCGCCCTGCCGGCGGCGACACCCGCGCGGTCGGCATCGTCGACCTGGAAAGCGGGAATGCCGGCCTCGACGAGCTCCTCGAGCACCGGGTGCTCCCTCGGATCTCCGGGGCGGCGCCGGTAGAGCAGCGCGACCTCCACCGCGTAGCCGCGCTCGGCGAGCCCCGGCAGCAGCTCGAGCAGGTGGCGTTCGGGACCGGCCAGGCTGCGGCTGCTGCGGAGGTGCAGGACCTTCCGCTTCAGCACGCGCGGTCGAGCCGTTCGGCCGTCGCCAGCCAGCGCTCGTAGATCGCCTCGAGGCGACGGGTCGCCGGTTCGAGACGGAAGTCGCGCTCGACCCGCTCCCGTCCGCGCCGTGCCATCGCCTCGCGCGTCGCCGGAGAGCTGGCGAGCTCGAGGACCGCGGACGCCAGCGCCGGGCCGTCCCGAGGCGCCACCAGCCGGCCCTCCACCCCATCGCTGAGCGCCTCGCGGACTCCGCCGACGTCGATCGCGACCACCGCCCGGCGGGCCGCGAAGGCCTCGAGCAGCACCGACGGCAGACCTTCGATCCGCGACGGCAGAACGACGAAGTCGGAGGCGGCGTAGAGGTCCGGCATGTTCTCCGCGTGGCCGAGCAGCCGGACGCTGCCGTCCAGTCCGTCGCTCCGCAGGCGCGCGGCGAGAGCAGAGGCGAGCGGACCGTCGCCCGCGAGCAGGACCAGAAGGCGCGGCTCTTGCGCCAGTACCGCCGGCAGGGCCGAGAGCAGCTCGTCGTGCCCTTTGGCAGCCACGAGGCGAGCGGGGACGAGCGCGACCGGCCGGTCCGGCTCGATTCCGAGCCCGTCTCGCGTCCCCTGGCGCTCTCCCGCTTCGAAGCGCCCGACCTCGATGCCGGCATGCACGACGGCGATCGCCTCCGGGTGCACGCCGGACCGCCCGAGATCCCGCTCCTGCGCTCGCGAAGCGGCGATGAAGCGAGTGCGCCGGCGCAGCAGCAGGTCCGCCGAGCGCCGCAGCGCCGGCAGCTTCGCCGGCACCGACCAGTCGTGCACGATGATCAGCGGGACGCCGGCGAGATGCGCCGCCAGGCGGAAGTACGGGCTCGCCCGGCTGTAGTGGGAGACGTGCAAGATGTCGGCGCGAAGTGCCCGGAGCTCCTCCGCCAGCAGAGCGACGGCGCCGAAGTCGAACGGCCGGCGCAACCTGTCGAGGAGGCGCACCGAAAGCCCCAAGGCGCGCGCCGGACCGACCAGCGAGCCGTCGCCGCGCGCGCAGAGCAGAACCGGGTGAAAGCGCTCGCGGCAGAGCGCGCCGCAGGTGGCGAGAGTCAGACGCTGCGCGCCGCCTTCGCCAAGGTCGAGAAATCCGAAGACAACCGTCCGCGGGGCCCCGGGCGAAACCTCCCGGAGCTCCCCGGCCTTGCGCTGGCGGCGCGCCGCCCCGCTTATGGAACCGTCGCAGACCACAGCAAAGTATCGCCCGATTCGAAACCGTTCGCGAAGAGGCCGCCGGCCTCGACCCGGAAGTAGAGGGTATCGAAACTCGTGGCGAAACTCGGCGCCGCCCCCGCGACAGCCAGGAACGAGACGTAGGCCGACCGCGCGCCGTTCGGCGGCGAATGCGGCACCGCCGGCAGGGCGAGCCAGGCGCCCGCGGTGTCTCCAGCCAGCACGCTCCCCAGGACCTCGGCACCAAGAACTCCGGTGGTGCAGTTGGTCGAGGAGAAGTACTGCACCTGGCCAAAGGCCTCCGGATCCACCGCCGAGGGGCTGTCGGTGAGAACCCGCCCGCCGAAGAGGTAGTTGAAGCTGTCTTCGACCTGGACGCACTGCGACAGACCGTAGACCGGTGTGCCGGCGACGAACTCCGCCAGGGCGGACCCGGAGACCGCCCAGCCATCGCTGTCTTCGGCATCGAAGCGAACGACTCCGGGAGTCGCCGGCAGGGTCGCCCAACCGGCGATCCCGCTGTCGAAGTTCGGGTTGTGCAACAGGTCGCCCGAGACCACCTCGAAAGGCACGATCCGGTCGTCGCCACCGCTGCCGTTGGCATCGCCGTCGAGCGGATTGCCGGCGAGGTCGAGGATCGATGTCGAGCCGCAGACCAGGAGGCGATACTTCGACGCCTGGAGAGCGATCACGCTGTCGAAGTGCGCCACCGCCGTGCGGCTGGCCGCCAGATACTCCACCGACGAGGGGAGGGTCCTGACGTCGTCGCCACCCACCGCAACGCAGTTCGCGGTCTGGAAAGCGCCATCTACCCCCGGCCGGATGAGCTGGTAGTTCACCGGGTTGGTGACGTCGTCCGGATCGCTGTCGCCCACCGGATCGGCCACCGGCTCGCTGAAGGTGACGACGATCTTGGTGATCGGCGTGACGATCTCCTCGCCGCCAGTCAACAGGCCGTCTTCGGTATCGGCCACGGTCTCGATGGTGATCGCCTGCGGCGGTGCCGCCTCGATGATGTAGGGCCCCGCCGTCGCCGCTGCGCTCCAGTTGCCGGCGTTATCGCGGGTGCAGAGGTGGAAATACCAGCTGCCGTCGGCGAGGGTGGCGCTGGTCGTCGCCAGCGTCGTCTCTTCGACATCCTTGACCTGGTCACAGGCGGAGGAGGTGAAACTGTCGAAGAAGAGGGAGTAGCCGTCGACGAGCGAGAGGTTGTCGCTCGCCGCCGACCAGGACATGTCGATGGTCCGGTCGGTGTTGAGCGCCGGCGAGACGACATGGCTCGTGGAAAGGATCGTCACCGGATTCCCCGGCACCGTCGAATCGATGAAGAACGGTCCGAGGTGCTGGGTGAGCGCGCAGTTCCCGGCGAGGTCGCAGGCCCTGAGGTGGAACCAGAACGAAGTCCCGTCGGGCAATGCCGACGAGGTCGCGCCGTACGCCGGAGCCGCCGTCTGGGCGACCTCGATCGAGGCATCCGGATTCGTCAGCGCCAGGTTGTCGAAGACGATCGAGTAGCCGGCGAGGCCGCTGCCGCCCGGATTATCGGAGGCGCCCGACCAGGAGATGTCGACCGTCGGGTCGTTCGAGAAGGTGCTCACGGTGTGACTCGGACTCCCGAGGGAGCTCGGACCGAGCGGAGCGATGGCATCGCGCATGAAGACCGCGATGGCGTCATCGTTCTGTCCGGCGCCGTAGATGTGCTGATCGTCGGAGCTCACCGCGAGCTCGACCACCCGGGCGAGGCCGGTCTCGCCGCTCCAGCCGTTGCGATGGCGTTCGAGGAGCGTCAGGCTGCCGTCCACCGGGTCCCGGCCGAATACATCCAGCGAGTCGTCGAGATAGCCGCCGGTGAAGACATAGCGGCCGTCGAAGCTGACCTGCACGCTCGAGACGCCGTCCAGGCCGTCGATGTCGTCGACTCCGTCGACCAGCATGCTCTGGAAGGTGATCGAACCGGTTCCACCGTTGCGCGAGAAGACCGCCAAGGCATCCTCGCCGGCGCCGGTCGCATAGACGTTCTTGCCGTCGACCGAGACGGCGACCGCGTTGACGCCGTCGAGGCCGTTCACCCCGCCCATGCCGTCGATTCTGGCCTCGACGAAGGTGAGGGCACCGGTACCGCCGTTGCGGCCCCAGACGGTGACCGCCTTGTCGACCGAACCGGCGACATAGAGATGAGACCCCGTCGGCGAGAGCCGCAGCGACGCGGCGCCGTCCAGACCGTTGATCCCCGGAGCGCCGTCCACCTTCGCGTCCTGGAAGGTCAGCTTGCCGTAGGTCGGACTGGCGAGAACCGTGTCGCGCTTGAACCGGGAGATCGCATCGCTGGTGAAGCTCGCGACATAGAGATCTCCGCCGTCCGCAGAGAGGATCAGCGTCGATGCCCCGAGGAGCCCGGTGGCCGTCCCGCCGAGGCTCGTATCCTTCTGGGTCTCGAGGTAGGTCAGCTGGCCGGTGGCCGGAGTGCGCGTGAAGGCCGTGACGCTGCCGTCGTTGAAGCCGGCGACATAGACGTGCGCGCCGTCGGGACTGACGACGACCGACTCGGCGCCGTCCAATCCCTCGATGGTGAGCGCACCCTGGACGTCTCCCTCTTGCAGCACTTCGACGAAGGTCAGGGCGCCGGTGGAGTTGCTGCGGGAGAAGACCGAGATGGCGTCGTCGAACTGTCCGGTGGCGTACAGGTGCGCCCCGTTCGGGCTCACCGCGAGGCCGGAGACGCCGTACAGCGACTCGACCAGCGCCATGCTCTCGGCCTCGATGAAGGTCAGGAAGCCGTCGTCGTCGTAGATGGTGCCGATCGCCTGGCTGTCGGCAATGGTCGCGTTGACGCTCGCACCGGAAAGGTTGAGGAAGAAGGTCTCGTCCTCCTCGTTGACGTTATCGCCGACGACCTGCACGGTGACCGTCGTCGAGGTCGCCAGGGGCGCGAAGGTCGCGAGACCGGAGGCCGTCTGGTAGTCATTGTCGCCAGTGGTCGCGGTGTTGTTCGCGGTGGTGAAGTTGACCGTCACCGCCTGGGCGACCGGTCGCGTGGTGGTGAGCTGGAAGACGGCGTCGACGTTCCCGGCGTCGCCCTCGAGCACCTGCACGTCCGCTACGGAGATCGCCGGCGGCCGGTCGTCGTCGAGGATCGTTCCGACGCCCTGGGAGTCGAAGATCGTGGCATTGGCGCTCACGTTCGACAGACTGATCAGAAAGGTCTCGTTGTTCTCCTGGAACGTCTCACCGTTGACGGAGACGGTCACCGTGGCGGTGGTGTCTCCGGCATGGACCGTCCCCATCGTCGTCGTCGGAACGCCGACGTAGTCGATTCCCGAAGTAGCCGTGCCGTTCGCGGTGCCCCAGTCGAACGTCACGTCCTGGCCGATCGGCGTGGACATCGTCACGGTGAAGGCAAAGGCCGTCGTGCCGGCGTTGCCTTCGTAGAGCGAGAGATCGCCGATGGACAACGTCGGCAGGCCGCCGTTCAGCGGGTCGAGGTCGATCTGCTGCACCTCACCGCGCTCGCCGACGGTACCTGAACCCGCCGGCACCCCGTCGAGGAAGAACTGCACGGCGTCTCCCGGTCGAGCCGTCCCCGAATCGCGGGGATCCACGGCGTCGATCGGGATCCGTAGAACGTAGCGGTCCCCGATCTTCGGTTCCGAGCCGAGCGCGAACTGGGCGAGGTCGCCGGAGCCCTCCTCGAGCCTCACCGCCACCTGTCCCACGGTGAGCACGGCACCGTTGCGTGTAGCGGTGCCGTAGAAGATGTGATTCGGCTCCGGAAGCCTGGCGGAGGCGGAGCCTGACGTCAGGAGCGCCGCTGACAAAGGGAGCAAGAGGAGACGGCCTGCACGACTGCGGTTCACGATTCGCATGGCGTCCTCAGTTTCCCGTGTACGCATAAGTGGAGAAGAAAATCTGAATGTCCTTCACGCCATTGCCGTCCCGCTCGCCGTTGCCACCGGGAACTTCCAGCCCATGGATGAATGTGTCGAGGCCGATGTCGGGATCGGAAAGCAGCGTTCCTCCCGGAATGATCATCAGCCACTTGCCGTTCCAGACCGATCTGCCGACCAGACGGCTGTCTGTCGAGAGCTCTTCCGGGTCGACCGGATCGACGCCCTCGGTGTGGTAAGCCCGGAAGGCCCCGGTCCGACGGATTCGGGCAAAGCTCTCGGAGAGGGAGTCGTTCGACGGGATCCAGGCCGGATTGTCGAGATCGTTCGCTCCCAGCGGGAACGGCACCGGGATGACCTGGTCGATCACCTGCCACTCACGAGTGGCGAAGAGATCGTCGCTCGGTGAGCGCAGGACGTCCGCGCCCGCCGGAACCAGGTAAACCCGCGGCGTATTCGAGAGCGGCAGCCCGCTGTAGTTGGTGAACCAACTGCCAACCTCGCGAATCTTGGTCGCGAAGTGCGACGGATCGTAGGCGCTGTCCCCCGGTCCCAACGGCCAACCGAAGAAGTTGAGTCCGAAAGTCACCGTGGTTTCGAACGGGATCACCAGACCTGGCTGAGGCCCGGCGCTCTCCGGCGCGAAAGGCTTGCAGAAGCGCCGGAACTCCGGCACCTGCCAGAGATCCTCTACCCGGAACTCGTTCTCGAGCTTGTCCTCCCATTCGGTGTCGGAATCCTCGAGCAGCCGGAAGGCCTCTCTCCGCAGCGAGAATCGATTGGTCTCGATCTGCGGATTGTTGAAGCCCAGCTGGCTCTTCAGGACGTCGAAGTTCTGCGCCATCTGTCCCATCGGCCCGGCGAGGCCGCGCGAACCGGGGACCGGCTCGCCGTCGATGATCTGACCGAGGCTGCGCTCGCGCACGATCTGGGTCAGGAACTCGCGCCCCGAAGCGTTGTCCGAGCCGAGCAGGTTGGTCTCGTAGTCGTAAGCGGTCGCCGCGAGATAGGCATAGCGCGCTGCGAGGTCGAACTGCGCCCGGTACTTCTGCAGCGCGTCGTTGCGGAAGATGCGGAACGCCATGTCGCGATAGCGATAGGTCTGGATGTCGGCCGCCGAATTCTTGCGGAACTGGATCATCTCGGCGATCGTGCGCTGGCCGTTGGCGAGCTCTGTCTGGTAGTTGCCCCGCGCCGCGTCGACCTGCTCGCGCACGGCATAGGCTTCGAGGCGCTTCAGCGGCTCGTCACGGATGAGCTTCTCGATCGCCTTGGCAGCCTGCTGGATCTCGAAGTTCGCTCCCTGGATTTCGACCTCGATCGAAGCCTGCTGCTGGACGTCCTCCTTGGCTGCGTCCATCGCATTGGCGGCGATATCCAGCGCGTCGGCGCCGATGTTGAGGCCCATCTCGATGATGTCGCCCGTTCCGGAGATCGCGCAATCCACCCCGGAGAAGATGTCGCCGCCGGCGGCCAGGCCGGCGATGAAGCTCTTCGGAATGCACTTCGAACCCGTGCGGAAGAGCTTCGCTACGACGTCGCCGGCGCGGCGCAGGGCGATATTGGTGCTCCTGAAGATCTCGACCATCGCGGTCAGCGCCTGGAGCTCTCCGCGAGCGCTGTTCAGGATGTCGATCTGCTCCGCCTTGACGTCGTACTGCGTTTCGAGAAGGTCGATCGACTCCTGGATTTCAGCGATCAGGTTGTCGTACTCCGTCAGCGCCTGGTTGTAACTGTTCATCGCCAGGAGGAGGTCCGACAACTTGCCCTGGAGACTGCCGGGCGCCCGGCGCTGTGAGTTGCCCCACTCCGGCGGTTTGACCAGGAAGAAGGAGTCGGCGACGTCCGGCGCCCCGGCGGTCGCGCTCGTTCGCGTCGGTACGGCGTAGCTGAACGACACGTCCATCGTCGTCGTCGGCTCGGCGGAGAGCGAGCAATCGTCCGAAGAGACGGCGTCCGCGCAGTCGAGGTCGGCGTGCGGGTCGAAGTCGAAGAAGCCGATTCCGTTGGGCAGCGACGGGAAGGCGACGGTGAAGACCTGCGCCTCGGCGCCCGGAGCACCCGTCAGGTCGGTCTGGTCGACGTACATGTAGTGGTAGATGTCGGGCCCGTCGTAGTTCGACGGGAAGGTTCCGCCCGGGCCGATGTCGGCGTCGTACGGATAGCCGTAGATCTCGATCAGGCGATTCTTGTAATCGATTTCCTGTTCGAAGTTGCTGTTGAAAATCGAGTCGGACGAGTCCTGCGTCCGGCGAATCAGCTCAGTGAGCAGGTTGGCGTGGTTGTAGGTGGCGACGGCGTTGTCGAACGCCTTCGTGGCGCGCAGGAAAACCTGCTCGAAGTGAGTCTGGCCCTGAATCGTCGAACCGACGTCGAGGAACGACGGATCGATGTCGAACGGCACGACGCCCTTCGCCAGGCCGAGCGGGTTCAGGCCACGGTCGGCCTCATCCACCTTCATCTGCACGCTCTGCGCCTGGGTGATGATCTCCGCCAGGTCCTTGACCGTGGTCCGGTCGACTTTCTGGATGCCGACATGCGCCGGATTCGGGTCTTCCGCCGGCAGGATGGCGTTGCCGACCACCCAATCGAAGTAGGCCCCCTGTCCGGCGCGCTTGCCCCACTCCGCCAGACCCCAGCTGCGGTCCGGGTCGGTGTCCTTGTAGCCCTGCCACTGCCCCGCCGGATCCTCGACGTAGCTCGAGCGATAGGTCAGGTTGGCGATCTCGGCTCCGGCGCGCGCCTTCATCGCCGCGACCTTGGCGAACTTGCGTTCGTCGAGGAAGTCCACCTGGATGGGTACGCCTGCGACACTCACCGCTTCGGGTCTCGGCAGCCAGGTGTAGAACGGGTGCCGCAGCAGGCCGTAGTAGGTCGTCATCGCCGTCAGATAGTGGCCCCAGGCGTCGCCGTGGCCCTGCGGGAAAAGGACCCGGGCGTCGAACTCGTTGACGTTGCCGTCGAGATTCTGGTCGGTGATGTTGTATCCCAGGGCGTAGGCGAACTCGCCGTCGCCCGAGGTGAAGTTCCAGTAGAGGCGGTTGTACACCGGCCGGGCCGACGTGTTGGTGTTCGTGTTGTCACGCCCCCGCAGCAGTGCGAGCTCCTCCGCGATCAGCGAATCGAGCTGGTTCTGGAAGGCGAAGATGGTCGGCGCCAGGGTGCCATAGACGTCGCTCCCGGTGCCGAAGCCGATCATCGGATCCTGCGCATCAGCGTAGCCTTCGTTGCCCAGCAGGGTGTAGAAGTCGGCGACTCGAGCCGCAACCAGAAGCAGCGCCTGGTTGGCCGGCGCATAGTCGATCGGCGGCGTGCCGTCGACCGACAGGTTCATGCCGCGGCGCAGAACCGTCGTGTAGGCCTCGATGAGGCCGATGCTGTTCAGATTGCCGGCGTCGGGGTTGAACGCGATGTCGCCCTCGTAGCGCTCGCCGAGCTGAACGAGCATGCTCGAGTAGGTGTTGGTTTCAGCGGCGTGGAAGTCCTGCACCCGCGCCTCGAACGGGTTGAGTCCGCGGACGACGCGCTTGATCCAGCCCTCGGCGAGCTGGGCACGCGGGTCGAGCGCGGTCGCGCCGGGCTGCCCGGCGTAGACGCTCCAATCGCCGCCGCAGAGCGGAGCGTCGTCGTTGGTGCCGTCGATGAGATCGGCGCCGGCGTCCATCGGCGGGTCGACGTAGCGATACCGGGTCACGAACCAGTTGTCCGAGAGCGTCTGGATGTTGGCACCCTCGATCGTGATGTCGACTGCGCCCACCGGGTTCGGCACCTGGGTGAACTGCAGCCAGCCGTTCAACTGGCCGTTGTCGGGATCCGGCAATGGCGAAGGCGGCAGGCCGCCTTCGTCCGGGTGGACGAACCACTCGAACTCGATGCCATCGACATTGCCGGCGAAGTCGCCGCTGTGACGCAAGGTCAGGGACTCGGCGAAGACGTTGGCCGGCGGCAGGACGTTGATCTGGCCCTGATAGGTGCTCTCGGTGTCCGGCGGAATCTGCAGGCACTCCACCCGGATGACGTTCAGACTCACCGGCAGCGGATTGAGCGTGATGTCGTTGTTGAAAGCCAGAGTCACGAAGCCGGTGCCCTGGGCGAAGCCGGCGGTGAGCGCGGGGGCGAAGCCGACGACTTGTTCCGGCTCGGGAATACCGTCGTTGTTCTCGTCCTGCAGCCCCAGCAGCAGCAGATTGTCGGGTCGTCCGTCGCGCCCGAAGTCACAGACGTACTCGACGGTCGGAAAGCCGGTCCCTGGGTCGTTGACCAGCTCGAGATGGCAACGCTCGTCCTCGAAGTCGAGGTCGAGCCGGTTCGGATTCCGGCTGAGGCGATAGAGGCTTTCGATGGCCTCATCCCAGGTGCAGTTCGTTGTCAGGGTGTCGCAGTTGTCGTCGTAGTCGGACTGCTCGGTGCCGTCCCCGCCGTTCAGCTGCTTGAGTCGGCTGCGCTCACTCTGAGTCATGACATTGAGCAGCAGCTGCGGATCTCCGGCGCCGGACTCGTCCAGGGTACCTTCGAAGATCAGCTTCTTGTTCAGCGGATCGTAGGAGATCCGGTCGACAACCGTGGACGGGAGCTGAATCGTCCCTGCGGAATTCGAGTACGGAATGAGCTTGCCGGTGACCGGATCCAGATCCGTGGCGACGTCCGCAGGAATCGCATTGAGGTAGACGAAACGCGGGCTCAGTGGATCGACCAGCCTGACCAGCGCCTTGGTCGGGTCGTAGACCAGATTCTGCAGAGTGCGCTGCTGCTTTTCGTCGAAAACGATCTCGACCGCGGCCTGGGCAGCGATCTCCGGCAGCCCGCGCTTCGAGCCGAGGAGAGTCTCGCCGACCAGCAGGACCGGCGCGTTCGTCGGCCAGACGATGTTGTAGGTCACGTCCACCGGATCGTCGACGATCCCGCCCAGCCAGGCGACGCAACCGGGAGACGCAACGTCGGCGCCCCCGTTGGCGTCACGGTCGTAGAAGAAGGTCGGCTGCAGGGGATACCAGTACTCGGCGACCATGGTACCGGCGGCCTTCGCCCACACCTGGTCCTTGTAGTCGATGAAGGCAGGACTGCCCACCGCCTCGTTCTGCGGGCAGTTGCCCAGGAGGCGCACCGGATAGGGGGCGAAAACCGCATTGCCCGCCGTACCCGAGTACTGGAAGGAGTTGTAGCCGCCGCCGGTGGCGACCACTTCGTAGGGCCGGTAAGCCCACTTGCCATTGTCGGCGCGGATGTACTTGAGCAGGCTGTACGGCTTCGACGTCTTGTTGCGCTCGACGTCCGTGAAGTCGCTGCGCAGCGCGAAGATGGCGTTGAAACCGCTCGAAGAATTTGCCGGCGCGAAGATGGCGTGCTCGTCGTTGGGATTGAATCCCGACCTCGCACGGTCCGGCTGGTTGTAGATCCTCATGCCGGTGAACACCAGCGGATCGAGCGGCGTCTGTCCGAGAACTTCCGAACCGAGCTCGCTCGCGATGATGATCTTGTCCGCGGCCGCCGGCCAACGGCAGTCGTAGCGCTTCGACTTCACCGGCCAGGCGACCGTGCGGGCGTCCTTCCGGTACCAGGCAACGGCCATCAGGTCCGCACCCGTCGAGTCGACCGGCACCTGGTTGACCGGCACGATCTGGCCCAGTCGCGTCGCTCGATCGTAGGCGCGGTCGGCGCCGTCGCCATCGAAATAGGCGCGATCGAAAATCACGAATCCGTTCTTGCCGCTGTGTTCCTCATGCGTCGGCTCGAGAATCTCCTGACCGATGTTGCAGGTGACGGCGTCAGTGAAGACCGCCTGCCCGCCGATCGAAAGGCCGGTGTCGTAGGGCAGCGTCCGGACGATCTGAATGATCGGCGGATGGGTCTGGAGATCGCGCGACGGCGGGAAGCCGGTGTAGAGCAGGACACTGTAACCGGGCGCCGTGGCGGAGAATCGCGACTGGTACTCCCCACCGACGGTAACGACAGCATCTGTGCTGCGGTCGGCGATCGCAAGCGCGATCTGAGTCGAGAACGCGACGTTGCTGCCGGCCGGTTCGATATCGACCGGCGCTCCGGAAATGTGCGGTTGAATGCAGGAGCCGGGCGCGACGAGCGGCAGCGCAGGGGGCGTCTCGCCGCAGTAGAAGAGCGCGCCCGTACTCGGATGCCGCGGCCAGTCGCTGAGGCCGGTTTGGATGACTCGCGCCGGATCGGTGAGAACGCAGCTCACCTTCCAGCGGATCTCCGCCGCGACCGGCTGAATGGCGTAGAGATGCCCGCGGTTGTCGGTCGGAAGGCTTGCCCCCGGCGGGCTCCAGTAGAAGTAGCTGTTCAGCGCGACACCGCCTCCGGCGATGACGATCTCCGGCACTCCGCCGACGGGATCGGAAAGACAGCCCGCACCCGCTGGTGGAACGACCTCGGTGCCCACCGTCCAGTGCTGGAAGTCGACCTCGAACCATTCGCCGGTCGTGGCGCTGAGATTGGCGACAATGGCGTCGCTGCCTCCCTGTGTCGGTACGGCGATCGTGCCGAAGGTCGTCGTATCGTTGAAGTCGCCCACAACATAGAGCTGGTCGTTGGTGCCTGCGGAGATGGCGCTTGCCGTCTCGGCGCCGCCGGCAGGGTTGGCCGACTGAACCCATCGCCACTTCGAACCGGCCGCGGCGATGCGCGCCACGAAGAGGTCGCGAGCACCGCCGAACGCGGGCAGCGTCACCGCCGCCGTCGTCGAAGCGTCGTTCAACGGCTCGTCCTGAACCGGGTCGAAGGTGGTCGTGAGAGAGGCGTACTGCCCGAAGAGATAGGCGTCGCCGTTGGCCGCCACGGCAACCGCCTTGCCTTGGCCGCCGGTGGCTCCGCGCACCCAGTCCCAGGCAAAACTGCCGCCGTTGTCCTGGACGCGGGCGAGGAAGGCGCCATTCGTCGTCAGCGTCTGGCCACCGAACGTCGACGGGGCGTTCTCCGACGTTCCGGCGACAAAGAGCTTCCCGGCGCTGTTGACGGCGATGCCACCGATCGAGTTGCCCTGCCCCATCGGCGAGGCCCATTGCCAGAACGGGACGTTGATCTCGGTCCCGCCGATCTTGGCGATGAAGTACGACGGCTTGCCGTCCGGCAGGGCGACTGCGTTCTGCATCTGCAATCGGTGGTCGGAGATGACCGGCGGGTCGTTGAGGAACCAGGCGCTCGCACCCGCGTGCGGATCGCCGCCGTTGATCGCCCAGGGCGTCGAGGAGGGGGTCGGCGACGACACCGACCACTTCCCCGGACCCGACTCGACGGTGTCGGAAAACAGGACGTTCGACGCCCCGTCGGCGATCTGGAAGTCATCGACGTTCCAGCCGGTGTGGCCGACGCTTCCGTCCGAGCCGAAGCGCCAGCGGAAGCGCACGCTTTGGCCGGAGAAGTCGGCCAGATTGACCGAGGTTTGCTGGTAGCCCGGGTTCGGAAAACACCAGGCCGCGCGTCCGCTCAGCGGATTACCGCTCGATATCGTCGCGCCGTTGTAGCCGTTGGCAGTGAAGCGGGCCGGATTGCCGGTCGAGGTCGTCGGATCGTTGTCGCCACCGCCCGAGAGAATGTCGAACCAGTTGACGGCGTCGCTGCTGTACTCGAGCACACCGGAGTCCCAGCAGCTGCCGCTGCTCTCGAAAGCGCGCTTCTGCCAGAACGAGAGCGTTCCGCCAGGGGCAACGCCGGTAAAGGGCAACGTAGTGACCGGCCCGGTGGCAAGGCTGGTGGACTCCTGATAGAGACCGGAGACGTAGACCAGGCCGTTGGCGTCGACGGCCACGCCGGTGAGCCACTCACTGGCGTTCGCCTGTCCGGCCTCCAGCGCCCACAGCCAGTTCCCGGCCGTATCGAGGCGCACCGCGAGGCCCGAGGCCTTGCCGCAGCTCACGCTGCCGCCGATGGGAGAGACATCGCCGTCGGCTTCGAAGAGGTGCGGACAGCTGACACGACCGACGGCGATCACGCCGTCGGCGATCGGGTTGTTGACATCCTCCACTCCCGGAGCGATGGCGATGCCGAATCCCTCGTCGTGCCCGGAGAGATCGCCGCCGATCTGGCGCGCCCAGGACCAGTCGCCGTTCGGTAGCAGCCGGGCGATGAACCACTCGTGCCGGTCCGGAGTCTGGCTGTTCCCCGAGACCGGCAGGGAGAGCGTGGCGACGCCGCTCGACGGAAGATTCTGGAACGAGGCCGAAGTCGTGAAGTAGCCGGTGAGGTAGACGTTCTGCGCAGCGTCCACCGCCAGGGCGGTGGCGCGATCGACCGATGGGCCGCCGGCGGTCCGCACATAGATCAAGGCGCCGCTGGGCGCGTACTTGGCGACGAAGAGGTCCGAGAGGCCTTGGGCCGAGTAGGCCGTGCCTCCGAAATAGGCGACGCCCCTGAACTCGCCCGCGACGTAGACGTTACCGCTCTGGTCGGTGACCGTCGCGAACGCGGAGTCGTTCAACGGACCGCCTCCGGAGACGGGCCAGAGAGCGAAGCTCGCCGGAGCCATGGCGGCCAGCGCGATGGCCAACCTGACGGCGAGTGCGCGGGACGGGTTCGCGACGTTCATGCCTAGCCTCCACAAACTGCAGGAATTCTTGGACGAAGCTGCCCCGATCGTGATCACTGGTTCAACACCGGGGACGCAGAAGTTCGACTGAGGAGGAACCTGCCCTCGACGAGGATGTCGTTGCGATGCAACCCACCGATCCGCTCACGGTAGGTCCCCGCCATCACGCTCGAACCGAAACCCGCCTGAGAACCTCCGGTGGGGTCGGTCACCGAGAACTCGAAGGCCATCTCCCGCGAGACCGGATAGGCCTCCTCGAGAAACTCCGTGTAGAGCTCGTTGCGGTTGTTGTGGTCGGGATGGAACTTGTGCCGGAACGGATTCGTCGGCGCCTCGGCATCCAGGGTGATTGCCGCGGCGAGTGTGCCGGTGGTGCTGAACGATCCCGACATGACCAGCGACTGCGGCTCGAAGTCGTAGGCGGTCGTGCTGACGCGATAGCCGACGGGCTCGCCGTCCCGCAGGACCGCGCCGGAGAAGTTGGAGATCAGGCTCTCGTCCGTCAGCAGCACGAAGTGCCCTGGCTGGTCGATGACGAAGAGGCCCGGATTCTCGGGGTCCGGGAGGAGCGTGCCCTCCTTCCAGAGCTGGATGACCTCTTTCAGCAGGCGGGCCGTGCCGTTGCCGTCCACATGGATCATGACCCGGAAGGTGAAGGGGTCCGCCGTCGGCGTCGGAACCTCGGAACCGGTCTGCGCCTGGCTGACGAATCCGACGGCGACCTTGCCGACCCAGAGGCCGGCGAGCGGGTTCGTCGACGTCACCGTAAGGGCCGACAGCCGGCTACCGCCCTGCTCTGCCCGCAGCGCGGCGAAAGGCGGCGGAGCGAACGTGCCCCTCGCGCCGACGGCGAGCAAGCGCCGGAAACCGGTGCCGTCCCTGACCTCGATCACCGTGCCGACTTCCGGCGCGACCAGAGCCCCCCGTCGGGGCGCGAGGTCCAGCAACCATTCGCCCCCTTGCACCACCGGTTGGCCGTACGTAGAGGGCAGTACCGGCCAGCTCGCCTCCGCCGTGTCGGCGTCGAACTGGAAGATCGACAGCGGAATCGGCGCCGAGCTCGGAAGCTGATGCAGAGTGATCTGCGCGGGCGAGCTGGCGAGGTTGCGGATTCGCACGCGGGAGGCATCCCGGCCACCGCCGAACTCCACGCCCTTGCCCGACTCCAGTTCGATCTCGATCGGTCCGCTGTAGGTCGACGGGCCCTTGCTGAAGACCCAGTAGGCCTCGCCCGAGTGGATCGCCGTCGCGAAAGGGTTGGTGACCTCTTGCCATTGACCGCCGACCAGGCGGTAGATCGGCTGCCCGACATGCGCCGGTGACGGAGCAAGAAATTGCCCGAAAGTTGGCTGCTGCTGCGGGTCTACCGGGAAGCCGATGAGATTGAAGCTGTCCGGTGCCCAGCGGTAGTTCTGCACCTCGGGGGTTCCAGTTACCGTCCAGGTCACCGGCACGTTGCCGTCGATCTTGAGCAGATAGGCGCGATTGGCCTGTATGGAGAAGAGATTGGTCAGGATCGACTCTGGCCGGGGGCGAGGAAAGTAGCCCAGCCACTGCGGATTGGGCGTCACCTGTTCGGTCGGATTCTCGATGAACTCGACTTTCGGACCGGAAGGATTCCAGGTCCAGGCGCTGGCGAGCGGCAGGCCGCCGAAGACGGATTCGGAGTCGTTCTCCTCCGGCCGCACTTCGAGAAAGACCGAGTTCCAGCCTGGCTGCAACACGAAGGTCTGGGTGATGTCCGTCACGGCGGCCCCGAGCGTCGTCGCGCAGGCGACTCCCAGGAGCAGCATCGAAAGGGGACGCATTCGTCGAGCGGTCAAGGTCATCGTCGGTTCTCCGGCGTTCCACACATGTTTCGGCTGCTCATGGGACCGTGGCGCTCCACAGGCTGGTGTTGCCGAGCTCGAATCCGTCGGCGAACAGCGCCGGCGCGAGCGAAAGGTTGTCGAGCCGCGCCTCGAAGGCATCTCCCGGCAGGCTCGTGGCATCGAAGGTGACCCGGACTGCCGTCGCTCCCGGCGGCACCGGACCCAGCGCTCCGGCGAACCGACGCCAGAGGCCGAGGGTGTCGCCGACGATCACCGCAGTCGGATAGGTCGTGAGAACCGTCGGAGCCGGACAGCTCCCGAGGATGTACTCCGCCCGTCCGCCGACGGACACCGGCGAACCCGACACGGCTGCGATGCGCGTCTCTCCGGAGAGGACATAGGGCGGATCGAGCGGCAACGGCAGGCACTGCTCGAGCCGCAGAACGGTCGCAGCGGAGAGGTTCTGCAGGCGCGCCGAACCCGAGGCCGAGAAGCCGTCGGCGTCGGTCGGATCCCGCATGATGTCGAGAGCCCCGCCTGAAGTCAGTTCCCATTCGTCGAGATCGCTCGCGAAGTCGAAGTGCGGGCGATGGATGACGTTGGCGACCCGGATCCGGAAGTAACGGCTGAAGTCGTCGCCGGGGGTCCCGTCGTCGTTGCCATCGAGCGCGTTGCCGTCGAGGTCCTCGAGAGCGGAGGCGCAGACCAGCAGCCGGTAGAGACCGTCAGTGAGAGCCGCGCCGCCATTGAAGGCGAGGCTCGCCGTGAGGGGCCCGGCGTCGTAGGAGGCGGCGTCGATCGGGATCGACCGATCGTCGCCGAGGGTCGCTCCGCAGACGGAGGTCGCGAAGAGTCCGTTCGGACCGGCCTCCACCAGGCGGTAGCTCGCCGGGTTGGTGACGTCGTTCGGGTCGGTATCGCCGACCGGATCGTAGAGGTCCTCGCTGAAGTGAACGTCGAGCCCGACGATCTGTTCGGTTTCCGTTTCGAGCTCGTCGAGCACGAGATCGCCCGAGCCCACGAGCGTCTCGACCGCGAGCACGACCGGAGGCTGGAGCACGACGACGGCGAATGGCACGGTGCCGATGTTGTTGGCTACTGCCGGGTCTCCCGTCGCCGCCTGAACGGTCGCGCCGTTGACGAAGTTGCCCGCCACCATCGGCGCGTCGGCGTCGATGAGGATCGTCGACGCGTCGCCCGGGTCGAGGCCTGCGGACGTACAGGTCACGTCCGAAGGCGCCGGAGTGCAGATCCAGCCGGAACCCGACGCTCCCGTGGCCACCAGGCCCGGGGGCAGCAGATCGACCACGGTGAGCGAGGTTGCCCGGCTCGGTCCGTTGTTGGTCACCACCAGGGTGAACTGCAACGGATCGCCGATCTCGACCAGCGGCTCGTCGACACTCTTGACCAGCGACAGATCGGCCGACGGCACCAGCAGGTCGCTGTCGGTCGAACTGTCGTCGGCCGCCTCGGGATCGGTGACCCCCGGGCCGGCGGTGACGGTCGCGACGTTGGTCAGGATTCCGGTCGCCCCGGGAGCGATCGTGGCAGCGAGCGCGAAGACCACCTGGGCGCCAGCCGGCAGGAACGCCGGTTCGTTGGCGAGAGTGCCCACGCCCGAGGCGGCGCAGGTTCCGCCCAGACTGCCCTGGCAGGTCCAGGAGGCCGCCGTGACCTCCGCCGGAAGGTTGTCGGTGGCGCTGCTCGCCGGAGCATCGCTCGGGCCTGAGTTGGCCACCGTGATGAGGTAGACAGTCGCGGTCCCCGGCACGGCCTCGGTGGCACCGTCCGATTTCACGATCGACAGGTTGGCCATCGGCGTGAGCAGGTCGTCGTCGGTGGCGCTCGCGTCTCCGGAATTCGTCGCCCCTGCCGGGACCTCGATCGTGACCGTGTTGATCAGGTGGCCTGTGGCCGCCGAATCGACTGTCCCGAGGACCGTGTACGTGACCGTCCCGCCGACCGCAATGTCCACCGTATCGGCGATATCCGAGTCACCGGATCCGCTGCAGGTCGCCTGACCCACCCGCGAAAGCACGGCGATGGAATCGCTCAGCTCGGCGGCGGCGTAGATATCGCCGCCCTCCGGCGAGACTGCGATAGCTCGGGCGCCGTCGAGGGCGGCGAAGCCGTCGACTTCGTTCCTCGCCACCTGCAACAGGTGCAGGAGGCCCGTGAGACCGTCGCGGCGGAAGATGGCGACGGCGTCGTCGTTGTAGCTCGCGGCGAAGAGGAAGAGCCCGTCCGGACCCATCGCCAGTCCGCGCACGCCGTCGAGACCGCTGATCCCGCCCAGGCCGTTCTTCGCCTGCGCCAGGAACGCGAGCTCGCCGGTCTCGAGATCGCGCTCGAAGATGGCGATGGCGTCGTCGGCCAGTCCGGCCACGTAGACGAACCCGCCTCCAGGCGAAACCACGAGCGCCTGGGCGAGGTCGAGGCCGTCGACCCCTCCCACACCGTCACGCACGACCTGCTGCAAGGTCACGGCACCGGTCACGGAGTCGCGGGCGAAAACCGCCAGGCTGTCCGACTGCGCGCCGGTCACGAGGACCTGCCCGCCGCCGGGGGTGACGATCACGCCTGCCGGGTCGTTGATCGTCTCCAGATCGATCCCGCCAAAGCCGTCCTTCGCGCGCATCACGAAGGTGAGAGCACCGGTCTCGGCATTGCGCGAGAAGACTGCGAGCGCGTCGTCCGCGGAGCTCACCACGTAGACGTGGCCGCCGTCCGGCGAAACGGCGACAGCCGTCGCGCCGTCGAGACCGTCGACTCCGGGGTCCGACTCACGGTGCACCTCGACTACGCTGAGAGATCCATCCGCTCCGTCACGGGCGAAGACCACGATCGCGTCGTCGGTCTGGCCGGTGGCGTAGAGATGCTCGCCTTCGGGAGAGATGGCGAGTCCGCCGGCACCGCCGAAGCCGTCCAGGTCGTCCACACCATCGAAATAGCTCGTCAGGAAAGTGAGCGCACCGGTGCCGGGGTCGCGGGAGAAGCGATCGATCGCATTGCTGACCCGGGATGCGACATAGACGAAGTCGCCGCCGGCCGCCGGGCCGAAGGCACCGTCGGGATCAGGAGTCATGACGATTCCGTGCGGCCCGTCGAGTCCGGTGATGCCGCCGGCTCCGTTCACCTCTGCCTTGACGTAGGAGATCGCCGCAGAAGCCAGACAGCTCCAGGCCGGCTCCTCGAAGATCGCCGGGAAGAGATCCTCCAACAGACCGCCGGTGAGGTCGCTGGGACCGGCGTTCGACAGCGTGATGGTGTAAGTCACCGGCAGCCCGGGGATGGCCGTGGTCTGGCCGTCGTCCTTGGTCAGAGTGAGGTCGACCTCGGGAGCGATCTGGCCAATGTGGCCGACGACGTTGTTGACCTGGTCGGCATCGAGGACGGTGTCGGGCTCCGCCACTCGAGCCGTGTTGAGGAGCGTTCCGACAGCCGCCGGCGAGAGCTCCGCGGCGAGGCTGTAGGTCACCGCGCCACCGGCGGTGATGTCGACCGAATCGAGGATCGAACCGAAGCCCGACGCCGTGCAGCGCGAGCCGTCGCCGCGGCGGAGCAGTGCCAGGGCGTCCTCGCCCGCGCCCGCGCCGTAGACCTGATCGCCGTCCGGAGAGACGACCACGGCGCGAACCCCGCCGAGTCCGTCGATGCCGGAAGCGCCGTCGAAGGCGGCCGGAAGCGGCGTCAGGGCGCCGGAAAGCGGATCCCGCGCCAGGACCCCGACGGCCGAGTCGGTTTCGCCGGCGACATAGAGATGCCCGCCGTCGGAGCTAATGGCGATGCCGGAAGCTCCGGCCAGCCCGTCCGCTCCGCCGACGCCATCGAACTGCGCTTCGACGAAGGTGAGGGCGCCGGTTGCGGCGTCGCGGCTGAAAACCGCGACCGCGTTGTCCAGCGAGCCGGCGACGTAGAGGTGCCGTCCGTCGTCTGCCAGGGCGAGCGCGCGGGCGCCGTTCAGTCCGTCGATCCCACTCAGGCCGTCCTTCCTGGCCTCGACGAAGGTGAGCAGTCCGCTCGCCGCATTGCGGGAGAAGACGGCCACCGCATCGTCGGTCTCTCCGGCCACGTAGACGTGCGCCCCGTCGGGACTCACTGCGATCGCCGAAGCTCCGGCGAGACCGTCGAGGGTCAGCGGAGGCTGCGGCGACCCGTCGACGCGGATGCCGAGATAGGTCAACTGTCCGCTCGTTCCGTTGCGGGCAAAGATACCTACGCCGTTGTCGCTCTTCGCCGCGGTGTAGAGGTGCTTGCCGTCCGGCGACAGCGCGGCTCCGCGGACGTTGCCGAGACCGTTGACGCCGGCTACACCGTCGCGCAGGAAATGGACGAAGTGGAGATCGCCGGTGACCGCCTGGCGGCTGAAGACCGCCACGGCGTCGTCGAGCTCCCCGGTGACGTAGACGTGCAATCCGTCGGCGCTGACTTCGACATCCGAAGCAGCGCGCAGGCCATCGACCGCACCGGTCACGAGGCATCCGGCATCTCGCACCGGGTCACCGTCTGCCACCAGCCCGGTGAACGCCACGGTGCCGTTGCGCAGATCGCGGCGGAAGATGGCCAAAGCGTTGTCATTCGCTCCCGCGACGTAGAGGTTGAGCCCGTCGCCGGAGAGGGCGACGGCGCGGGCGCCGTCCAGCCCGTTCACCAGGGTGAGCGGCGGCAACGAGCAGGACCGCGAGATGGCGTCGACGACATCCCCGTCGTGCACCGCCGTGGGCGCTGCCAGCGGCGAGAGCAGGCCCGGCACCGGTTGCGCGATGCAACTCCAGACGGCGTTGGAGAGCAGCTCGGGAAGTACGTCACTCACGATCGCGCCAGAGACGTCCGAAAGTCCGTCGTTGTCGACCCGGATTTCGTAGTGAACGGTCGTCCCCGGAACGAGGTCGGTGACCTCGGTAGCCGGGCAGTCGAGCGGATCGGTGCAGGCGATCTTGCTGATCCTCAGGTCCGCCTCGCGTTCGAGCTCGGTGTCGCCGTCGGTGGCGACGTTGTTAGCGGGAGCGAGCTCGATGAAGCCGTCGGGCGCCACGACCGAAGCGGTATTGACGATGGTACCTGTGACGCCCGGCTTGATCGTCCCCGAAGCGGTGATCAGGAGCTGGCTTCCCGCCGGCAGTCGAACTTCCTTTTCCACCAGGTCACCGACGCCGCTCGAGCCGTTGAGACAGGTCGCGCCGAGCGCCAGGCTGAAACACTCCCATTCGATGTTCTCGAGTGCGCCCGGGAAGACATCGGTCACCAGCGCTCCGCGGACACCGCTCGGTCCGTGATTGGTGATCACGATGTCGTAGCTCAGGCTATCGCCCGGGGCGACGGTGCCGTCGCCGTTGGCATCGCCCTCGACGAAGGCGAGGACGCCGGATCCCGAGAGTGTGCCGCTGTCCCAGTCGCGGTCGAAGGTCAAGACCGCTCCGTCCCCTGCACCGGCGGCGTAGACACTTGCTCCATCCGGACTGGCGAGGAGCGCGGTCGGAGCCGATAGGCCGGAGACGCCCCCCTGTCCTTCGCGGGCGGCGCCGGCGAACGTCAGCGCGCCGGTAATCTCGTCGCGGCTGAAGGCGGCGACGGCATCCTCGCCGTGCCCGGCGACGTAGACGTGCTGGCCGCCGGGATCCGAACCGATCGGATCCGGAGAGACCAGGACGGCCCTCGCCCCCTGCAGGCCGTCGACTCCCCCGACTCCATCGGTATAGGCCGCGATGAATGTCAGCTTGCCGAAGTCCTCGCTCGCACTGCTGGTTTCACGCGCGAAGAGCGCCACCGAATTGGCGGTCGAGCCGGCGACGTAGACCTGCGCCCCGTCCGGCGAGAGCGCCACGGCACGCGCGCCAGCGAGGCCAGCGACTCCGCCTACTCCGTCGCTCCAGAACTCCACGAATGTGAGCGCACCGGAGCCGGCGTCGCGGGAGAAGACCGCGACGGCGTTGTCCGACTCGCCGACCACGTAGAGATGCGCGTCGTCAGGCGACAGCGCGAGACCGCGCGCGAGGTTCAATCCATCGACTCCACTCACGCCGTCCCGCACTTCACCCTGGAAGTCGAGCTCGCCGAAGGTCGCACTGGCGGCCTCGCCATCTCGGGTGAAGATCGCCACGGAGCTCGATCCCGCTGCCGCGGCGTAAAGATGTCTGCCGTCGGAGGACAGCGCGAGCCCATCGGGGCCGAGCAGTCCCGTGACACCGCCGAAGCCGTTGCGCTCCAGCTCGAGAAGCGTCAGCCCGTTGGTCGCAGCGTCGCGCGTAAACGCGACGACCGCGTTGTCGGCCGAGCCGGCGACGTAGACCTGCGCGCCGTCTGCGGAAACGACCACAGCAGCGGCGCCGTTCAGACCGTCGACTCCAGCGACGCTGTCGCGCTCGGATTCGACGAAGGCCAGCGCACCGGTTGCCGGGGTGCGGGTGAAGGCCGCGACGCCGTCGCCGATCAGTCCGGTCGCGTAGACACCGGTCCCGTCCGGGGTCGCTGCCAGAGCGGAAGCGCCGGAAAGGCCCTGCAGGACCGCTACATGATCGGTCTTGGTGATCTCGAGATCCGCCCGCGGCGAGAGATCATCGATATCCGTGTCCGAGTTGTCGCTGGCGTTGGTGTCGGTCGGCGCGCTGACGGTCGCCGTATTGATCAGGTCAAGTGCGGTGCACGGGTACGACTGACAGAGCTCCGGATCAACCTGGCCGGTCACTCGGTAGACGATCTGGCTGTCGGCGGCGATGTTGACCACGTCATCGAGCACGATTGCAGGCCCGAAGAAGTCCGAACCGCTCGAGCATTGCGAGTCGGTCGGGCGGCGGAAAAGGGCCAGTGCGTCGTCGACCGGACCTGCGACGACCAAAATATCCCCGGCGGGCGCGATGGCGACGTCCGCGGAGCCTGCGAGCCCGTTCACTCCGCCGAAGCCATCGCGTTCGACGTCGGTGAAGGTGAGCCGCCCGGAGTCAGAGGCGTCGCGGCGGAAGATCGCCAGAGCGTTCTCACCCGGGCCTGCGGCATAGAGATGGAATCCGAGCCCGCCGTCGGCGCTCACCGCAAGAGCCGAGACACCGGCGATACCGTCCGCTCCGTTCACGCCGTCGCGCACGACCTGTCGGAAGGTCAGCGTTCCGAGCGCCAGGTCGCGGGTGAACACCGCGATGGCACTGTCGCCCGATCCCGCTACGTACACATTGAGATCGTCCGGCGAGACGACGACGCTGCGCGGCACTGCGAGGCCGTCGACTCCTCCCACGCCGTCCAGCTTGCTCTGCGCGAAGACCAGGGAACCGGTGCCCGAATCGCGATCGAAAACGACGATCGCGTCGTCGTTCTCGCCGGTGGCGTAGACCCACTCGCCGTCGAAGCTGACGGCGACCGAGCTCGCTCCCGCGAGCCCTTCGACGGTGCCGACGCCGTCGACGAGCGTCTCGAGGAAGGTCAGGGCGCCGGTCGCGGGATTGCGGTCGAAGGCCGTGATGGCGTTGCTGTTGGCGGCGGCGACGTAGAGCGTGTCGCCCGCCGGGTCGATGGCCAGGGCGACCGGCTCATCGAGTCCAGCCACGCTCGGCGACTGCTGCACTTCCAGGAATGAAAGTTCTCCGAAAGACAGGCTTAGCGGGTTCGTTTCGCGGGCGAAGACCGCGACCGCATCATCTACCTGCCCGGCGACGTAGACGTTCTCGCCGTCGGGCGAGACCAGCACGTCCGTCGCTCCGTCGAGGCCCTCGACTCCCGCGACACCGTCGAAGTAGTCGGCGACGACGGCGAGCGTGCCAGCGCCTGCGTCCACGCGGAAGACGGAGAGCGAGTCGCCGCCGAGGCCGGTGGCGTAGACGTGTACGCCGTCCGGACTCACGGCTACCGACTTCGCGCCGATGAGGCCACCCACGGTTTCGGGTCCAGGAAGAACTTCCCCTTCCACGTAGTCGC
>JAYTAM010000284.1:0-6920 GCA_043737505.1 Thermoanaerobaculia bacterium
GGGCACTACATCACCGCCGAGGACGTCGGAACGAACACCTCCGACATGGAGCTCATCGCGCAGGAGACCGCCTGGGTCACCGGCGTCGCCCCGGAGCTCGGCGGCGGCGGCGACCCGTCGCCGGTGACCGCCCTGGGGGTCCTGCAGGGGATCCGGGCGGCGGCGCAGACGCTCTGGGGCTCGACCGATCTCTCCCAGCGCACCGTCGCCATTCAGGGGCTCGGCAACGTCGGCGGCTACCTGGCGGGCTACCTCAAGGACGAAGGGGCCCGCATCGTCGGCTGCGACATCGACGCCGACGCCATCGGCGACGCCCAGGAGATGGGGGTCGAGATCGTCGCACCGGAGGCGATCTACGACGTCGATTGCGACATCTTCGCCCCCTGCGCGCTCGGCGCGATTCTCAACGACGACACCCTCCCCCGCCTCAAGGCCAGGGCGGTAGCGGGCGGCGCCAACAACCAGCTCGCCGACGCCGCCCGCCACGGCGCGGAGATCGAGCGCCGCGGAATTCTCTACGCGCCCGACTTCGTGATCAACGCCGGCGGCCTGATCAACGTCTTCCAGGAGTTCATCGGCTACGACCAGGAGCGCGCTCTGCGGCGGGCCCGGGGGATCTTCGACAACGTGCTGCGGGTCTTCGCGATCGCCCGGCGCGAGGGCATTCCCACCGCCGTCGCCGCCGACCGCCTGGGCGAAGCGCGCATCGCCGACGTCAAGATGCTCGGACCGCGGCACTGGGACCGCGCCGTTCTCGAACGCCTCTCGAGCTGAGGGCGCAACTACGGGGACACAAAGCGCGGGCGATCCAGTCCCGCGACACTCGACCTCGCCCGACCGCGCATTGTGTCCCCTAGCCCGACCTGCGGCGGATCTCCGCCAGCATCGTCTCGACGACGGCGTCCGGATCGAGCGTTCCGGTGTCGATGAAACAGGCGTCCACGGACGCCTGGAGCGGCGACTCGGCGCGCGAGCTGTCACGGGCGTCGCGCTCGGCGAGCTGCCGCGCCACCTCGGCCACGGCCGCCGCCTGCGGTCCCGAGTCAGTTCCGGAAGGCCCGGCGAGCTCGGCGTGGCGCCGCCCGGCGCGCACCTCCGGGGCAGCGTCGAGGTAGAACTTGAACGGCGTATCGGGCACCACAACCGTGCCGATGTCGCGCCCCTCCATGACCCCGCCGTAGCGCCGCACGAACTCCTGCTGCAGAGCGACGAGGCGTTGACGCACCTCCGGATGCACGGCGATGCGCGAGGTCAACGAACTGACCTCGGGGCGGCGGAGGCGCTCGCCGGGAACACTGCCGTCGAGCTCGACCTCGGCCCTGCCTTCGCGCAGGACGAGCTGCAGCGGCATTGCAGCCACCGCCTCGGCGATGGCCGCGCGGTCGGCGGGATCGACCTCGCGATCTGCCAGATAGAGCGCGGTGCAGCGATACATGGCACCGGTATCGATGTAGGGGACGGTCAGCCGCGCCGCGAGGTTGCGGGCCGCGGTGCTCTTGCCCACCCCGGCGGGACCGTCGATGGCGACGATCGTCGGCGCCGGAGTCACCGCGCGCGCGGTGCCCGGGGCTTGCGCACCGGAGTCGCCCTGCCGCGACCGGCGGGGCGGGCGGCAGCGGTTTTCGGTCCCGCCTTCTGGCCGGCCTTGGCTCCCGATCTCGGCCCTGCCTTCGAAGCACCTGCCGGACGGCCCTTGCGGCCGGGCGCCTCGCTGCGCGCTGGGCGCTCCGCGCCCTCTTCGCGCGCCGCAGGTGTGCGCTTGGCCGGGCGGGGCCGGGCGGGCTTGGCGACCACCTTGTCGGTCGCCTTGCGCAGGATCATGAGCTCGCGCTCGGAGAGCTCGCGCAGGGCGCCCACCGGCAGCTCGGTGTCGCGCAGCGGACCGATGGCGACGCGGCGCAGCTTCTGCACCGGATGGGCGATGCGGAAGAACATCTCGCGCACTTGCCGCGTCCGGCCTTCGGAGAGCTCGACCGCGAACCAGGTGTTGCCCCCCTCCTCGTCGCGGCTGCCGGTGCTCTTCATCCAGGTGATGCGGCAGGGAGCGGTTCGCCGGCCCTCCAGCACGATTCCCTTACGCAGCCGGTCGAGCTGCGCTTCGTCGGGAGCGCCCTTCACCTTGACCTCGTAGGTCTTGTGGCAGCCGTAGCGCGGATGCGAGATGCGCTGCGCGAACTCGCCGTCATCGGTGAGCAGCAACAGACCTTCGGTCTGGTAGTCGAGCCTGCCGACCGGAATCAAGGCCTTCCGCCACTGCTGCGGTACGAGCTGCATGACCGTCGGGCGGCCCTTGTCGTCCTCGACGGCGGTCAGGTACCCGCGCGGCTTGTTGAGCAGGAGATAGCGGTGCGACGTGGCGCACTGAATGCGCTTCTCGTCGACCTTGATCGTGTCGGTGGCCGGGTCGGCCTTCTCGCCGAGCACGGCGACCCGTCCGTTGACCGTCACCCGCCCTTCGCGCATCAGGTCTTCGGCTTTCCTGCGGGCGGCGACTCCGGCTCTCGCCAGGATCTTCTGCAACCTCTCAACTGTCACGATTCCTCCCCACTTCCCGACTCCACTTCGATCGCGTCCGACGTTTCGAGCTCGACGAGCTCGCCCCGCTCGTCGATGTCCGATTCCCCGCGCGATTCCCCTCGCGAGTCCCTCTTCGATTCCCTGCGCGGCTCCATGCGATCGTCCGCCCCAATCGGATCGCTCGGCTCGCTGCCGAAAGTCTCCTCGAACTCCTCGAGAGGCGGCAGCTCATTCAGGCTCTTGAGCCCGAAGTGCATCAGGAACTCGCGCGTCGTCGCATAGAGAAACGGACGGCCGACGACCTCTTTCCGACCCGAGATCCGCAACAGCCGCTTCTCGAGCAGATTGCGGATCACCGCCTGCGACTGCTTGCCGCGCATCTCCTGCACCTCCGGCGCCGTCACCGGCTGGCGGTAGGCCACGATCGCCAGGGTCTCGATGGCGGCCATCGACAGCTTGTTGCCGCCGGCGGCGTCGAAGAACTTCTTGAGATAGACATGGTACTCCGCCGCCGTCACGATGCGAAGCCCGCCGGCGACCTCCTCGATGAACAGGCCGCGCCCGGGCTCGGGCAGGTAGCGGGCACGAAGCGCCACCAGCGCGGCTTCGAACTCCTCGGCCGCGACGTCCTCGAAGAGGCCGGAGAGCCGTTCGACCGGAACCGGCTGTGCGGCGGCGAAGAGCACCGCCTCCAGGGCGGCCTCGAGATCGGATCGGCTGATCATGCGTCCACACTCTCCAGGTCTTCCGCGGTGAGATCGAGCGTCGTCCGGTAGAGGACGATGGCCCCGCTCTCCGTCTGGTGGATCCTCACCAGCCGCAGACGCGCGAGCTCCAGCACCGCGAGGAAAGCGGATATCGCTTCGGCACGGCAGCTGCGGGTCTTGAGGTCGTGAATGAAATCGAACGGCGTTCCGGCATCGAGGATCTCGAGCAGGCGCTCGAACTGCCCGCGCACCGGGAAGGATTCGGCCGGCAGCAGGATCGGGTCGGGATTCTCGCGATCGTAACGGTCGAGGACGCCGCGGAAGGCGGACAACAGGTCGAAGAGCGAGAGCTCGTCGAGCTCGACCTCTTCACCCTGTTCCTCCTCCCAGGCGGGCTTGCGCCGCGCCCACAGGCCGAGCCGCATCCGGTCCACCTCGGCCAGCGCCTGCGCCGCCTCCTTGATCCGGCGGTACTCGAGCAGGCGCTGCACGAGCTCGCCGCGCGGATCCTCGTCCACCGGCTCGCCGTCGAGCTTCTTGGGCCGCGGCAGCAGCAGACGCGACTTGAGCTGAATGAGCAGCGCCGCCTCGTAGATGTACTCGCCGGCGATGTCGAGGTCCATCTCCTCCATCAACCGGAGGTATTCGTGGAACTGATCGCAGATCGTCGCCACCGGAATGTCGGTGATCTCGACCTCGTTGAGCTTGACGAGGTGCAGCAGCAGATCGAGCGGTCCGTCGAAAACCGGCAGGTGGACGCGCCAGTCCTCCGGCAGCAGGCGGGTGACCGGCGGGGCGGCGCTCACTGGAGCTCCCGCTGCAGCAGGCGGTCGTAGTCGAGACCGAGCGCCCCGCGCACCAGCGCCATCGTCTCCTGGGCGCGCTCGCGGGCGCGGGTCGAGCCGTCGCGCAGCAGGGAGAGCAGCGCTCCGCGCTCGCGCAGAAGCTCCTGGCGGCGGCGCTGCATCGGTTCGAGCAGGGCGATGATCTGCTCGGCGAGGAGGCGCTTGTCCTCGACGCAGCCGATCACCGCCGCGCGACAGTCGCGCTCGACGCGCTCCCGCAGGTCCGGCGGCGAGACCAGCTTGTGAAACTCGAAAAGGTTGCAGCTCTCGGGGTGGCCGGGATCGCTCTTCCTCACCCGGGTGGGATCGGTGAACATGGTCATGCACTTCTGGCGCACGACTTCCGGCGGATCCGAGAGGTTGATGGCGTTGTCGTACGACTTCGACATCTTGCGGCCGTCGAGGCCGGGCACCTTGGGGGTCCGGGTGAACAGCGCCCTGGGCTCCGGAAAAACGTTTCCGTAGAGCGAATTGAAGCGGCGCGTGATCTCGCGCGAGATCTCGAGGTGGCTCGCCTGGTCCTCCCCGACGGGCACGAAATGGGCGCGGTAGAGAATGATGTCGGCGGTCTGCAGGACCGGATAGCCCAGGAAACCGTAGGTGTTGAGGTCGCGATTCTCGAGCTCGCGGATCTGATCCTTGTAGGTGGGCACCCGCTCGAGCCACCCCAGCGGCGTGAGCATCGACAGGATCAGGTGGAGCTCGGCGTGCTCGGGGACCATCGACTGCACGAAGACCACCGACTTCTCGGGGTCGATGCCGGCGGCGATCCAGTCGGCGAACGCCTCGATGGTGTTCTCCGTCACCCGCGAAGGGTCGGCGTAGTCGCTCGTCAGCGCGTGCCAGTCAGCGGCGAAGAAGTAGCAGCGGTGCTTCTCCTGCAACTCGACCCAGTTGTGGAGGGTGCCGAAGAGATGGCCGAGATGGAGCTTCCCGGTCGAGCGCATTCCAGAAAGCACGATTTGAGAGTCCGACACAGAGGCTCCTAGAGGATCCGGCGTCACTTCGCCGGCGCCGCTTCCTCGAGCTGTACCACCGGGGGAGACGGATCGGGACGAACGCTGGTGAGTATACCAGCTGACTCCGATTCGAATCGGGTTCAGGAGGGGCTGGAGGCGACCGCGCCGGGCGTGGACGGCGGGACGGCGAGCGCCTGCATCTCCGCCGCATCCGCCAGCAGGGCGCGGCGCTCGAGTACCAGCGCGACGACCTGCAGGGTGACCGCCAGCGCTCCGGCCAGAGCATGTCCGAGCGGGCTCGAGCGCCGCAGCAGGATCGCTCCGGCGAGGGCGAACGACCCAGCCAGCCCGCCGAGCGCGAGGATCGATGCGATCCACGCCTGCCGGCGAAGGCGCGCCGACGGATCGTGCTGCCGGACCTCTCCGGCCGCGCTCCGCCGCTGCGCCGCTCGCCCGCGGGCGGCGAGCAGCAGGTAGGCGATCGTCCAGAAGCGTGGCAGCACGCAGAGCAGCGCGGCGGCGAGAGCCAGGGTCGAGTGACGCGCCAGCTCGGGGGTGTCGTCCCGGACGAGAAATCCCTGCGCCCACACGACGGCGAGGAGCGCGACGCCCAGTCCGCCGAGTACCTGCATGATGCGCGCAAAACGGTTCATCGCTCGCTCCCGTAACTCCCCTGCCTGCGCTGCTCCAGAACGTCGCCGACGATCTCTTCCCAGAGGGTGGCCACCACCTCCGGACGATAGCGCGCTTCGAGGCGCTGCCGCCCGCGAGCGCCGCGCTGGCGCGCACCCTCGGGATCGTCGAGCAGCTCGGCGAGGGCCCGGGCTAGGGCCACGGGCTCCTCAGGCGGCACCAGCCAGCCGGTCTCCGGGTCGAGGACGACCTCGGGGATACCGCTCACCCTGCTGGCGACGACCGGCGCGCCGGCGAGCATCGCCTCCAGGATCACCAGTGGCATGCCCTCGTAGATCGATGGCACGACGAGTGCGGCCGAACGCTCGAGCAACCAGCGGATCTCGCCCGGAGCGCGGCGTCCCAGGAAGTCGACCTGGCCGCGAACGCCGAATCGCACCGCCGCCCGCTCCAGCGCCGCGCGGTGCTCGCCGTCACCGACGATGCGCAGGCGCGGAGGCGTCCGCGGAGCTCCGGCATCGCGCAGCTCGGCGAGGGCGCGCAGCAGGACCTCGACTCCCTTGCGCAGGCGGAGGCGCCCGACGAAGAGCAGGCCGGGAGTCCCATCTTCGGCGACTTGCGCGACTTCGACGACCGCCTTCGCCGCCGCGGGAATGCCGCCCGAGGCGTTCGGCAGGACCGCGGTCGCAGCCGCGCCGTAGTCGCGCACCAGCTCGGCAGCGGTCGCCGCGCTCGGGGCGAGCACCAGATCCGCCGCTCGCGCGGTCCAACGCCCGAGGAGAATCTGCAGCGGCGCCTTGAAGCGGCGGAAGCGGATCTCGACCGCGTCCGGCTCACCGAGGAGCTCGTCTCCGAAACGCAGCGGGCGCACCGCGCGGCGCTCTTCGACGTAGCTCACCTGCAGCAGAGCGACCAGCAGGGGGCGCGCATTTCCGCGCGCGAGGAGTCTCGCAAGCAGACCGCTGTCCGATTCGTGCACCTGGACCACGTCGGGGCGGAAGCGGGCCACGGCGCGCAGGGCAGGGCGGACGATGGCGAGCGGAAAGAGAACCTTCGGGCCGCGTGCTCCCTCGCCTCCGCGCCCGAGCACCTCGACCTCGTGCCCGCGCTGGCGCAGACCCGCAGCGAGCTGCAGGACCTGTTCTCCGACCCCGGAGAGGTCGTGCGGCGGCAGCGTATTGGCGATCAGCAGAACGCGCACGGGCTCAGCCCCCCGCCAGCTGATCGCCGAGCCGCGCGGCGCGCGACTCGACCCGGTC
>JAYTAM010000285.1:0-3025 GCA_043737505.1 Thermoanaerobaculia bacterium
CAGGCCCCCGTGTCGGGCGTCCAATCCGTGGGCCGCCGCGAGCCACGTTTCGGCCTCGTCCATACGGACGGCCTGGATGGCGATCTGCGCCAGTAGAACGGCGACGTCGGCGCGCGGCGCGAGGGCCCAGAGGGCGCGGAACGAACGCTCGGCGTCGGCGATCCGGCCGGCGCGAAGGTCGAGCTTCCCCTGGGCGTAGAGGACGCTGCGGTCGCCAGGGGAGGCCCCTGCAGCCTGGCGGAGCCAGCCCTGCGCGATGTCGAGACGGTCGGCGCTCAAAGCCGCATTGGCCTCGATCAGCGCCGCGTGGACGACGGCGCGGTCCTTGGGATCCGCCAGGGGTTCGCCCACCGCCGGGCCGGCTCCTCCGAGGTAACCGAGCGCCTGCAGCCGGGCGCGATCCTCCTCGCTCGCATCCTCGCGGCCAGATCCAGAAAGGAGCTGCGGGGCAAACTCCTTTTCCAGCCGGTCGAACATTGCGCGGCTGCCCGAGCCACTCTTCGCCGAGCCGGCTTCGAAGAGGTTGCGCTCCTCCCGCGGATCGTCGGCGAGGTCATAGGTTTCACGGCGCGGGGCGAGGATGGCTTTGAACCGCAGCGACCGCAGACCGACGAGCGGCGCCCACCCGAACTCATAGTAGGGCGAGAGTGCTTCCAGATAGACCGCTCTCGCGGGTTCGCGCGCCCGCCCGACCCAGCTCACGCCGTCGCGCCGTTCGGGATCGTCGATGCCGAGCAGTGCGAGCACCGTCGGCAGGAGGTCCGCCGTCGACACCACGCGGTCGTCCACCAGCCCACTACCGACGGCTGCCGGCGCGTGCACGACGAGCGGAACTCGCATCGTGGAGTCGTAGATGAAATGTCCGTGGGTCACCTCGCCATGCTCGCCCAGGCCCTCACCATGGTCCCCCACCACGACGACCAGAGTCCGGGCCAGCCGCCCCGTCCGCTCGAGGGCGGCGAGGACTCGCCCCAGCTCGCGATCGACCAGCGCGATCTCGCCGTCGTAGGGCTTGTCGGCGAATCTTCGCGCCAGCTCGGGCGGCGGTTCGTAAGGCGCGTGAGCGTCGAAATAGTGGATCCAGGCGAAGAGCGTTTGCCCGTCCCGCTGCGCATCGAGCCAACCAAGATAGGCGTCGGTCGTGACCGGCGCCTTGCGTTCGAGCGTGCCGAGGGCGAAGGCCGAGCCTGCAACCCCCTGGACGCGGTCGTCGTACGTAGCGAAGCCGCGCCCGGTGCCATAGCGCCCATCGAGCACGAAGGCGGAGATGAACGCCGCGGTCGAGTACCCCGATCTCCCGAGCACCTCGCCCAGGGTCGAGCCCTCCTTGCCCAGCCGGAACTCGGCGTTGATGCGCACTCCGTGCCGCGGCGGCAGCTGTCCAGTCAGGATTGTGGCGTGCGCCGGCAAAGTGAGCGGCGCGACCGTCATGGCATCCGTGAATCGCACGCCGGCGCGTGCCAGTCGATCGAGATTCGGCGTCTCCGCGTCGGGATATCCGTAAGCGCCGAGGTGATCGGCGCGCGTGGTGTCGAGGGTGACGAGGAGGAGGTCGTAGCCCTCCGCGGCGCCGCGCTGCCAACCGTCGACCGCGTCCGGCTCGGGCCGTGAGCAGGCCGCGAGAAGCGCCAGCGCTATGCCCAGAGCGACAAGAGCGGTGAGACCGCGACTACTCCCCGGCACCGCGGACCCTGTCCAGAAAGCCGGCCTCGTCGAGGATCTCGATGCCCAGCGAGCGCGCTTTGTCGAGCTTCGACCCCGCCTCCTCGCCGGCGACGACGAAAGTGGTCTTCTTCGACACGGAACCGGCTACCCGGGCGCCGAGCGCTTCGAGCTTCGCCGCCGCCTCGTCGCGGCTCATCGACTCGAGCTTGCCGGTGAGGACGACGGTCTTGCCGGAGAGCGGCAGCGAGGCCGCCGTCGGCCGCTCGATCGCGGGTGGGGCAACGCTCGCGGCCGCGAGCGCCGCGAGGCGCTTCTGCTGACGCGGATCCGCGAAGAAAGTCCGGACGCTCGCCGCAACCTTGGGGCCGATCTCCGCCACCGCCTCGAGCTCCGCCTCGTTCGCGCGGCCGAGCGCGTCGAGCGAACCGAAATGCTGCGCGAGGAGCCGGGCGATGCGCGCCCCGACCATGCGGATGCCGAGGCCGAAGAGCAGCCGGTCGAGCGGCCGGGTCCGGCTCTCGTCGATCGAGGCGAGAAGGCTGTCGGCCGACTTTTCGCCCCAGCCGTCGAGCTCGACCAGCTTCGAGCGCTCGAGCGCATAGAGCCCGGGAATGTCGGCAAGAAGACCCTCGGCGATGAGCTGCGAGATGCCCTCGTCGCCCAGCCCCTCGATGTCCATCGCGTTGCGCGAGACGAAGTGCCGGATCGATTCCTGGAGGACCGCCGGGCAGGCCGGATTCACGCAGCGAGACGCCACCTCGCCCTCGAATCGCACCACGGGCTCGGCGCACTCCGGACAGGCGGTCGGCATCGCGAAGGGGCTCGAAACCTCGGGCCGCCGCTCCAGGAGCACCTGGACGACCCGCGGGATGACCTCCCCCGCCTTCTCCACGACCACCGTGTCCCCCACGCGGACGTCCTTGCGCGAAAGGTCCTCGTAGTTGTGGAGCGTCGCCCGCCTGACCGTGCTCCCGGCGATCCACACCGGCTCGAGCTCGGCCACCGGCGTCAGCACGCCCGTGCGCCCGACCTGCACGACGATGCCGCGCACCACCGTTTCCGCCTGCTCCGGTTCGTACTTGTAGGCCACCGCCCAGCGCGGTGCCTTGGCGGTCGCGCCGAGGCGCTCGCGCAGGGCAAGCTCGTCGAGCTTCACCACCACGCCGTCGGTCTCGAAACCGAGATCGTGGCGCCGCTCTCGCCAGTCGGCGACGAAGGCCTCGACCTGCTCGAGCCCGCGGCAGCGTCGCCAGGAGTCGTGGACCGGGAAACCCCACTCCACCAGGCGCTCGAGGCTCTCGGAGTGAGTGGCGAAGTCCGGCCCGGCGGCGACCTGGTAGACCACCGCCTGGAGCCTCCG
>JAYTAM010000286.1:0-6871 GCA_043737505.1 Thermoanaerobaculia bacterium
CGTGTTGTTCGAAACTCCTCAATGCCCAGGAGCGTCGCCGGTGGTTCCAGAAATCTGGGATCGACGCGTCAGCGGCCACAGCACGCGAAGCGGCGATCCCAGATTTCTGGAACCGCCGGTGGCGCGCACGCGCGTTCGACGAGCAGGCCGTTTGTTGAAGTAAATTCTAGGAAGGAGCGAGCGCGACCTGAGCGCCGATCAAACTGTGCGCATGCGTGCGGGTGATCGCGACACGCGTCAGCTCGCCCGAGCGTGGCGTCTCGCCGGCGTTCGCCGGAGCCGCGAACTGGACGATCCGGTTGCAGGTGGTTCGGCCGGTAAGCACCCCCGGGGCTTTCGCCCAGCCGGTCACGAGCACCTCGATTTCGCGCCCGACGAACTCCGCGTGCAGCTCGGTCTGTATTTCAGCCTGGACGGCGAAGAGCTGTTGCAGCCTGGCCTGTGCGACCGGCTCCGGCACCGCGGAATCGGCGAGTTTGAGGGCCGGCGTTCCCGGCCGCGGTGAGTAGCAGAAAGCGTAAACCGCCGCGAAGCGGACCTCGCGCAGGAGATCGAGAGTGGATTCGAAGTCGGCGTCCGACTCGCCGGGAAAGCCGACGATGATGTCGGTTGAGAGCGCAATCGTCGGTCGCGCCTGCCGCAGCCCGGCGACCAACTCACGGTAGGAGTCCACGCTGTATCCCCGCCCCATCCGCCGGAGGACCGGATCGCTTCCCGACTGCACCGGCAGGTGAAGCCCGTCGCAGAGGTTCGGGTGAAGGCGGAACTGCTCGACCATCCGGGGAGAAAAGTCGCGCGGGAAGGAGGTCATGAAGCGCAGACGGCGGAGGCCAGGAAGCACCGCCAGCCGGCCCAGGAGGTCGGCAAAGTCTGCCGTGCCGGAGCCCGCCGGGGAAACCTCGGAGCCAGGCTCCCGCCAGTGGTTGACGGTCTGCCCGAGGAGCTCGATTTCGACGAAGCCGAACGCCAGGAGGTGGCGGACCTCGCGCTCGATTTCGTCGGCGGTACGGCAGGACTCCGGTCCGCGGGTGGACGGCACGATGCAGAAGGTGCAGCGCTTGTTGCAGCCCTCGATGATCGTCACCATGCCCTTGTAGAGACCGTCGCGAGAGATCGTGTCGAAGTCGTAACGGCGATCGGTGGGAAAGCCGGTCGCGATGACGCGCTCCCCTTCGACCCGCCTGCCGAGGAGATCGGCGAGCTCGCCTACCCTCGCCGGTCCGAGCACGAAGTCGAGGTCGGGCACACGGGCCAGAATCTCCTCGCCTTCCTGCTGGGCGACGCAGCCGCAGAGACCGATCTGAAGATGCGGGCGGCCGCGCTTGAGCAGCCGGTACTCGCCGAGGCGCGAGTAGACTTTCTGCACCGCCTTCTCGCGCACGCTGCACGAATTGAGCAGGATCAGGTCGGCATCGGCGACGTCGTGGGTGGGCAGCATCCCCTGCTGCATCAACTGGCCGGTCATCCGCTGGCTGTCCAGCTCGTTCATCTGACAGCCCCACGTCTCGACGTAAAAGCGGCGTAATATCTTGGAGAAGCTCAAGGCCGGTCTCGCGGCTCCTCGGCTTCGACGGGCTCGGTCGGCTCGACATCCGAGGCCTTCGTCACCGTGCGCTCCGGTTCGAGCTCGGAACCTTCCCGCAACCAGCCTGGAAAAGCTCCGGCCTCGCGCCCTTCGGTCAGGAAGCGCTCGAGATCCAGTTCGGAGCGTTCGGCGTCGCGCCGGGTGGAGTCCAGCTCGTCGAGGGCGTGGTCCCACTCGGGTTTGATCTGGGCGTCGCGGACGTAAGGATCGTCGGCGGCGTAGAAGCGGCGCCGCAGCTCTTCCGCCTCGCCTTCGAGGAGGACGATGCGGTCCGTCGCCTCGCGCCATTGGCGTCGGATGGTCAGGCCGCGATCGCGCCAGTAGGCTTCGTCCTTCAGAGCTTGCGCGGCCGCAGCGCCGGCGACACTGGCAGCGGCCGAAACGGTCGATTTCGGTTCCCCCGCGGCACCGCTATCCCCCCCGGTGACGGTCAGCTTCTGGCCCTTGGAGAATTCGACAAGATTGCTGTTGTCGATCACCGCCACCGGCTTGCCGGCCTGAGCTCGTCGTTCGCGCTCCTCCTGGGCTGCGGTGGCCAGGCTCTTGGGGCCCTCCGGCTCGCCGAGCGTTCCGGCGTCGATGACGACCACGGTGGGAGGGGGCAGATGGGCGACCGGCTCCTCGCCTTCGGTCCTGGCGGGCGGGGCTTCGGCTCGCGAGTCGGAAACCGGCGGCAGGGCGACTGCGTCCGGCACCTTTCCGGCGCAACCCGACAGGCCGAGAAGCGTCAGTCCGAGAGCGACTCCCCTCAACCGGCTCCATCCGCGAGGTGCGCTCGCGTCACCTTCGGCCATAGCGGTCTTCCAGACGGACCACATCGTCGAGCTCGGGGGTCGAGACCTCGAACAGCTCGCAGCCGGTGACTCCGGCGACCATGCGGTGCCGCGTGCCCGGAGTCACGTGATACGACTCGCCCTCTTCCAGGCGCTGAGGCACCATGACGCCGTTCTCCTCCACCTGCAGCTCGATGCCGCCACGCGCCACGAAGAAAGTCTCGTCCTTCTGATTGTGGTACTGCAGGGACAGCGCCTCGCCGGGCTCGATGTGCAGGAGCTTCCCGACATACCGATCGGTATGAGCGTAAATGAGCTCGTAGCCCCACGGCTTTTCGACACGTCGTACCGGTTGCCTCATCTGTCTCGACCTCTAGTTCCGTCCGGGAGCTTCGGGAAGCTCCGCCAGCAATCGATAGACATCCGCTCCCGACCTGGCGGCGCAACAGGCCGTGGCGATCCGGGCGAGGTCGCCCGAGTCGATCCCGGCCACCTTCTGGCGCAGGGCCGGGAGCGCACTCGGCGACGCCGAAACCCGCCGCAGCCCGAGGCCAACGAGGAGCGGCAACATCTGGGCGTCGGCCCCCATCTCGCCGCACAGGCTGACCGGAATTCCCGCGGCGTCGGCGCTCTCGATGACAAAGCGTAACATGCGCAGAATGGCCGGATGCACCGGTTCGTAGAGATCGGCGACGCTGCGGTTGTTGCGGTCGACCGCCAGGGAATACTGGATCAGATCGTTGGTGCCGATCGCCATGAAATCGACCGCGCGCGCCAGACTGTCGGCGATGAGGGCCGCCGCCGGGACCTCCACCATGATGCCGACCCTCACCGCTGCCTGGTGTTCGACGCCATCCCGGGTGAGCTCCGCCGAGGTCTCGGCGAGCACCGCGCGCAGCGCCTCGACCTCCTCGATGCGGCTGACCATCGGCGCCATGATCCAGAGCTCTCCCGCCGCCGCCGCCCGCAGCAGCGCCCGGAGCTGGGTGCGGAAGATCTGCGGCCGGGCGAGCGTCAGCCGGATGCCACGCAGGCCGAGGACCGGATTCTCCTCGGCGCTGTCCATCATCTCGCGCGCGAGCTTGCGCCCCCCGAGGTCGTAAGTCCGCACCACGGCCGGAAACGGTGCCGACGCCTCGATGAGCTTGAGGTACACCCGCAGGTGATCGTCCTCGGTCGGCAGGTGAGGATCGGTCTCCATGTAGAGGAACTCGCTGCGGTAGAGACCGATGCCCCGCGCTCCGAGGCGGCCGAGCTGATCGAGCTCTTCCGGCAGGTCGATGTTCGCCATCAGCTCGATCGGAATGCCGTCCGCCGTCCGCGGGGCCGAATCGCGGGATTGGGCGACTCCGAGCCTGCCGGCGTGGATCTCCGCCCGCACGCGCTCGTAATCCGCCAGCACCTCGGGTGTCGGATGCAGAATGACGAGGCCGGCCCGCCCGTCGATGATGACCGGATCCGAATTGGTAACGTAGTCGGTCACCTCCTCGAGGCCGGTGACCGCCGGCAGTCCCAGCGAGCGGGCGATGATCGACGTGTGCGAGGTCCGGCCTCCGGCCTCGATGGCGAAGCCCACCACCTTGTCGCGCCCCAGGCGGATCGCTTCCGAAGGGACGAGGTCGTCGGCGACCAGGATCACGTCGCCCTCGACATCCGAGATCTCGTGGTGGGCGATCCCCTGCAGCACGCGCAGGAGCTGGCGTCCGATGTCCTCCAGGTCCTGCCCGCGCTCGCGCAGGTAGGGGTTTTCGATCTCGGAGAAGCGCTTCGCCAGCTCGATCGAGGTCTCGTGAACCGCCCACTCCGCGTTGACCTGCTCGTCGACGATCCGGCGCTCCACCTGATCGAGGAACATGCGGTCGGAGAGCAGCAAGGAGTGAGCGTCGAAGATCGCCGCCAGCTCCTGTCCGAATAGGTCGCTCGCTTTCGCCCTCGTCCTTTGAATCTGCTGCTGGGTCGCGCGACAGGCAGACTTCAGGCGTTCGATCTCGGCCGCGGTCTCGTCCTCGGCGATCGGAATTCGAAAAATTTCCAGCGAGCGGTTGGCGATGACGACCGCACGGCCGATGGCGACCCCGTGCGCCGCCGCCAGGCCATGCAGGGTGATCATCGGCCGGATCTCGTTCACTCGCTCTCTCCGAAGCGCTCGGCGAACAGTGCGGCGATGGCGTCTACCGCCGCCGCGTCGCCCGGTCCGTCGCACCGCACCACGAGCCGCGCCCCCTGCGGCGCGGCGAGCAGCAGGAGGCCCAGAATGCTCTTGGCGTCCACGTCTTCGCCGGCCAGGAACACGCTCACCCGACAGGAGAAGGAGCTCGCGAGATGGACGAGCTTCGCCGCGGCGCGGGCATGCAGGCCGAGACGGTTCACGATCTCGATCTCGCGCTCAACCACGGCCGGACGGCTCCCCGGACGGCGTTGCAGCGCCCGTCGAGCTCGTTGAGCTCGTATCGGGAGTCGAGGGCGTCGCTGGCGTCGCTGGCGTCGAGGGCGCCGCGCTCGCCGAATCCGGCGGAGGGGGACAGGGTGGGGGCGGAGCGGGGTCGGACGGAGCGCCGCGGCAGATGCTGCGCCGGCCCTTCTCTTCCAGCCAGCGTGCTGTCTCGACGAGGGTCGCCGGAAGCACAGAGGAGCAGCTCATGCGCACGACCATCGGCAGGTTGACGCCGGTGACGACCTCGATCCGGCCGGGCACCGAAAGCGAAATGGCGGCGTTCGACGGCGTGCTGCCGTACATGTCCGTGAGGATCAGCACACCCTCGCCGCGATCGAGCTCGGCGACCGCCTGGGCGATCCGCGAGCGCGCTGCGTCGATCCCCTCGTTCCATTCGAGCGCCAGTGCCCGGAGATCGGGCCGCACGCCGGCGATGGTCTCCGCGGCGGCGAGAAGCTCCTGCGCCAGGCGACCGTGGGTCACCAGCAGCACCGGCGTCACGGTCGCGCCCTCTCGAGGTCGCGATGCTTGACCCGCACCGTCCAGCCGCCCTCCTCGAGCGCGGCCGAGAGCGCCTCGACCGAGGCCACCGACCGGTGTTGCCCGCCGGTGCAACCGATGCCGATCGTCAGATAGCTGCGGTTCTCCTGCTGATAGCGCGGCAGCAGGAAGCGCAGGAGATCGGCCAGTCGCGTCACGAGCTCCTGGAAATCGGTGCGTTGGCGGAGAAACTCCCGCACCGGCTCGTCGAGCCCGGTGAGCGGACGGAGCTCGGGATCGAAGTGCGGGTTGGGCAGGAAGCGGACGTCGAACAGCAGGTCCGCCCCGAACGGAATACCGTGCTTGAAGCCGAAGCTGACCAGGCTGACGTTCATCACCGGCTCGTGGCCGGCGTCGCGTCCGAATTCGCGATAGATGAGGCTCCGGATGTCGTGAATCGACCAGTCGCTGGTGTCGAGAATCAGGTCGGCCGCGCCGCGCAGCTCGCTCATCATGGCGCGCTCGGCGCGGATGCATTCGAGGACCGGAAGCTCGTCCGAGAAGGGGTGCGGGCGGCGGGACTCCGAAAATCGGCGCATCAGCGCCTCCTCGGAAGACTCGAGGAAGACCAGCGTCGTCTGGAGCTGTTCGCGGTCGAGCTCGCCCAGGAGCCTTGGGGCGTCGGTGGCGAAACCCGGAGCGCGCACGTCCATCACCACTGCGATGTGGTCGCGCCCGGGGACGAAGTCGAGCGGCGCCGCCACGAACTGGCTCAGGAGGGGCAACGGCATGTTGTCGACGCAGTAGTAGCCCAGATCCTCGAAGCACTTGGCGACCGTGCTCTTGCCCGATCCGGAGAGACCGGTGACCAGGACGAGTCTGGCTCTAGCCCGCATTTGTCACCGCCTCTCGCTGCCGCTACCGCGCATGGCTCACCAGCTTAACGCGTCTTGCCGCCGCGGCTGCGTTCGAGCTGCTCCTCGAGCTTGCGTGCGAACTCGCGCGCCGAGTGAGTGCCTTGAAGTTTCAGTACGTGGTTGCGCGCCGCGATCTCGACCAGGTTCGCGACGTTCCTGCCGAGCGCGACCGGCATGCGGATGTACGGGCACGGGGTGTCAAGGATGCTGAAGACGGTCTCGTCGAGGCCGAGGCGATCGTAGACCTGCCCCTCGCGCCAGGGCTCGAGCTCGACCACCAGATCGATCGGCTTGCGGGCGCGAATCGCCGCCAGGCCGAAGAGGTCCTTGACGTTGATGATCCCCAGACCCCGGAGCTCCATGTGATGCTTCAAGGTCTCCTCGGCGAATCCGACCAGCTCGCCGCTGGGATAGCGCTTGATGGTCACCCGGTCATCGGAGACGAGGCTGTGGCCACGGGTGATCAGGTCGAGGGCCGCTTCGCTCTTGCCGACTCCGCTCGAACCGATCAGCAGGACGCCCAGACCATAGATGTCGAGCAGAACTCCGTGCAGGCGGGTCGACGGCACCAGGTGGTCCTCGAGAAACCAGGAAACCTGCTTGATCACCACCGACGAGAGCGCGCTCGACGAAAGCACCGGCACCTGCCGGGCGCGGAACTCATCGAGGAACTCCGGGCCGG
>JAYTAM010000287.1:0-3005 GCA_043737505.1 Thermoanaerobaculia bacterium
ATAAGTCGCCGCGTCGGCGTCGGAGTTCTTCGCTGCGGCGACCGCGGCGAAACGCTGCGCCGCCTCCTCCCAGCGCGCCTGGTCGAGGGCGCTCTGGGCATCGCGGTAGGCGGGGCTGCGGCCCTCGCCGTCGGCGGAGAGGAAGGCGGCGGGGGCGAACAGGGCCGGCGCCGGCGCCGGCAGGGAGACGGCCGCGACGATCGCTGCCCCGATCGCGGCGGCGAAAACGATGGTGAAGGGTGAACGAATCTTCGTCAAGCGCATGGCTGGACTCCTCAAGAAACGGTGCGGGTCGTGGTTTGCGTCGTGCTGCGGGAGGCGCCGGCGTCGCGCTGCAGACGCTCGCCGGTCACCCGGAGTTTGAACAACAAGTCGGTGTGCTCGATGCGCCGCTGGGCGGCCGCGAGATCGTCGGGCGCGGCCTCGGAGCTGTGCGAGAGCTCGAGGAGGAGCGGTTCGAGCTCGTCGAGCAGGGCGGCGATCCGGCGCTGGCCGGAGCGCTCGGCGGCGCGGCGATAGAGGCGGTTCGACGACACCAGCGCCTCGGCCCAGGCGGCCTCCTCGGCGAGAGCCTCGGCATCCGTGGGGGCGGCGTTGGTGACCCGGGTCAACAGGCGCTCGGTGCCGGCGAGGTGGCCCTCCACCGAGGCGAGCAGCAGGCGCTCGCGGGCGGCGCTGGAGTGTCCGGCCACTTTGCCGGCCTCCATGCCGGCCTCGGTGCCTGCCTCCTTGCCCGCGTTCGTTGCCGGGACCGGAGGCTCGCGGCGGCCGGCGAGATAGCCGACGCCGAGCGCCACGACGACCGCGAGTGCGGCGCCGGCCAGGCTCCAGCGCGGAGCCCAGTCGGCGCCGGCAGGGAAGAGCCGTTCGCGCCACGAACGCTTCGCCGAAAGGCGTGGGCGGAGCTCCTGCCAGACGCGCGCGGCGAGATCGGCCGGCGGCTCGGGGGCTTCACGGGTCGCGGCGCCGAGGGCGGCCGCCAGCTCGGCATACCGGCGCGCCAGCGCGGCGTCGGTCGCCAGCGCGCGCTCGATGGTTGCCGGATCGGCGGACTCGCCGTAGAAGTGCAGGATCAACTCGTCCTCCTCGACGCCGGTGGTGCTCTCAGGTGACGTTTCAGGCCGGTTCTTCATGGAGCGACTCCTGGATCTGGGGAGGCAGCGCGGCGAGTGGGGCAAGTGGAGCCAGAGCGTCGCGCAGCTTGCGCACGGCGCGGAAGATCGACTGTTTGGTGGCGTTGTCGCGCTTGCCGAGCGTCGAGCTGATCTCGGCGATCGAGCGCCCCTCGTAGTGGCGCAGGACGAAGGCGGCGCGTTCCGACGGCGAAAGCTCGGCCAGGGCCGCGTCGGTACGGCGCCGGATCTCGGCGTCGAGCGCGCGGCGTTCGGGGCCGGCCTCGTCGCTCGGAATCTCGCTCAGCGAGAGGTCGCCCTCCTCGGGGAGGTGGACGCGGGCGGCGCGCTCGCGCCGGGTGCGGCGCCCCTGGTCGATCGCCGCATTCACCGCGATGCGATGCAGCCAGGTGCCGAGCTCGGCGCGCTGGTCGAAGCTCGCCAGGAAGCGGAAGGCGCGCAGGAACGTCTCCTGGACGGCGTCCTCGGCCGCCTGGGCGTTGCCGGTGACGCGGTAGGCGAGGCCGTAGACCGCCCGACTGTGCGCCGCGACCAACCCCTCGAAGGCGTCGGTGTCGCCGGCCAGCACCCGGCGGACGAGTTGGAGATCGCGGGAATCCATTCTGGGAGCTTAGACGGCGGGGCCGACGGCCGGTTAGGTCGGCGGGGCCGAGCTCCGACGGCCGCCCGGGCTCGCCGGGAGTCGATTCTTGACCCGATTGTCGTTTCGGCTCACTTGAAAGCTATGAAACAGGTGGTACTCTTCCTGTGACTCAGGTCACAAAAAGGCGCTTTCAGCGCGACTCGAAGACAGGGGATCGGGGGAGACGATGCCATTCTGGCCGCAGGTATCCGTGGGCGATTTCTTGGCCAAGCCCCGACTCGAGGTTCGCTCGTCCGACGGCTCGCGCCGCACGTTGGCCCTCCTCCTCGGCCTGACCATCGGCATGGTGCTCTCCGGGTCCGAACGGCTGGCCGCCCAGCCGGTCCTGGTGATCCAGGACATCACGCACGCTCCCGCGTCGGTTGTCGCCGGATCGACGACCGATGTGGTCTACACCCTCGACCTGCGCAACACCGCCACCGGCAGCGGTGACGACGAGACGGCCGCCGTACTCGATCTTCCCCTGGGGACGGCGCTTCTTTACCAGTCCGAAACCCTGCCTTCCACCTCTTGTTCGGTCGTCGCCGGACCGATCCTGCGCTGTCTGCTCGGCAACTTGCAGGAGAGCACCACGCGGACCGGCACGCTGACTCTCAGAGTTGCCGCGAGTGTCGCTGCCGGGACCTTGAACGCCAACTTCGCCTTCTACGGCGCGGTCGATACCAGCGTCGACCCGGAGACCGAACCCGTCACGGTGACGGTCGCGGCCAATCTCGTCGTCGACAAGATCGCGCCGTCGCCGAACGAAGCGGTGCCGGGCCTGACCATCGCCTATACCGTCGACGTCACGAACAACGGCCCATCGGACGCCACCAGCGTGAGTCTCACCGATCCCGGTCCAGCCGGATTCGGTTCGCCGGCGTTCACCGGCGACTGCGCCGGCGCCACCTGCAGTCTGGGGACGATCCTCCCCGGAGCGGCCAACAAGAAGACGGTCACGGTCACCTTCACCATCCCCGACAACTACCACCTGCCCAACAACACCACGCCGGTCACCAACACGGCGACGGCATCGACCGCCACCCCGAACGCCGGCGCCAGCGTCTACTTCGATTCCGTGGTCACGCCGATCGTGCCGAAAGTGGACCTTTCGGTGGCGCTCTCGAGCGCGGTCAGCAGCGTCACGCCGGGGACGATGGTCACCTATCAGATCGTCGTCTCGAAGACCGGACCCTCGAGGCTCGACCGGGTGCACATCGGCGGCGGTATCTCACTTCTGAGCTCGACGT
>JAYTAM010000288.1:0-15674 GCA_043737505.1 Thermoanaerobaculia bacterium
ACGCTGCCGATCCCGGTGACGCGCACGCCGGGAGTCAAGCCGTTGCGGACCAGCAGGCTCGCCGTGTCCTCGACCGCCACCAGCAGTCCGCCGCTGTCGACGAACCGGCGCAGATTCTCGAGACCGGCGAAACCGAGACCGGGGCGCTGATCGTCGGTGGCGTCGATGGTGCCGAGATTCGGCGTTTCAGCGGTCGTCTTCCAGGGGAGCGGCTCGCCCCACATCGGCAGGCCGGTGACGATCCGCTGCGGATCGCCCGCGCCGACCGGCGGAAAGAGGATGACGTCGTACTGCGCCGCGAGATCGGAGATCGCCGCGACGTCCTGGGTGCTGATGTAGTCGTAGGGCACCGCCAGCAGATCGAGGCGCTGACGCCACCAACCCTCTGTCTGGGTGCTCAGCCAGGTGTGCAGAAGCGCCAGTCGCGGACGGCGCACGGGGCGCGTCGCGGTTGACGGCGAAGTGGCCGTCGCGACGAACGAGAGATCGAGGCGGCGCGCGATCTCCGCCAGCGCTTCGCGCTCGATGCCGGTGACGATCCAGCTGCCGCGCGCGAACTCCCGCGCTTCGGCGCGGAACGGCGCCGTCGTCGCTTCGACCCGCACGCCCTCGCCCAGTGCGTAGCGCAGCGGCAGCATCGCATCGGCCCCGCGGTGCTGGAGCAGAAAGACCGTCCCCGTTCCGCTCACTCCGCCAGCGGCACGCACCGGCCCGGTGACCGGGCTCATCGGCGCGGAGAGCAGCCGGGGATCCGCGACGCGCAGAGCCTCGACATCGAAGAGCTCGCCGAAGGTCCAGCCGGTGTCGTCGTACGGGTTGCGCTGCGGGTCATCGGGGCTCCAGTACTGCCGGTCGAGGAGGGCGTCGGCGATCCGGCTGAAGGGCTGATCCATGCGCACGACGAAGCTGCCGGAAGGCAGGAGGCGCGGGCCCGGCGCCGCCGCGGAGTCGGCCGACTTCAGTTCTGACTCCTTCGCCTCTTCGGGCGCGCGCGACTTCGCCGCCGGCGCGAGCGAAAACGGCGCTGAGAGCCGGTGGATCTCGACGTGCTGGCGAGCGAGCACCCGCAGCAACTCGGCCTGCGCTTCGGGGCGGCGATCGTCGGCCGGCAAGACCCAGGCCGCCGGACCCTCGCGCCGCGGTTTTTCGATCGACCGCTTGCTCTTGGTGTAGAAGTTCGCCAGCAGCTGTTGCCCATTCTCGGCGGCGAAGGCGAGCGAGACGAGCAGCCCCGTCTGCTGGTAGTTGTTGTTGTTGCGGTGCGACCACTCGACCCGCGGCCAGGGTGGATCCTGGCGGTACCAGGTGCGCGAGTACTCGCCCGGCGCGAGCTCACGCAGCTCGGTGTCGGCGCCGCCGTTGCCGAAGGTCTCGTACAGGCGGCTGATCGAGTTGTGCATCGCCGCCATGAACATCAGATAGCCAGGGCTCCAGGTGTCGAACTCGCCGTGAGTGAAGACGCCCGGCATGCCGAGCTTGGTCATCTCGGCGACGTTGGTCCAGCCGAAAAGTTGCCACTCGTTGGTCAGCAGCGGATCGACCCAGGCGTTGTAGGGGCCGGCGCCGACGGTGTTGTCGTAGAGGAAAGGCACCGATTCGTGGAGATCGTGCAACACCTGCCCGTGCCAGGCGAGATGGGTGTCGAGGACGTTGCGCGAGAGCGAGAGCGTGAGCCCCATGGCGTCGCGGTTGTTGTCGTGGGCGACGTACTTGCCCCAGTACGAAAGGCGCGGCCAGGCCGACCCCGGGTGGGCGAGGTGCCAGCGGTAAACATCCACCATGCGGTCCCGTCCATCGACCTCGACCACCGGCGTGATGAGGGTGATGAGGTTCTCGCGGATGGCCTGGATGTAGGGGCTCTCGTCGACTGCCAGGCGGTAGGCGAGCTCCATGAGAGCGGTGGGGGAGCCGGTCTCCGGGGAGTGGATGGCACCGGTGATGTAGTAGACCGGAACCGACTCTGCGACGAGCTCGGCCGCCCGCGCGTCGTCGAAGCCGATGAGGCGCGGATCGGCGAGCAGCGCGAGGCGCGCGCGGTTCGCTTCGGAGCCGGCGAGGTTCGCCTCGGAAGAGATCGCCACGGCGATGCGCTCGCGGCCCTCCTCGCTGGTGCCGATCGACACCACCCGCACCCGCGGGCTCGCCGCGGCCAACAGGCGGAAGTAGCGGTGGACTTCGGCCGAGTACGGCAGGATGCCCGGCGCACCGGCGACATCGCCGAGCACGGCCTGCGGCGCCGGGACGGTGGCCGAGGCCGGCAGATAGTCGGTGAGCGGCGAGTTGAAGTCGGGCGCGGTGGTGTACTTGCGGATCCTCGCCGTGGCATCGGCGTCGATCGGCTGGGTGAGGTCGGGGACCAGGCCGTTCGGCAGGCGGGTCGCCGCCGGAGCGTTGGCGGCGAGCGCGACGGTAGCAAAGCCTCCAATAAAGAAAAAGATGGCGACAGGACTGCGCATCGAGAACGCTCCAGACCGCGGGCGGGAGGGCCGCGGAGCCGAAGCCTATCGAAAGGTCGGAACCGGCGTGGGCTGCGGGACGGGACGGAGATCCGCAGAGGGATTGGCCAGAACCTAGTTCACTCCGGTGATGTCCTGGTAACCGCCGCTGGTGCGCAGCGTAAGGGTGACGCGCTCCCTTCCGCGGTTGCGCCAGAACCAGCCGTGCCGGCCATCGAAGGCGGCGACGAGCTCGCCTTCGTCGGACGCCACCCCCGAGCCCTTGCGGTAGCCGTGATAGCCACGAGGCGGCTCTTTGGAGTCGGCGTGCTGGTCGTAGTTGACCACGCCGCGGTCCGTCGACCAGCTGTAGGTGACACGCGCACCCTCGCGCATCAGGAGCTTGATTTCTCGGCCCTGATTGGGCTCGAGGGTGAAGGTCGTGGTGTCGACACGAGGGGCGGCAGGGCCCGGAGGCGGCGCAGGGACGACTGGCGAGGAGGCCGTCGTCCCTGCCGCGGCTTCGTCGGCCGGCGGAGTCGGAGCCTCCTCACTCGTCGCGACCGGAGCCGCCCGATCGACTTCACTCGCCAGGGAGACCTTGATCTCTCCCATGCGAGTCAGGCCGAGGACGGCGCCCATGCCGGTCGGGTCCACTCCATACTCGGCAGGCAGCACGACGGTCAGGAGAAGCACGCCGGCGATCACCAGCGCCGTCAACGTGGAGCGGATCAGCGTACGGGTCGAAGGAAGGTCGATCGGAACGGGGTTGCTGATATCTGGCATCGCAGGATTCCTATCCGATGTCGTGGATGATGTAGCCGGCGAGCTGATAGCCGGCGAGCACGAAGCCCGCGGTCATCAGAGCCACGTTCGATGCGTAGGCGTGGCGAGTGAAACCAGAGCTTCGGCGCCAGAATCCCATGGCGATGAGGATGGCGCCGAGGCCGAGGAGCTGTCCGAGCTCGACGCCCACGTTGAAGGCGATCAGGTTCGGGACGAGCCCGACGGGGGAGAGCTCGTAGTCGAGAATCTTGGTGGCCAGGCCGAAGCCGTGAAAGAAACCGAAGACCAGGGTGGCGGCCTTGGTGCTGGGCTGAAAGCCGAACCAGCGTCGAAAGGCCCCGAGGTTGTCGAGCGCCTTGTAGACGATGGAGAGACCGATGATCGCGTCGATCAGGTACGAGCTCACGCTCACGCCGGTCAGGACCCCGAGCAGGAGCGTCGTGGAGTGACCGACGGCAAACAGCGTCACGTAGACGCCGATCTCTTTCATGCGATAGAGAAAGAAGATGACGCCAAAGAGGAACAGCAGGTGGTCGTAGCCGGTGACCATGTGCTTCGCGCCCAGGTAGATGAACGGAACCAACTGTGTTCCGGTGGTCTCCTGGATGTAGCCCTTGTCGCCATCGGTGACGCCATGGGCGAAGGCGTGCGTGGGCAGGCTCGCGAGCGCCAGGAACGCGATCAGGGTGAAGAGCCGGCGGAGGGTCATGTCGCTCCTTGTCTATCAGAGTTCGACCGGGCCTCGGTGCCGAAGCGGCGAAAGAGTACGGGAACCACAAGCAGGTTGAGAAGGGTCGAAGTGAGGAGCCCGCCGAGGATGACGACGGCCATCGGGCTCTGGATCTCGTTGCCCGGTTGATCGCCGGAGAGCGCCAGGGGGACGAGCGCGAGCGCCGCGGTGAGGGCGGTCATGAGCACGGGGGCCAGGCGTTCGCGCGAACCGTCGCGCACCGCCTGGTGGAGCGAAGCTCCCTCCGCGATCAGGTGCCGGTAGTGCGAAACGAGCAGCACACCGTTGCGGGTCGCGATTCCGAAGAGAGTCACGAAGCCGACCATCGAAGCGATACTCAAGGTGGCCGAGCTGATCAGCAGGGCGCCGACGCCTCCCACGAGCGCAAGCGGCAGGTTGACCAGGACGATCGCCACCTGCCGGTGATTCCTGAAGGCGAGCCAGAGGATTCCCCAGACGGCGAAGAGCACGGCGAGGGAGAGCCAGCCCAGCCGTCGCGCGCTCTCGTTCGCCTCCTCGAACTGGCCTCCGAACTCGATCCGGTAGCCGGCCGGGAGGTCGACCTGGTCGGCGATGAGGTCCTGCGCGCGCTCCACTGTGCCGGTGAGGTCCGCGCCGGCGACGTTCGCGGAGAGTAGCGCGACGCGCTCGACGTTCTCCCGCCGTACCAGGCCGGGTCCGAGGTCGAAGGTGGTGCGCGCTACCGCGGAGAGCGGCACGATGCTGCCGCTCGGCGTCGCCATGGGTAGGTCGGCAAGACGCTCACGGTCCTTGCGCAGACGCTCCGGATAGCGCACCACGACGCGTGAGGAGACACCATCCTCCACCAGCTCCGCCCCCACCGTGCCTTGAAAGAGAGCTTCGAGACTCTGCGCCGCGTCGGCCGCCGAGAGGCCGTGACGCGCGAGCGCCGCGCGATCCGGCGTGAAAGCGAGCTGCGGCACCAACGCCTGCTCCTGATTCGACAGGTCGACGAGGTCGGGTAGCTTCTTCAGGACGCTCTCGACCTGCCGCGCGAGAGTCCGGAGCGTCGCGAGCTCGGGGCCGAAGACCTTGATGGCCAGGTTCGACTTCGAGCCCGACAGCATGTGGTCGATGCGGTGGCTGATCGGCTGGCCGAAGGAGACCACTACGCCGGGGACGGTCGCGACGGCACGCCGCATCTCGGTGAGGAGCTCGACCTTGGGGCGGCCGGAGCGCAAGACGACCTCCATCTCCGACGCGTTCGCCCCCTGGACGTGCTCGTCGCGCTCCGCCCGCCCGGTGCGGCGGCTGGTCGAGATCACCTCCGGAAAAGCGAGTAGCGCTTCCTCGACGGCGAGACCGAGAGCGTCGGAGTCGTCGAGCGAAGTCCCCGGCGGAGCCACGACGCCGACGGTGAGCGAGCCTTCGTTGAACGCCGGCAGGAAGCTGCGCCCGAGCCGGGGGAGTAGCGCGACTGCGCCGGCGAGGAGGAGGACCGAGAGGGCGAGAATCGGCCACGGCCGGCGCAAAGCGCCGTCGAGCGCGCGGGCGTAGCGCGCCTGCAGAAAGCGCAGCAGGCGCGGTTCGCCCTTCTCGAGCGAACGGCTCCCCGGCAACAGGAGGAGGCAAAGGGCCGGAGTGAGGGTGAGCGAAACGAACATCGAAGCGACCAGCGCCGCGAGATAGGCGAGGCCGAGTGGACGGAGCAGGAGGCCTTCGATGCCGGGGAGAAGGAACAGAGGGGCGAAGACCACCGCGATGACCAGAGTGGCGAAGAGGATCGCGCCGCGGACTTCCGATGAGGCGAGGAAAATCGTTTCCAGCGCAGGTCGGCGTGCTGCTTCCGGTTTGCGACGATTCTCGCGCAGGCGCCGAAGCACGTTCTCGACGTCGATGATCGCGTCGTCGACGAGAGCCCCGATGGCGATCGTCAGACCTCCGAGGGTCATGGTGTCGATCGCGGCGCCGAAGGCCGAAAAGGCCAGTACGCCGGCGATCAGCGAAGTCGGCAGCGCCAGCGCCGAGATCAGGGTCGCGCGGGCGTCGCCGAGGAAGAGCACCAGGACGAGCACGACGAGGATCGCCCCCTCGACGAGCGCTTTCGAGACGTTGCGGATCGCCACCTCGATGAAGTCTGCCTGGCGGAAGTTCTCGCGCTCGAGACGAACGCCGGCCGGAAAGCTGCCCTCGAGCTCGGCCAGGCGCACGTCGAGGGCGCGAGTCAGCTGGAGGGTGTTGGCCCCGGGCTGTTTCTGAACCGACAGGATGACGGCCGGCTGCGCTTTGTACGCCGCGGTGCCGCGTTTGGGCTCGTTGCCTTCGGCAACGCGTGCGACGTCGCCCACGGTAAGCGGGCCTTCGGCGGTCATCCGCACTGCGGCTGCCGCGAAATCGGCGGATGTGCGGGCCCGGGTGGCGCCGCGAACCAGATGCTCCTGGCCCGAGTCGACGTGAAAGCCCGCCGCCGGTGAGGCCGTCGCCTGACCCAGCGCCTCGACCAGTTCCGCCAGCGGGAGCTGCCGCGCGGCCAGCGACGAGGGCTCGACCTCGACCTGAATCTCACGCACCTCACCGCCGATGGGCACCACCTGAGCGACACCGGGAACAGCGAGGAGCGCCCGCCGCACGGTGACCTCCGCGAAGCGGCGAAGGGTCCGAGCGTCGGGTCCGCCGGCCTCGGAAGTGAGAGCCAGAAAGGTGATCTCGCCCATGATCGAGGAGACCGGGCCGAGTTGCGGCGAGTCGATCTCGGCAGGGAGATCGGCGGTCGCAATCCGCTCGGTGACGATCTGGCGGGCGCGGTAGACATCCTCGCCCCAGGCAAACTCGACCCAGACGACGGAGATTCCGGCAGCGGAGACCGATCTCACCCGGCGGACGCCGGCGGCTCCGTTCACCGCCGATTCGAGCGGCAGCGTGACCAGGAGCTCGACCTCTTCCGGTGCCCAGCCGGTCGCTTCGGTGAGGATGGTGACCGTGGGAGCGGAGAGGTCGGGGAAGACATCGACCGGAATGCCGGGCACGAGCGCCAGTCCGGCCACGACGAGGGCGAGAAAGAGCGCGGTCACGGCGCGCGGTGCGCGCAGGGAGAGTTGGATGAGTCGAGTGAGCATGGTGGTCTCGCCCGCTTAGTGGACGTGGCCTTCGCCGACGCCTGAAGAGACGAGCGACGAGCGCCGCACTGCAGCACCCCCACGGGTCACGATGCGTTCGCCGGGGGAAATCCCGGTGACGAGCCGGAGCTCGCCAGAGCGGGCGATGACGAGCACTTCGCGGCGACGCAATGTTTCGCCGGACGGCTGAACGTAGACGACGGCGACGCCGGCGTCTTCGACCACCGCGCTCGCCGGCACGACGATTCCGCGCAGGAGCTCTCCGGCCTGCAGCTCCATTTCGATCGACTGCCCGACGGCCAGTGCCGGAGGCATCGATTCCAGGGCGACGAGGAGCGTGCGCCTTCCCGTTGCCGCGTCGACTGCCGGGGAGATGGCGACCAGGCGAGCCGGCAGATCCGCCCACGCCGGCGCCGCCGAGCCTGCGCCGGTGTTCAGGCTCACGCGAGTGTCGCCCTCGACGAGGCCGACGATCGCTTCCGGCGCTACCCAGGCTTCGATCCAGGGGGCGCCGCTGGCGATGAATCGGCCGAGCTCGTCGCCGGCCTCGACGGCCTGGCCTGCGCTGGCCGTGACGGCCGCCACGGTGCCGTCGAACGGCGCGATGATCACGACGGCCTCCGTCGTCGGACCGCCCCCTCCTCGAGCCCGTCGGGCGGTCGCCGCGTCGCGCCGTGCGGCCTCCGCCAGCGCGCTCGCCACGGCGAGGGTGGCCTCAGCCCGCTCGAGGTCGGCGGCCGAGACGACACCGCTGCGGGCCAGCTCGCGGGCGCGCGTCGCCTCGGCACCGGCCAGCGCCCGTTCGGCTTCCGCCCCGGCGAGCTCGCCGTCGAGCGCGGCGAGGCTTCGTTCGGGATCGAGCCGCGGCGTCAGAGAGAAGATGGGAGCGCCGGCTCGAACGAAGAGACCAGGGTGGGGAAATGGCGCCTGGAGGACACCGTCTGCCGGGGCAGTGAGGCGACGGTCGCCTCCCGGTCGCGCCACGACGCGCGCCGGGGCGACGCGGGTGCCGGCGAGCTCGCCCTCCCGGGTCCACGCGGTCGCGAACGGCGTCTTCCACTGCTGTTCCTTGAGAAAGGAGATCTCCTCGCCTCCTGCGGCCGCGCTTTCGGCTTCGGCGTGCCGGGTGAGCGGAGGAGGTTCGAGGAGACCCCCGGGACTCCCGATCTCGCCGACGCGGACCCGACCGCCGGCGATCTCTTCGCGCCCTGGCTCGGCCTCGATGCGGAAGAGCAGCTCGAATTCGCCCGTGCTCCGGGGTGTGACCTCGATGTTGAAGATCCCCGGACGTTTCGCCAGGGTGGCCTGAAAGGATTCTTCACTGCCGTCGGCGGCGCGCAGAACGATCTCCACGTTGCCCTGGGTCAGCGCCGAGAAGTCGGCGAGGGCGGTGACGTGGGTGTGCGATTCCGCCTTCTGTCCTGCGACGAGCGGATCGATCTCCGGAAAAACTTCGTAAATCTCTCCCCACGCGGTCACTGCCCAGGGCTCGGCCTCGCCCGCCTCCGAATGGCCATCCGCCTCGGCGGACTCAGGATGCCGGCGCGAACAGCCGCTGGCCCCGGCGAGCGCAACGACCAGCGGAACGACGAGAAGCCAGGCGAAGCCAGCGCGCAAGCGCACTGCAAGAGGAGCCAACGAACTGCAGGAGACGAGCATGGGAGCTCTCCGCATCCTTCCAACGCCAACCGAAAGCGCGCAGCACTACACGAGCCGCGCGGGGGCGAGGAACTGCGGTCGAGCTCAGATGCGGAAGGTGGAGAGACGCGAGAGCAGCGGCGGTCCGCTGGCTCTGGGCGGAGGGGCGTGCGGAGTCGATGCCAGTCCGGCGGTGTGGATGGCGACGCTCGAGATCGAACCCCTCGGTGAGATGGCGACGGACGGCTGGGGATTCGAACCTGGGGCGCGGCGGATCGCCGCATCTCCCGCTGCCAACGCCGCGGAGTGCTCATGGGCGAGATGGTCGGCAGAGTGAACTTGCCCGAGCTCCGGCACGCGCAAGCAGGGCGTGCGTGCGGGTGCAGCTCCGTGCTCCAACTCATGCGCGTGTTCGAACGCCACATGAACCGCGACGCCGCTGGCGACCATGGCAGGTGACAGCCAGGTGAGGGCGACGACGGTGGCGAAGAATCGGCGCAGGTTCACGGCCGCTTCATTCTTGCGACTCCGCCGAACAAGGTCAACCCGGGCCTTTCCGGCTCGGGCTGGGACGGTTGTTTGCCGCCGGAAGCCGGCGCGCTGGGGACAGTGCGTGCGAAGCGGGATGACGTCGTCGTGGCTGTTACCATTCCCCCGAACCGACAGGGGGCTTCATGCGCGTCGTCGAATGTGTGCCGAACATCTCCGAAGGGCGGAATCCCGAGATCTATCTTGCGGTCGCGAAGGCGGCGGGGGCGGTTCCCGGTGTCACGGTCCTGGATGTCGATCCGGGGGCCGAAACGAACCGGACGGTGATCACCTTCGTCGGCGAGCCGGATGCGGTGCTCGAGGGGGCCTTTCAGCTGATGGTGGCGGCGCTCGAACGCATCGACATGAGCGGCCATCGCGGGGCGCATTCACGCATCGGCGCGGTGGATGTGGTGCCGTTCGTGCCGGTGTCGGAGGTGTCGATGGCGGAGTGCGCCGAGCTCGCGCGCCGGCTCGGCGAGCGCGTCGGTCGAGAGCTCGGCATTCCGGTCTATCTCTACGAGCAGGCGGCGACCTCGCCGGCGCGCGAGAACCTCGCCGACATCCGCGCCGGCGAGTACGAGGGTCTGGCCGCGAAGCTCGCCGATCCGGCCTGGCAGCCCGACTTCGGCCCGGCGACGCTGGTGCCGCGCGCCGGCGCGTCGGTCATCGGCGCCCGGCCGTTCCTCGTCGCCTACAACGTCAATCTCAATACGGTCGACAAGCGCCTCGCCACCCGCATCGCCGGCGAGATCCGCGAGAAGGGCAAGAAGCGGCTCGACGCCGCCGGCAAGCCGGCGAAGGACGCTGCGGGAGTCGAGATCTGGGATCCGGGTCTCCTCGCCGGCATCAAGGCGGTCGGCTGGACGATCCCGGAGTTCGGCTGCGCGCAGATCTCGATCAACGTCACCGACCTCGAGGCGACGCCGCTGCACGTCGTCTTCGACACTTGCGAAGAGCGCGCCCGGGCGCATGGGCTGCGGGTCACCGGATCGGAGCTCGTCGGCCTGGTGCCGCGCGCCGCGCTGCTTGCGGCCGGACGTTACTACCTCGCGCGGATGGGGCGTTCGACCGGCGTACCGGAGAGCGCCCTGATCCACGTCGCGGTGCGCACGCTCGGGCTGTCGGAGGTCAAGCCGTTCGATCCCAGGGCGGCGATCATCGAAGCCCGGCTCGCTGCGGCGGCCCCACTGGTCGGCATGACTCTGGCCGGTTTCGCCGACGAGCTCTCCTCCGACTCGCCGGCGCCGGGCGGCGGGTCGGTAGCGGCGTACGCCGGGGCGCTGGGCGCCGGTCTCGCCGCGATGGTGGCCAATCTCTCGCACCCCAAGCGGGGATTCGAGGCGAAGCAACCGGCCCTCGAGCGTGTCGCGGTGCGCGGCCAGGCGCTCAAGGATCGCCTGCTCGCCGCGGTCGATGCCGACACCGCCGCTTTCGACGCCTATCTCGCGGCGATGCGGATGCCGAAGGAGAACGCCGTGGAGCGCGCGCAGCGCGACTCCGCGATGGTTGTCGCCACGATCGCGACGATCGAGATTCCGCTGACGACGCTCGAAGCCTGCCCGGCGATCGTCGAGCTCTGTCTCGAGATCGGCGAGATCGGCCTCCAGGCCTCGCTCTCCGACGCCGGTACCGGCGCCGCCATGGCGCGAGCGGCGGCCTCGGGTGCGTTCCAGAACGTCTGCATCAACCTTCCCGGCCTGGCGGACCGGCAGGCTGCCGCCGCTCTCCTTGCCCGGGCCGACGTCGCCTGGAGCCGGACGAAGCAGCTCGCCGCGCAGGCCGAGGCGGTCTTCGTCGATGGGCTGCGGCAGGGCGCCGACTAGCGCCCGTTTCCGGCGCTGCTATCCAGCGCCGGTCTGCAATCCGATGGTTGTCCTCTCACTGCGGCGGGCGCGACCGGCAGAGGGAGGTCCGGTCGAGGAACGACTCCCAGAGCTCCCCCCAGGTCCGCCAGTCGTGCCCTCCCACGGCGGTGTAGACGCGCTCGGGCGGGAGCAGTCCGGCGAGCATCCGGCTACTGCGATCGAAATCGTCGGCGATGCCCCATCCGAGATGGAGCGGCACCGCGGGCTCGCCGCTCGCCCAGGGCCCGAGCCAGCCCCACAGCTCCGTTCCCGGATCGCCCTCGGCCGTCGTCGCCGGCGGACGCCACTGCACGGGCCCGCCGGCGCGTTCGATCTCCTGAACGAGTCGGGGTTCGCCCAAATAGGGAGCGAGCGCCAGGACTCCGGCCAGGTCCTCGGGGCGCTCGCGGAGATAGAGCAGGCCGCCCAGGCCCCCCAGCGAGGTGCCGACGATCCAGATCGTTTCGTAGCCCGCTGCCTGAGCCGGGGCGATGACGTCCGCGCGCAGCCGCTCGACGATCGTGCGGGTGCGAAAGTAGCCGAGATGGGCATCGACGGCGACGAGGTCGAGCGCCAGCCCCCGGCTGGCGACCGCGCGGGCGAAGCCGGCGCGGTCGAATCTTTCGGGCTCGTCGCGGCGGCCTGGCAGCAGGACGGCGAGGCACCGGTTGCCGGATTCCGGCCCACGGAGCGTGAGGTCGACCGTGCGCAGCGGCGTCGTCGGCGGCGCCAGCGAAGAGCAGCCGGCCGTCAACGTCCAGGCGAGGAGCAGCGCCCGCTTCAGGACAAAGGCTCCGCGGCGAGCTCGAGCACGTAGTCGATGTCGTCGTCGGTGGCGGTCTCGCCGTCGGGGCCGGTCGAGTACAAGAGGCCCGTTGAACCTTCGGTCAGCACCCAGTTGTAGCTCGCGCCGGAGAACGGGTCGGTCGGCAGGGCCTGCTCCCCGCGCAGCCGCGCCCAGACGATACCGACCTCGGCCTCGTACTCGGGGAACTCGCCGGTTGCGGCGTGGTGCTCGCGCAAGACCGCCGCGATGCGCTCCAGGTCGGAGGCGACCTGCAGTCGAGCGGCGTTGACCTCCGCCGGGTCGGTGACTAGCCCGGCCGCGGGGGCCGCGTCCACTGCGGTCTGCTGACGTGCGAGGTCGCCGAGTCCGGAGAGCTTCGAGATCGCCAGGAACCAGAGCGCCGAAACGACGATGATGGCGATCGACGGCACGACGATGAGCAGGGCGAGGATGCCGGCGGCGCGCTGCGGCCCGCGCGAGTTGGCCGGCAGGCCGGTGGCGAGCGCCGGCGCGAGCAGCTCGACGCGCTCCGAGAGCGGCGGATAGGCCGACAGCCAGCTGCCGAGCGTCATCCAGCCGGTGTCGAGATCGCGGCGTTGGGCGACGAACGCTTCGAGGTTCATGCCTTTGGCGTGAGTCCGGCCGGCGGCGAGGATGGCGAGCCCGCGAACGGCCCCCGCCGGATCGCCGCAGAGCGCGGCTCCCCAGCGGTCGCAGGTGCGCTCGCAGGCGCGCGAGTAGGCGGAGCCGAGGAACGGCGTCAGCCTGCCGGGCCCGGTCAGCAGAAGGTGATCGAGGTGGCCGGCCTTGAGGTGGCCGATCTCGTGGCCGATCACCATGTCGCGCGCCGCGAGGTCGTCGCCGCAGGCGTCGAGGAGGTCGGAGAACAGCACGATCATGCGGCCGCGGAAGAGCTTCGTCGCCAGCGCGTTGAGACTCCCGCCCGCCTCGAGCAGGTAAGCCTCGGGCTCGTTCCGGAGGCCGGCGGCGCGGGCGAGCTCCTGGACCCGGCGGTAGAGCTCGGGGAACTGCGCCGGCCCGAGGCGCACCGCGCTCCCCCGCAGGTGGGTGATGAAGGCGAGGTGGACGAAGAAGAGAAAGAGGCCGATCAGCGCGACGTAGGCGAGGCCGATGATGGTGATCGCGAGCAGCGCCCAGATCCCCAGCGACAGCAGCAGGACGAGGACGAAGAGCGGCTGCTCGCTCGGCCAGGCGGCGACCTGGATCGGCCCGCCGGCCGGCGGAGGGGAGGGGAGCGACCTGCTCTGGGCGGAGTGCGTAGAGTTCCGGTCTGGAGAGGTCATATGTCTACCGATGCGCAGCGCCGCAGAAGAAAGGGACAGCCCCCGATAGCCTGGGCTCGCTGCGGGAAAGGTGGACGATAGCACCGCCCTCGAGTGGGATCGGCCACGCTCCGCCGCTTTCGGTAAGCTCTGCCTTCAGGGCTTCCGCGACGGAGCCCGGGACCGTGCCCGTTCCGGGCGCGCTCGAGACGGAGGAAGAGACGATGCGAAACAAAGCGATGATCTGCGGAACGATGTTGGGCCTTTTCGCTCTCGCCGCGACGAGCTGGGCCGCGCGTGGCGACGACAAGGATCGCAAGAGCAAGAACGGTCGGGTCGAAGGCACGGCGGGGGGTGCCAAGGTCGTGGTCGAGTACGGCCGCCCGAGCGTTTCGGGCAGAAAGATCTTCGGGGCCCTGGTGCCGTACGGCGAAGTCTGGCGTGCCGGTGCAGACGAAGCCACGACAGTCACTTTCGACAAGAATGTCACCATCGAGGGCAAGCCGCTGGCGGCGGGCCGCTATGCGCTCTTCCTGGTTCCCACTGCCGCGGACTGGACAGTGGTCTTCAACAAGATTCCCGACCAGTGGGGCGCCTACAAGCACGATCCGGCGAGCGACGCCCTGCGCGTGACGGTGAAAGCCGCCACCCACGAGATGGTCGAGACGCTCGAGTACGCCATCGCCGGCGATCGAGTCGAGCTGCACTGGGATCAGACCGCGGTCGGCTTCAGCGTCAAGGCGGCGAGCTGATGCCCGACGCCGGGAGTCGACCGATGGTCCGGGCAGCGCTCCTCCTCTCCGCCCTCGCCGGGTTCGCGACGGTGGAGCCGGGAGTGGCCCAGCAGTCGCCGGCAGCCCTCTCGGCTGTGGTCTCCGCCACGCCGGTGCTCGCCCAGGCGACGCCCGTCGCCGGCGTGCAGCCGCTGCTGCAGCTGCCCTATACGCCGAGCCTCGAGCCCGGCTTCATGGACCGTTCGGTCGACCCCTGCGTCGATTTCTATGCCTACTCCTGCAACGGCTGGCGAACGCAGAATCCGATTCCCCTGGACAAGTCGCGCTGGAGCGTCTACGGCAAGCTCTACAACGAGAATCAACAGTACCTGTGGGGGCTCCTCGAGGAGGCAGCGCGGACTCCGGAGGCCGGAAGTCCCGAGCTCCGGAAGCTCGGCGACTCCTTCGCCGCGTGCATGGACGTAGCCGCGGTCGACAAGGCGGCGCTCAATCCGATCCGCGCCGACATGGCGGCGATCGGCAAGCTCGCCGATTTCAAGGCGAGCGCCGCGCTGCTGGGCAGGCTCCACCTCGGGGCCCGGGACCAGGGCCTGCTCTTCGGCTTTTCCACTGAGCAGGACCCAGGAGACGCCACGCAGCGAATCGCCGTCGTTCAGGCCGGTGGCCTCGGTCTACCGGATCGCGACTACTACCTGAAGACCGACGAGGCTTCCGTCGCGCTGCGCGCGAAGTACGTCGAGCACACGGCGCGCAACTTCAAGCTCATGGGAGAGTCGGCGGACTGGGCCGCCGAGAGCGCCGCGATCGTCCTGGCGATCGAAACCGACCTCGCGCGGGCTTCGCTCTCGGGCGTCGACCGGCGCGACCCGCGCAAGGTCTATCACCGGATGAATCTCGCGACTCTCCAGAGGCTCACTCCGGGCTTCCCGTGGAAAGAGTACTTCGCCGCCAGCGGAGTCTCCGCTGAGGGCCCGGGCTTCGTCGTCGACGTGAACGAGCCCGAGTTCCTGAAGGCGGTGCAGAACATCCTCTCCAAGCGCCCGGTTGCGGACCTCCGGACCTATTTGCGGTGGGCCTTCCTGCGCGGCGCCGCGGAGAATCTCTCGGCGCCCTACCGTGACGCCGACTTCGACTTCTACTCGAAGACGTTGCGCGGAGTGCCCGAGCCGCCGGCGCGCTGGCAGGTCTGCGTGGACGCCGTCGATCGCGACCTGGGCGAGGCGCTGGGCAAGATCTTCGTCGAGCGCCAGTTCACTCCGGAGACCCGGGCCGCCGCCGAAGCGATGGTGCGCGGCATTCACGAGGCGATGGGCGAGCGGGTGAAAGGGCTCGACTGGATGAGCGAGCCGACGAAGGCCAAGGCGCTCGAGAAGCTCACCGCGATGCGCTACAAGATCGGCTCTCCCGAGGTCTGGCGCGACTACTCCTCGCTGGCGATCACCAGAGGCGACCACTTCGGGAACGTCCACCGGGCGACGGAGTTCGAGAGCCGGCGGCGCATCGCGCAGATCGGCAAGCCGATCGACCGCGGCGAGTGGGAGATGACGCCGCCGACGGTCAACGCGTACTACAACGCCTCGATGAACGACATGAACTTTCCGGCCGGCGTCCTGTTGCCGCCGCTATTCGATCCGAAGCTCGACGATGCACCGAACTACGGCAACACCGGCGGTACGATCGGCCACGAGCTGACCCACGGCTTCGACGACGAGGGGCGGCAGTTCGACGCGGCAGGAAACCTCAAGGACTGGTGGTCCAAGGAGGACGGCCTGAAGTTCGTCGAGCGCGCCCAGTGCATCGTCGACCAGTACGCGCAGTACCCGATCGTC
>JAYTAM010000289.1:0-6827 GCA_043737505.1 Thermoanaerobaculia bacterium
CAGCCCGCCGCAGTCGCCGGCGGTGTTCTGGTAGGACTTGGTGAGGCCGGTGCGAGTGTCGAGCACGTTGATGGTGAAGCGCAGATTGGTCAGCTGGCCGTAGAAGAAGAGCACGCGGTCGCCGAAGTCGAGCACCTTCACGATGAGCTCGATGTTGTTCGGGTCGGTGAAGTAGAGAAAGCCGGCGACGTCGGTGTTCCTGATCGCGCCGGCGGCGCCGCTGGCGCCGTCGAACTGGTTGCTCCAGGTCGCCGAAACGCGGAAACGGCCGCCGACCAGGCAGAGGTTGCCCGCCGGACAGCCGTTGTTGCCGCCACCCCCGCCTCCCCCTCCGCCGGTGAAGGTGCGGTCGTAGAGCGTGCGCAGCCCGGCGATGTCATCGCTCGCCAGCCGGGCACCGCGGGCGTCGTTGTGAATCCGGTAGTACATCAGGGCGTCCCGCAGAGTCTGACTGGACTCGGAGGCGTTCTCGCTCGAATGTCCCAGGCCGAGGGTATGGCCGGCTTCGTGCCCGAAGAGCTGCTCAGCCGCCTTGCTCGGGTTGGCCGAGCGCTCGAAGAAGCAGGAGATGCCGGCGTTGAGCACGATATCGGCGCCCTGAATGCGGATGTAGGTCTGGTTGTTGAAGCGGCCGGTGGTGCCCGGATCGAACCAGGGACCGCCGACCGCGAGAGTTCCGCCGGTCGAACAGCTGAAGTCTCCTTCGACGTCGTCGTTGGGGTCTTCGAAGAGCAGCACGTTCTGGCCATCGAAGTTGGTGAAGCCGGCGGTGAGCCCGGAGGTGCCGCTCATGGTGTAGCGGAGCGGCGTATTCGGCTCGGCGTTCCACGCGCTCAGGGCATTGCGGAACACGTCCGAAGTGTTGCCGCTGAAGCCCGCCAACGGATCGGCGTCGATCCGCCAGATCACCTGCCCGCCGGAGTCGAACTCGAACCAGCGCGAGTTGCGGCCGCTGTCGCCGAGAAAGGTGAACATCGGCAGGAGCGAGTTCTGGCTAGCCGCGGGCATCGGCACGTAGTAGTCCGCCCGCTTTCGGCTCAGGGCGGCGCGGTCGGCGATCCAGTCGGCGAAGCGATCGAAGTCGCGCACTTTGCGGGTCTCGTCGGCCAGGGTTTCGGCGGCGTCGAGGACGTCGACCTCCGACAGATCGCGATAGGCCACGGCGTGCCCGTCCATGCGGGCCTCGCGGAACGCCCCCTGCATCAGGTGGAGGATGCGGTACGAGCCGTCGGCGTGGAGGCGGAGAAAGAGCAGCGCCCGTTCGCCGTCGCCGAAGACCGGCGCCCCCCAGATCTTGAGCTGCATTCCGTTCGCGGCCCGGCCGCCCGGAACCCGGACCAGCAGGCTGCTCGCGTCCACCGAGCCCTTGAGGACGCGCTCGACGGTCATCAGGTAGTCGGTGACCGGGCGCTCGATCGCCGGCGCCGGGAGCGTTCCGGCGACGCGCGCCACGACCACGACCGCCGCTTGGTCGGTCAGGTGGTAGTCGTTGACCAGCCTCACGCTGGTCGCGTGCGCCGTCGAGGGGGTGCCTAGAAACAGGGCGGGGAGGAGCAGACCGAGCAGGCGGTATCGAGCGAGAAGGGGCATGTGAGGGGCTCCTAGTGCAATTCCAGCACCTGGCTGCCAAGCTACGGCCTGGACCGCCACTTGTCAATGAGGGCGGCCCGCCGAGAGACTCCGGGTCCACAAGATCGCCCTCCATCGAGCGATCCGGGCCTTCGTCCGCTAGAATTGATGCCGGTGACCCTCTCCGACGAAAGAGCGCAGACGGGCGTCGACCCCGGCGACGGAGCCCGCGTCCTCGGCGCGCGGCCGGGTCCGCTCGCCCGCCTCGAAGCGAATATCGCCCGGGTTTACAAGGGCAACACCGAAGCGGTGCGGCTGGCGATCGTCTGCCTCCTGGCACGCGGCCACATGCTGATCGAGGACGTTCCGGGAGTCGGCAAGACGACTCTCGCCCAGGCCCTTGCGCGCTCGCTCGGACTCGAGTTCCAGCGCATCCAGTTCACCAGCGACCTTCTGCCGTCGGACATTCTCGGAGTGTCGGTTTTCCAGCAGCGTCAGGAGCGCTTCGAGTTCGTGCCGGGCCCGCTGTTCGCCAACATCGTCCTCGCCGACGAGATCAACCGGGCGACACCCAAGACGCAATCGGCGCTGCTCGAGGCGATGAGCGAACGGAAGGTCTCGATCGACCGCCAACGTCTGCCCCTGCCGGATCCTTTTCTCGTTCTGGCGACGCAGAATCCGCACGAGTACCTCGGAACCTTTCCGCTCCCCGAGTCGCAGCTCGACCGCTTCGAGATGTCTCTGCGGCTGGGCTACCCGGCGCGCGCGGCGGAGCGCGAACTGCTCCTGGCCGGGGGGGTCGAGCGTGAGCTCGAGGAGCTCCAGGTCGTGGTTTCCGGAGAGGAGATTCGCGCGCTGCAGCAAGCGGTGAGAAAGGTGAAGGTGGCCGAGAAGCTCGCCGACTACATCCTCACGCTCGCCGAGGCGACGCGCCGGAACGAAGAGTTCCAGCTCGGAATCTCGACCCGGGGGGCGCTCGGCCTCTATCGCGCGGCACAGGCTCTGGCGCTGTTCGAAGGCCGCGACTTCGCGGTGCCGGACGACATTCAGCGGCTCGCTCCGTCGGTGCTGGCGCATCGCGTCGTCCTTCGGCGCGGCTCCACCGGGCTCGAGGCCGCCCGGCGCGCGGTCGAAGTCCTGATTCACGGCACCCCGCTGCCGATCTGAGCGCGCCCGTGGCGGAGCCCCAAGGCGCCCCAGCCCCCTCCCGTCCCGCATCCGGCCTCTGGCGGAGACTGAGAGACGCCCGGGCGCGGCGCGGGACCCCCGAAGGCATCCGCATCACCAAGGTCGGACTCTGGTTCGTTCTGCTCACCGTGGTGGTGGCGGCGTCGGCGACCAACACCGGCAACAACGCGCTCTATCTGGTGCTCGCCTGCATGCTCGCCATGCTGGTGGTGTCGGGGGTCGTGTCGCGCATGAACCTCCAGCGGCTGGCGATCACGGTCGCCGCGCCCGGAGACCTGTTCGCGCGGCGGCCCTTTCAGCTGCCGTTCACGATCACCAACGAGAGCCGGCGATGGTCGCGCTGGCTGCTGCTCTTCTCGGTCACGCTCAAGGGGCCCGCCAGGCTCGTGCCTCACCTTCCCCCCGGCAAGAGCGCGCGCGGCAACCTCGAGCTGCTCCTGCCGCGGCGCGGGCGCCACGGTCTCGACTTCGCGCACTTCTCGTCGCTTTTCCCGCTCGGACTCTTCCGCAAGGGGATGCGCGTGCCGCTCGAGCTCGAGCTGCTCGTCTTCCCCGAGCTTTTTGCCGCCGGCGGGCTCGAGGTCCAGCCGACCGGTCTGGCCGGTGACGAGTCGTCGCCGCGCCCGGGCTGGGGACACGAACTGCATGCCCTGCGCGGATACCGCACCGGCGACGATCCACGCGGTATTCACTGGAAGAAATCGGCGCAGACCGGCGCACTGGTGTATATGGAACGGGAGAGCGAGGAGACCCGGCGGCTCTCGATCGTCTTCGACAACGCCACGGGCCGGCTCGCCGACGCCGCGGCAGAGAGCCGTTTCGAGCATCTGGTGAGCGAGGCGGCGACGGCCGCGGTCGACCATCTGGCGAAGGGCTACGAGGTAGAGCTGGTGCTGCGCGAGGGCTCGTTGCCGTTCGGCATCGGCGCGCGCCACCGGCAGGCGGTCCTGGAGCGCCTGGCGCTCGTCGAACCGCGCCCGCGGCAACGCACCGAGCTGCGGTCGTCCGATCCCGCCGCGCGGTCGCTGCGTCTCGCCTTCGCGGCGGAACGCGCATGACCTACGCGCGGGAGAAGCGGCTGCTGCTGGGGTTCTCGGCACTCCTCGCGCCGCTTCCCCTGCCGTTCAACCAGATGCTCGAGTGGACGGCGCTGGTGCTGTTCGAGGTCGCGGTCGTCGCCTTTCTGCTGCGCGCGGCGCGCGACGTGGATGGCGCTGGTACCGCCGGTGCCGCCGGTGCCGCGCAGGATTCCGGGCGCTGGCTGTCGAACCGGAGCCTAAATCTCCTTGGGTTGGCCTATCTGCCGGTCCTGGTGCTCGACATCGCCGTCACCGGCCGCATTCAGATGCTCCGGCCGGTGCTCCACCTCGCTCTCTTCGCGGTCCTCGCCAAGCTCTGGTCCCTTCGGGACGAAAAGCAGAAGTGGCAGACCTGGATGGGGATCTTCTTTCTTTTTCTCGCCTCGATGGCGACCAGCGTTCATCCGTCGGTCATTCTCTACCTGATCGTCTTTCTGAGCCTGACCGTCGTCCTCATGGTTCGCTTCGTCTACCTGCACGTCCTGGCGAGCTTCGGACACCGCGAGCTCGAGCCCCCCCGGCTGCCGGTCCGGCCTTTCCTCGTCGGCGCCATTGCCGCGACGCTGATTCTGGCGGTGCCGCTCTTCGCCCTGCTGCCTCGGGTGCGTTCTCCTTACATCATGGCTCCGGGGGGCTTAGGGGGGCAGCAGGAGTCGCGCGCCGGATTCTCGGATGCGATGAGTCTCGACCTCATCGGCCGCATTCGCGACAACCGGGAGATCGCGATGCGCCTCGCCTTCGACGGGGTCTCCTCGCCTCCGGGAGCGATGCGGTTCAAGGCGGCGACCTACGACGTCTGGGAGGGCCGCACCTGGCGCCGCAGCGGCTCCAACCGTACGCTGCGGCGCAGCCCGCGTGAGGGACAGTTCCGGCTCGCGCAGGGCGCGCGCGCGGCGTCGGTGCGGGTCGCCCTCGAGCCGTTGCGGTCCACCAGCCTGATTCTGCCGATGGAGGCGCTGGCGGTCGATGTCGATCTCGCGGTGCTCGAGCTCGATCGCGGCGGCGCACTGTTCATGAAGGGCATGCCGGGCGCGGTCCTCGAGTACAAGGTGGACCTCGGAGCGCGCGAGGCGTCGCTCGCCGACTCGCCGAAGGCGCCGGATGTTCCCGCCGCCTCCGGCCGCAGCGGGGTGGCGGACGGCGCGCTCGACCTCTCGGGTGTCACGGCGCCGATCGCCGACCTCGCGGCGCAGTGGGCGGGGGAGGGGACGCCGAGCGAGCGCGCCCGCCGGATCGAGCGCCATCTGCTCCTCGACTACGCCTACACGCTGGAGTTCATCGGCCGGGGCGGCGAACGCCCGATCGAGTATTTTCTCCTCGAGGCGCGACGCGGGCACTGCGAGTACTTCGCCTCGGCGATGGTGCTGCTGCTGCGGGCGCAGGGCATTCCGGCGCGCCTGGTCACCGGTTTTCTCGGCGCCGAGTACGCCCCCTGGGAGCGTGCCTGGGTGGTGCGGCAGTCGAATGCCCACGCCTGGGTCGAAGGCTACCTGCCCGGTACCGGCTGGGAGGTCTTCGATCCGACGCCCCCCTCCGGCCGGCCGTCGAACGAGCCGGCGAGCCTGCTCGGATCGGTCCGCGAGGCCTGGGAGTTCGTGCTCTTTCGCTGGGATCGCTATGTGATTTCGTTCGACTTCTACGATCAGGTCGGCATCTTCTTCCGTCTGCGGACGCTTTGGGACCGTTTCACCAGCGATCTGTTCCGCGCCACGAGCGCAAAGAAGGCGCCGGCGGTGGCAGGCGCTCCGCCGGCGGCCGCGCTCGCACCCGACGCCGCAGCGGGGGAGAGCTCGCGCTCGTTCTGGCGCGATCCGCGAGTCTGGGCTGTCGGCGGTTCGCTGCTCGTTGCCCTGGCCGGGATCGGCCTCCTTCTCCGGCGCCGCGAAAAGTGGAATGCCACGCGCGCCTATGTGTCGCTTCGCGGCACGCTCGCGGGCGCCGGCCTCGGTCTCCCCGTCTGGCTCGGCCCGCTCGCGCTCGCCGACTTCACCCGGCGGCGGCTGCCGGCGGCGGAGGCCCCGGCCGCGCGCCTGGTCGCCAACTACCTGCGCGAAAGCTTCGCCGGCGAGACGATGGGCGAAGGCGCCCTGGCGAACCTGCGCGAAGACCTCGCCCTGGTCGACCGCGCAGCCCGCGCTGCGGTCGCCGCCCGGCGGCGCGCCTCGAAGACGCGGCGCTGATATGGAATACTTTCCCGTCCGAAAGCCCGAGAGAAGGGAATTGAGATGAGCCCGATCGACCGCATCCAGTCGCAGCTCGGCGCTGACGCCGAGAGTCTCCTGTCGTTCACCTGCAAGGGAATTCCCAAGGAGCGCATCCGCATCCCTTCCCCCGACCACGTCGCCGCGAGTTTCGGCGAGTCCGATCGGAATGCCCAGATGATGGTGAGCCTCGAGCGTATCCATGCCACCGGGCGGCTGGGGAAGACCGGCTATCTCTCGATCCTGCCGGTCGATCAGGGGATCGAACACTCGGGCGCGGCTTCGTTCGCTCCGAACACGGACTACTTCGACCCGCAGAAGATCGTCGAGCTGGCGATCGAAGGGGGATGCAACGCGGTCGCCTGCACGCTCGGTGGCCTCGGGTTGGTCGCGCGGCGATACGCGCACAGGATTCCGTTCATCCTGAAGATCAACCACAACCAGCTGCTCACCTATCCCAACGGCGCCCGCCAGACGATGTTCGCTCGCGTTGAGCAGGGCTGGGACATGGGCTGCGCGGCGGTCGGCGCGACGATCTACTTCGGTTCGGACGACGCCGATCGCGAGATCGAAGAGGTCGGCGAGGCGTTCGCGGCGGCGCACGAGATGGGCATGGCGACGATTCTCTGGTGCTACCTGCGGAATCCCGGCTTCGCCAGGGACGGAGTCGACCACCACACCTCAGCCGACCTCACGGCGCAGGCGAACCATCTCGGTGTGACCCTCGGTGCCGACATCATCAAGCAGAAGCTGCCGACCCTGAACGGCGGCTACAACTTCCTGCCCAAGT
>JAYTAM010000290.1:0-2993 GCA_043737505.1 Thermoanaerobaculia bacterium
GCCGCGCACGTCGATACCTTCGTAGTCGCGCCGGTCGAGCTCGGGGGCATCGATGCCGTAGCCGACGAAGGCGACGTCGGCCGAGACCTTGCCCTTCTCTTCCGTCATGCTGCCGAAGATCAGATAGTCGGCGAGCACGGTGAGCCCGGCGCGGCGCCCCCCCCGGCGGGCGACAAAGGTGGATTTCTGAACCTGCGCCTCGGCGAAGCGCACCGGCTGGAAGTAGCTCTTGCCGTTGCCGGGTTCGAGCCCGTAAGAGGCGAATCGGGTCGCGGCGTAGCGGGCGGCGATGGCGTACTCGGCGCTGCCCGTGTCGCGGCCGCGCAGCGCATCGTCGGCGAGGAAGTCGGCGTGCGACCGCAGTGCCGCGACATCGACGGCGGCTGGCTCACCTGCCGGGAGGAGCGATGGCAACATCAGGGCCAGGCAGAGTGTGGTGGTCGGATTCCATCGTCGCATGGTGTGATTCTCCCGGGCAGGCGGAAAGGTGCGGCAAGCTACCACGGCCGGCGCTATCGATGGATATACGGCCGGGCGCGCCGACGGTTTTCGCGCCCGGATCCGGACGGGTCCGGGCCTCAGGTGCGCGGGAGGTCGGCGACCACCCGGTTGCGGCCGGCGCTCTTCGCCGCGTAGAGCGCGCGATCGGCACGCTCGAGGAGACGGCTGACACCCTCATCGGCGCCGCCGGCGGCGACTCCGACGCTCACCGTCAGGGCGATCTGCTGCGCCTCGTGCTGGGCGCCGGCACGCTCGACCCTGGAGCGGACACGCTCGGCGAGCGCCAGCGCTGCCTCATTCGAGGCGCCTGGCAGGACGGTCACGAACTCTTCTCCACCATAGCGCGCCGCGAGATCGGCGCGTCGAACCTCCGCCTGCAGATGCTCCGCGAAGGCGCGGATGCATGCGTCGCCGGCCAGATGCCCATAGCGGTCGTTCACCTGCTTGAAGTGATCGAGATCGAACATCGCCACCGAGAGACTGCCGCCGCGCCGGAGGCTTTCGGCGTCGAGGGCGTTGGCGAGACGCACCAGGGCCCGGCGATTGAGCAGGCCCGAGAGGGCGTCGCGGTCGGCCAGTTCGCGTGCGCGGTCGAGCTCGCGCCTGTAGGTGAGCGTACGGTCGGCGAGTCCCAGGGCGAGCACGACCGATTCGAAAGCGCCGGCGATCAGCATCATGTCGATGGTCGCCGTCGCCGTGCGACCCCAGACGAGCTGTTGCGTCGAAGCCGTGAATGCGGTCAGCACGAGCGGTGTCCAACCGACGAGGTAGAAACGTGCATAGCGGTCCCGCCGCCCAGCGGCGATCGCGACCGCCGCGAGCAGGATCATTCCGCCGCCGCCGACGAGGAGGTTGCTGGCGCGGATCGTTCCGTTGACCAACGCCGCACTCTCGAGGAGGAAAGCGCCGCCGTGCGCCAGCATCAGCGGAAAGAGCGCCAGCGCGATCCATCGCAGGACCCGTGCGAGGCGTGGCGCCAGGCGGTGGAGGTTGGCGAACTCGAGCGCGAAGAGGAAGGCGAGTCCCGAAGCGAGGTCGATCGCCATGCCGTTGAGGCGGATCATGCCGGCCACATCCAGCGCCGAGAAGAGAGGCAGCCGATGCGCGACACGCGTCTCGCAGGCCAGATAGAGCAGGAAGGAAAGCAGGAAACCCAGATACTTGATGAAGACGAATTCCCGCAGCGCGACGTAGAAGAGCGCCGAGAAGAGACTCATCGCCACGATGACGCCGAAAGCCAAGGCACGCCACTGAGTCGCCGCGAGATCGCGCTCGCGGAAGCGGTAGGCCGGCACGACCTCGAGCTCGTCGGCGCCGAGTGCCGGGCCGGCAAAGCAGAGGTAGATGGGGCCGTCGGGGTGTGGCGCGAGCTCGCGTCCGAGATGGCGGAAGGAGAGCAGCCAGGCGCGCGGGTCGGCGGCGTCGAGTGTGTCGCCAAGGTAGGCCGGAGGATCATAGGAAACCAGCCGGACGGCGCGGTTCGAAGGCATCGCGATCGTCACTCGGCCGACCTCGGCGGCGCTGCCGCGCCTGGATTCTGCGCTGGAGGCGAGCCTCAGCCAGATGGAGTCGCCGCCGGGCGAGCGCTCGGCTTCAGTACGCTGTAGATCGTCGACCGCGGTCCAGTCGGCTTCGGGTGCGGCGCGAACGGCGTCGAGCGCCGCGCAATCCGGGCCGGTCTCGAGGCGCGCGAGCGGTGCTTGCGCCCAGGCGACGCCGCCGGTGCCGGCGACCCAGAGGATCGCCAGCGCCACGAGATTCCCCCTCCTACGCATGGTACGTAGCGGGCATTCTAGCCGCCCGGCGGCGCGAACTAGCGAGCTAGCTATTGCTGGCGATGAAGCCGAGGACGATGAGTGCCGCGAGGACTGCGAAGCCGATCTTCACCCAGCTCCACGGCGCGGTGCCAGTCGCCTTGCCGGTGGCGCCGTTGACGACGTAGCGGAAGCTCTTTCCCTGATAGACGTAAGCGGCGATCCAGACCGGAACCAGTCCGCTCTTGTACTGCCAGCGGGAGTAGACGGTCGACACCTGGAGGTTCCGGCACTCGTCGCCGGGAACCTCGGCGCGGCAGGCCTGGTGCAACGTCTCGTCCATGCGCTGCCGGGCGAGAGTCTGGGCGTCGGCGAGCCCGACGGCGTATTCCTCGGCGAGAAATCCCGAAAGGTAGCTCGGATCGTAGGCGACGAAATCGGCGGTCGGAAACGGTTCGATCGCTCGCGCCGTCGCGGAGTCGACGCCCTGCGAGGCGGGGACCGGCAGATCGTCGAACGGCATATCGAGCGAACCGGACGCCGAGCGCCACTCGACGCGGGCGTTCTTGCCGCTGCCGCGGCGATAGCCGGCCTCGGCGGTCCACTCGGAGCGACTCGCCGCGTCGAAGGTCCAGAACGGGACGTAGATGCCATGGATACCGCTGAGCGCGGCGCGCTCCTTGAGGTTGCCCGGGCGGAACCAGAGCGAGCCGAGCCAGCTGCGAAAGCGCTGCAGGG
>JAYTAM010000291.1:0-2990 GCA_043737505.1 Thermoanaerobaculia bacterium
TGGCGCGGCCGAAGGTCGCCCCGATCGCCCTTGCCGCCGGCAAGACGCTGGAGATCGCCGACCGCGTGCCGCAGGAGCGGGTCTACATGATCTGGCCGACGCCGGCGCTCTACAGCGCGGGAGACGCCGAGCTCGATCTCGCGGCGCGCGTCCTCGCCGACGGCCTGTCGTCGCGGCTCACCAAGGCGCTGGTCTACGACGCCGAGAAGGCAACGACCGTGAACGCTTTCCAGTTCGGCACCGAGATCGCCAACTGCCTGGTGGTGGTTGCCAACGCCCGGCCGGGCGTCGACGTCGCCGAGCTCGAGACGCTGGTGGCGAAGGAGATCGCGCGTCTCGCGGCGTCGGGTCCCTCCGCTTCCGAGTTGGAGCGTGCCAAGAACAAGCTCGAGACGCAGTACATCTCCGGGCTCGAGCGCATCGGTGGCTTCGGCGGCAAGGCCGACCTGCTGAACCAGTACAACACCTACCTCGGCGATCCGGGCCGCTTCGCCTGGGACCTCGCGCGCTGGCGGAGCGTCACGCCGGCCGGGCTGCAGCAGGCGGCGAAGACCTACCTCGACACCGACAAGCGCCTGACGCTGCGCTTCCGGCCCGAGGCCTCGACCCGCCCGACAACCGCCGAACCGGATCGCGCCGCGACTCCGGCCGTCGGCGCCGAGAAGCGCTTCATCGCCCCGGAGGTCGCCACCCGCAAGCTGGCCAACGGTCTCGAGATCTTCGTCGTCGAACGCCGCGAGCTGCCGAAGGTGGCGGTGCAGTTCACCACCCGCGCCGGCGTGATCGCCGATCCGCCGGGCAAGAGCGGCACGGCGCACCTCGCGCTCCAGACGGTCGACCTCGGCACGGCGAAGCGCTCGGCGCTCGAGATCGAAGCGGCGCTGGGCGATCTCGGCACGGTGCTCACCGGCGGCGCCATCCGCGAGGGGGCGAACCTGCAGATCGAAGTGCTCAGCAGGAACGTCGACGCCGCGCTCGGCATCGTCGCCGAGGTGATCCGCACCCCGTCGTTCCCGCAGGCGGAGTTCGATCGCGAGAAGCAGAATCTGCTGGCCAATCTCCAGCAGCAGAACAACAATCCGAACGCCGTCGGCGCCCGGGTGCGCAGCCTCCTGGCGTTCGGGCGTGAGCATCCGTACGGCCGGCCCTCGCAGGGATTTCCTTCGACCGTGGAGACGATCACCCGCGAAGACGTCGCGCGGCTCTGGCAGGAGCGGGTGAAGCCGGGTTCTTCCGTGCTGGTCTTCGTCGGCGGCCTGTCGCTCGATGAAGCGGCGAAGCTCGCCGAGAAGCATTTCGGCTCGTGGAGTGGCGGTGCCGCTCCGGAGATCGCGATCGGCCCGCCGCAGATGGCGGCCGCCGGCAAGATCTACCTCATCGATCGCCAGGACGCCTCGCAGACGGTCGTCACGCAGTTCCTCACCGCGCCGGCGGTCGGCGATGCCGACGACGACGCGCTGACGCTCGCCGATTCGGTCTACGGCGGCGGCGGCTTCGGTACTCGCCTGAACCTCAATCTGCGCGAGGACAAGGGCTACTCGTACGGCGCCTTCTCGACCCTGGCGCAGTTCACCGAAGGCGGAATCTGGTACGGCGGCGGCGGAGTGCAGACCGACAAGACCTCCGAGTCGGTGGTCGAGTTCGCCAAGGAGCTGAAGGACCTCGCCGGGGCACGGCCGATCGGCGCGCAGGAGCTCGAGGGCTCGCGCCTGCGGCGCCTGCGCGGCACTTCGCAGGAGTACGAGGTCTACGCCAACGTCGGCGGGAAGATCGCCACCCTCTGGCTGCAGAAGCGCCCGCTCACCGAGCTCCAGGCCGAGCCCGACCGCATCGCGAAGGTCCCCCTCGCGGCGACGAACGCCGCCGCCGCGAAGTGGGCCCGCCCCGAGAAGGCCGCCATCCTCGTCGTCGGCGACCGCGCCAAGATCGAGGAGAAGTTGAAGGCCCTGAACCTCGGCGAGGTCGTGCTCCTCGACGTCGAAGGAAAGCCGGTCACGAAGTAGGCCGCAGCACGACTCACCCGCCCGCCGCGTCAACTGACGTGGCGGGCGGTCCGCTTTCTCCTTTCCCCCGACAAACGTGTCGCACTCTTAGCCCTCTTCTCGAGGCTTCGGCCCTCGGCTCGACGACCTCCCGCCGCACGCGCTGAGCTGGAGCAGAGTGCGAACGCGAGCATTAATAAACGAACGGGCCAGAGAAACCGAACAGTCTTGTTGAAAGTTTCTTTAGTCCAAGGCCGCGTGTTAGGTTTCGCCAGCCTTTTCACGCAGCGCAAACGAGATCCTCGGTCGAAGCGTAAGCCTCTTCAGCAGGCTGGCCCTCTTTGCGTCTTTCTGCCGATCCGTGAGGTTTTCCGTGACGATCTCGCTCCGAGTCGTGCTCCTCCTTGCAGTGGCTCTGCTTTCGCGACGGCCGCTCGCCGCCGAGGCTCTCGGGCAGAAGCATTCCCCCGAAGCGCGTCTCTGGGTAGCCACGAGCGATCGCATCCTGGCGATCGATCCCGACAATGGCACCGTCCGATACGAAGCGGCGAACGCGGAGGCTGTGCGTTCGATGGTCGTGGATCAGCGAGCGGGCGCGCTGTGGATCCTCCGCGAGCACGGTCTCGGCAAGCTCGACCTCGGCGCGCTGGTGCAGGAAGAGTTCGTGGCTTCGACGACGCCCAGGACTCCACAGGGCAACCTGTTCCTGATGGCCTCCGGCTCGGGGGTTGTCGTCGCTGGAGACGGCCAGCGCGAGGAGTTCACCCGCACTGGGGAGCTTACAGAGAGTCGTCCTGAGCTCCTTTCGGCCGACCAGCGCAGCCTTCTCGAGGGAACGGAGTGCGTCGAGCCGATCGATGGCGACCGGCTCGTTACCACCGCTGGAAGCTTGCGATGGGCGCAAAGCGGCGGCGGCCGGCCGGCGGCTCGCGTCGAATTCTCCGGCGCTCGCTTCACGCAGTGCGACTCCTTTGGCGGTGCCTGGGTCGCCTCGACCTCGAGAGTCGT
>JAYTAM010000292.1:0-31992 GCA_043737505.1 Thermoanaerobaculia bacterium
TCGCCTACGGTCGCGGAGCGATGCGCGCGATTCTTCCTCGACGCTGCTTCGGGCTGCGGCCGGCTGCCGAGCCGGCCAAGAAGACGCTGCGAGAGGCGCAAGAGGTTTTCGTGCGGGCACGACCTGTCGCAGCGTAGCCACAGCCTGCGCCGGAAGGGATCGACAGCGAGCTCGAGTCGGATCGAGCCTCCCGGTGGCCGCGCCGGGAGGCGCTCCCCCTCGGTCAGCAGGTCGAGCGACATGGCTGAACCGAACGGGTCGCCAGAGTGGCTGTGGGTCGCCGCGAGCCGACGGCCGCGCAGGGGCAGGTCCGTGGTGTAGGTGCCGTGTTCTCGGAGTCGGGCGCGTTCCTCCCGGAACTGGTGCGTCTGTTCGCGCAACCCGACCCCTTCGCGCCAGGGGACTCGTATCGGCGGACGCGCGACGAGGAATCCTTGCCAGCCGCGAGCGGCGATCTCGGATCGCAAATGGGGTTCGCCGAATGCCACATCGAAGGGCTGTCCGATCTCCTCGCCCAGGCTCGCGAGGATCGCGGCGAGGAGGGTGTCGTCATCGATCGGCGCGCTCTCCGGAAGGTCGGCCTCGATGGCAACGTCGGCACCGGCGTCGACCTCAGCGCCGACCGGCGGGACGCCGGACCGGGGTAGCCCGAATTCCGGTGGTGCAAGGGGCAGGAGCCTTGCGAAAGTGCGGAGCCAGTGCGCCTCGTGGTGATGGCATCCGCGCTCGCGGGCGACTAAAAGCTCGGAACAGGGGGCGGTCGGAGAAAAGCGCTCACCCAGGCGGAGTCCGAGTCGCGCGAGCGCTGCGTCGGGTGCGAGCGGTTTGCCGTCGAGGTCCGCCAGAGCGGAGATCCGCACGTCCAACGTCGCGGTAGCAACCGCGAGGCCCTCACCTTCGGCTCGCACGAGCGTGCCCGGGGGCGCCGCGCTGATCGTTTCCAGAATCACGACCTGCCGCACCCACAGCGTCTCCTTCGCTCCCACTACCTTGGGAATCCCCATCGGATTGTCGGATGCGCCGAAATCGAGTCCACGCACGAAGGCCGAAATGTTCTCGGCGGGCTCGTCCCAGGGTACGACGCAGCCCGCGGCAGGGCGACGCCAGCCCGAGAAGAAGGTGCGGGCCGAGAGGTCCTGGGGGCGCGGCGCGAGGGTGCCGTTCGAGAGTCTGGAGAGGAGCTCGCTGAATCCCGCCAGCGCAGCCTCGGTACAGCGGATGCCGAGTGACCAAGCGGTCTCTCCGGCCTCGATCGCCAGCCTGCGCTCGACCAGGATTTCGCCGGTGTCGAACTCGGGCGCCATGCGGTGCCAGACAATTCCGTGCTGGAGCTCGCCGCGCACGATCGCCCAGGAAGGAGCGTTCAGACCGGCGTAGCGCGGCAATGGGGCATCGTGAAAGTTGACTGCCATCCGCTGCGGTAGAGCGAGGAGGTCCGGCGGAAAGCGGCGCAGGTTGTGAACGGAGAGGAGGAGGTCGAACGGCTGACCCGCGACCAGAGCCAGGACGTCTTCCCGGCAGATAGGTTCCTGCGCGGCCAGGAAACAGCAGGGGATCCCGGCGCCGGCGGCCCAGCCGGCGACGCGCCCGTCGCCGGTAGCGACTCCCAGCAACCGATGCCCGCCAGCGAAGAGGCGCTGACCGCATTGCAACGTCACCGCCGCATCGCCGATGAGAACCGTGGAGAGCGTGCCCATCCGCATCACCTAGCTTACATGGCGCTGCCTCGTAGGTTGTAAGCTCCGCGCCGCATGGGCGGCTCTCATCTCTTTCCTCGCCTGCGATGGCTGGGGCTCGCCTGGCTCGCGGTCTACCTGCCGACGTACGCGCTCGCCTACGGCTTCACCAACTTTCTCTTCCTATGCAACCTGGGCGTGATGCTCACCGCCATGGCGCTTTTCTTCGACAGCCGTCTGGTGCTGTCGAGTCAGGCGGTCGCGGCGCCGGTCATCGGTCTGGCCTGGGCGGTCGACGCCGGCTGGAGGCTTTTTTCAGGGCATCACCTGTACGGCGGCACCGAGTACATGTGGGATCCGCAATATCCGCTCTTCCCCCGCCTGTTGTCCCTCTATCACCTGGCCTGGCCCATCCTGGTGGTCGCGCTGGTGCGGCGAGTGGGTTACGACCGCCGCGGCTGGGCACTGCAGGCCGGCATTGCCGGCGCCGCGTTGATCGTCTGCCGGCTGTTCACGTCTCCGGCAGAGAACATCAACTTCGCCTTCGTCGATCCGGTCTTCGGCAAGGCTTTCGCCCCGGCGCCGCTGCATCTCGCGATCGTTTTCGGAACTTTGGCCGGCGTCGCCTACGGCCTCACACATCTTGCCTTGCGGGCCCTGCCGACGAGCGTTCGCGGCGCCCGGAGGCTGGATCCCTTGGACTCTCCGGACGCCGCGAACCTGAAAGGCAGCGAGCGAGCTACCGCAGGCTGAACTGGATGTTCCAGCGGTAGTAGACCGACACCGGCCGGTCGCCATACCGCGCCGGTGCGAAGCGCCAGGCGCGGACGGCGTCGAGAGCGCTCTGCTCGAGACCGAAGCCGAGCGGCGTGCTGACGACGCGGGCCGAGCGCAGGGTTCCATCGGTGGCGATCTCGGCCTCGACGACGACCGCTCCCTGACGTCTCGCGGCACGCGCAATTTCCGGATACTTCGGATCGATGCGGTAGAGCACCTGGGGCGCGACGATGCCCGCTCCGGGCTTCCAGACGATCGCCCCGGCTTCGGCAGGGGCGGGGCCGCTCCCGGGACCCACGCCGCCGATGTCCACGATCGCCGAGCCGCTGGCGGGATTCGCGCTGCCGCTCGCAGCGCTGATGGGCTCGATCGGCAGGTCGCTCAGGCTCTGGCCGGCGATCGGCGGCGCATCCGGTAGGACGTCCGGCTGCACGATCTCCGGCGCCCTGGCGATCGGCTCAGCGACGGCCGGTTTCTCCGGCCGGGCGAGCGACGCGCTCCACTCCGCCGGCAAGAACGCCACCGGCAGGAAGGCCTCCATGAAACTCGGCGCTTCGACCGCCTCGATGCGCCAGGCCAGGCCGACGATCAGCAGGGTGGCCACGCTCAGGTGGAGGAATGCGGCCATCGCCGCCAGCTGCCTCTTCGACGAAACGGGTGCCTGAAGAACGCTCTGCATCTCGAACATCGCAACCTCCCGCCCCCTCGGGGGCATTGCCCTGCAGCGAATGAGACACCCGAGAGGCCTTGCAAGAAACCGACCGGGCCGTCCGGCATGCCGATCCGGTTCCGGCGCCGGTTCCCGATCCGGACCCGGTTCGCCGGTAGAATGCCGTTCGTGCTGCGCCTCGACTACGTCTCGCCGCTGCCGCCGGTGCGCTCGGGAATCTCGGACTACAGCCTCGAGCTCCTGCCGCACCTCGCCTTGCGCGCCGACGTCCGGGTGTTGCGGCTGCCCGACCTGCCGCTCGATCCGGAGATCGCGGCGCGCTTCCGGCCGGTCGATGCGGATCGGGCCGGCGAAGATGGCCGCCTGCCGCTCTATCAGATGGGCAATAACAGCTACCACGCGGCGGTCTGGGAGCTCGCCATGAAGCGGCCGGGGGTGCTGGTGCTGCACGACCTCGTGCTGCACCATTTTCTGCTCGATCGCACGGTGGGGAAGGGGGCCTTCGAGCCTTACCGTGAGGCGCTCGAAGGCAATCACGGCTGGGTAGGCGACGCCGCCGCGAGGCCGGTCCGCTGGGGTGCCTTCGGGCGCGCGGCGCAGTTCTTCCTGCCGGCGAACCGGACACTGCTCCGGCGCCAGCGCGGCGTCCTCGTGCATGGACAATGGGCGGCGTCCGTGCTGCGCGAGGAGGATCCCGAGCTCGCCGTGCGGGTGGTTTCGATGGGCATTCCGCTGCCGCCGCCGGCGGCGCGCGAGGTCGGTCTGGCTTTCCGCGAGCAGTGGCGGATCCCGAAGTCATCGCTTCTCCTCGGTTCGTTCGGCTTCCAGACGCCGATCAAGCGCACCGACGTGGCGATCCGGGCCCTTGCCTCCGGTGGACTCGAGGGCGTCCACCTGCTGATCGCCGGCGAGCTCTCGCCCTACTCGAACTACGCCGGGCTCGCCGCCGAGCTCGGGGTCGCGGAGCGCGTGCACGTCACCGGCTTCCTGCCGTTCGCAGAGCTCGACGCCGCCATCTCGGCCACCGACCTCTGCCTCAATCTGCGCTATCCGACCGCCGGCGAAACCTCGGCCTCCCTGCTGCGCATCCTCGCTGTCGGGCGTCCGGTGGTGGTCTCCGACTACGCCGACTTCGGCGACCTGCCGGCGGAGATCGCGCTCCACATCCCGCCGGGCGAGGGGGAGACGGAGGAGCTGGCGGCGGCGCTCGCCCGCCAGCTCGCCGACCGGGAAGGGCTCGATCGCATGGGCGAAGCGGCCCGGAGTTTCGTCGCCGAGCATCACGCCCCCGAGCGCGCCGCCGACCAGCTGGTCGCGGCCATCGGCGAGCTCGCCGAGCTCTCCCCGCTCGCCGACCGGCCGCCGCACCCAGGTCCGCGCAGCACGGCGGTACAGGCGCGTGTGCCGGGGCGCATCGTCGTGCAGGGCAGCGAGGACTGGCCGCCGGGCGAACGCCGCAAGCTCCAGGTGGACGTGGTCAACGACAGCCGGATCCGCTGGTTGCCGAGCCACGCACTTCCCGGAGGCGTCATTTTCGAAGTGCAGTTCCTTTCCGAGGGCCGCGATCTCTATCGTGGCCGGCGCTGGCTCTCCCTGCCGGAGGCGCTCGAACCGGGCAGCTCGCGCCGCTTCGTCCTCGAGCTCCGCCGGCCCGAGGCCGCGGCGCGGCTGCTCATCAAGCCGACTTTGCAGATCGCCGAAGGACACCGTCCGCTGGGCGCCTGGGAGTGGGATCGATGGGTCTGAAGCTCGCCGGCCGCCTGCTGCTGGGCATCCTGCTCGGCGCTACAGTCTGGCTGGCGGCGACCGCCGCGCCGGCGAGGATGCCCGCGCCGGGTGCCGAAACGACGAACTGGCTGGCGGCGCACAGTCTGGCGGCCGACCACGACGAGCTCTTCGTCGATGCCGATGCGGCGCGGTTCCGCGCCGCCTTTGGCGAGAGCCCGCGCGAGGTGCGCAGCGACCCGCACAGCGGTAAGCTGGAGGCGCCGTATTTCGCCACGCGTATCTGGAGCGCGAGTCTCGCTCTGGCAGGAGAGTCCGGTCCCTTTCTCGCCAACGCCGCCGCAATCGCGCTGGCTGCCTTCGCTGCGAGTTACGGTCTGAGCGCCGCCCTCGGCGCGGCTGCCCCGGTCTGGGTCAGCCTCTTTCTTTTCGGGTCGGTCGCCTTCACCACGGTTTTTCGCTGGCAGAGCGAGATCCTCGTTTTCGCCGCCGTCGTTCTGGCGGGCGCACTCGTCTGGGGACGCGAGACTTCGACCGCCGCTGCTGCCGGAGCGGAGCAGATCTACGGCGGCGATGTCGAGGCGCGCTTCGACCTCTGGCCGTGGCCGCTTGCGGGCCTGCTGATCGGCGCCGCGGCGGTCCGCCACCCGGCCTATGCGCTCCTCGTTCTGCCGATGCTGCTCGATCTGCCGCGCTCTCCCCGGCGCGGCGCGCGCGGCGGGGCGATCGCTCTCACCTGTCTGGCGGTTGTCCTGCCGGTGGGCTTCGTGCTGGCGGCACAGGGCGCTCCCTGGGAGGCGCCGGCGGCCATCTTTCATCCCGCGCTCAGCGGCTGGAACGCGCTCTACTTCGCGGTCGGCAGAAACGCGGGTCTGCTGGTCGGATTCCTCCCCGTCGTCGCTCTCTTGCTCTCGCCGCGCCGATCCGGTGGTCGAAGCTACCTGCCGATCGTCGTCCTGGCTGCGGTTCTGGCGCAGCTGGCGATGGCGCCATTCGACTGGGCGGGCGATCTGCCTGTGGTCGGCAACGGCTGCTTCCTGCCCCTTTACGGCGCGCTGCTGTACTGCTCCGGACCGACGCTTCGCCTGCGCGCGGCGCTCCTCTTCGCGCTGGGCACGGCGCCGTTCCTCGCTCCTTACTGGGTTGCACCGCTGTCGGACGGAGCCCATCCGCCGGCGGCGCTCGCGCCGTTCACCGCCGGGGTTCGCGAATGGCTGCCCTTCGAAACCTCCCTGCGCGAGCTGCCGGCGAGCGCCGAGATCGTCCGCGGGGGGGTCCGCCTGCGCTCGACCGGAGCTGCGCTGCGACCGGCCGCCGGCAAGTTCGTCGTTCTCGCCCCGCACGCGGTTGTCCTGGTCGAGAGTGCGAGCCCGCTCAGCTCGGTGCGGCTCGACTTCAGCGCCAGCGCTCCGGCGGCATTGGAGGTCGAGGGGGGCCAACCCGGCAGCACGACCTTCCGGCCGAGCGGCGAGGTCGCCCTCGAGGTCGCGCTGAAGCGCCCCTGGCGTCGGCATCCGCTCTGGTGGAGCCGCGCGCCGGTGGCGATCTATCCGCTTCGGCTGACCATGCCCGAGGCGGGTAAGATGGAGCGCCAGAGCCCGGCAAGCGGCGCCGAACCGGTCTCTTTCGACCTGGGGTTGGCGCGCGTCGCCGGTTCCGAGATCACCCGACCATGAGCCCGACCCTCCCCTGGATCCTCGAGATGCGCTCCCGCCTGGAGGCGCCGTCGCCGCGTCGGCTGGTGCCTGGCGAGGCTCGCCAGGCAGCCGTGCTGGTGCCCCTCTACGTCGACGCCGGAATGCTCTGGACGCTGCTCACCAAACGCACCGACAGCCTGCCGCACCACAGGGGCCAGGTGGCTTTCCCGGGCGGTGGCCAAGAGATGGGCGAGGACTCGTGGGCGGCGGCCCTGCGCGAAGCGGAAGAGGAGGTCGGTCTTCCCCCGAAACAGGTGCTTCGGCTGGGCGAGCTCGACGAGGTCGCGACCCCTTCCGGTTTCCGCATCGTTCCCTGCGTCGGCGCCATCCCTTTTCCTTTCGAGCTCAAGCCCAACCCGGGCGAGATCGATGAGACGTTTGCAGCGCCGCTGGGAGAGCTCGCCAATCCGAAGCTCATCGAGGATCGTGAGGTGCTGATCAACGGCCAGCGGCGAACGCTGCGGATCTACCATGTCGGCCGGTTTCTCATCTGGGGCGTCACCGCCCGCATCCTTCAGAACCTGCTCGAGCGCGTCGGCATCGCCAGCAGCTACGAGCTCGAGCCCTGACCGGGTGGCAGGCGCCGGCGGTGACCTGATCGCGCCGGAGAAAGCACGCGTAAAGTGTTTGTCCTGAGCCGTTTGCACTCGCTTTCGAGAGCTCCGCTGGGAGCCCGGACGAGTGGATCTGCCGGCGTGTGGTGTTAGTCTCCCATCCCGTCATGTCCAAATCCGAGTCGTCGACGGGAGTCGACCTCCACGCCACCTCGCACGCCCCGATCATTCGCTCGCCGAAGGACTTGGCGAAGTTGTCGCTGGGTGCGTTGGGAGTGGTCTACGGTGACATCGGAACCTCACCGCTCTACGCGATCAAGGAGTGTTTCCACACCTCGCACGGAGTGGCGCCGACGCAGGCGAACGTGCTGGGAGTCCTCTCGCTCGTCTTCTGGGCGCTGACGCTCATCGTCGTCGTCAAGTACGTCGGCTTCGTGCTGCGCGCCGACAACCACGGCGACGGCGGCATCCTGGCGCTGCTCTCGCTGGTCACCGAGCAGCGGAGTCATCCGAAGAAGGGAGAGTCCGGGCGGCGGCGATGGATCATGCTGGTGAGCCTGGCCCTCATCGGAGCGTCGCTGCTGCTGGCCGACGGCATGATTACTCCTGCCATTTCGGTGCTCTCCGCGCTCGAAGGCCTCGACGTCGCGACGCCGATCTTCCGCACCTCGATCGTTCCCCTCGCGGTTGGAATTCTGCTGGCGATCTTTCTCGTCCAGCGCAAGGGGACCGCCGGCATCGGCGCGGTGTTCGGTCCGATCATGCTGCTCTGGTTCGTCACCATCGCCGCCCTAGGGATACCGGCGATTCTGCGACATCCCGAGGTTCTCGCGGCGGTGAACCCGGTGCACGCCGTAAGATTTTTCCTCGCCAATGGGGTGCACGGATTTCTCCTCCTCGGCGCGGTCGTCCTGTGCGTCACCGGCGGCGAGGCGCTCTACGCCGACATGGGCCACTTCGGCAAGCGTCCCATTCGCCTCTCGTGGCTGGCCATCGTCTTTCCCGCTCTGCTGCTGAACTATTTCGGCCAAGGCGCCCTGCTGGTGGAGAAGGGCTTCGAAGTCGTGCAGAACCCGTTCTACGGTCTCGCTCCCGCGGCGCTGCTTTATCCCATGGTGGTCCTCTCCACGGCGGCCGCGGTGATCGCCTCCCAGGCGATGATCTCCGGTGCCTTCTCGCTCGCCCAGGCGGCGGTGCAACTCGGATACTTTCCCCGCCTGACGATCGTCCACACCTCCACCGAAGCGCGCGGGCAGATCTATGTTCCGGAGATCAACCGGCTGCTCATGGTCGCCTGCATTGCCCTTGTGGTCAGCTTCGGAGCCGCCTCCAACCTGGCCGCCGCCTATGGCATCGCGGTCATGGGAACTATGGTCTGCACGTCGCTGCTGCTGTATCCGATGGCGCGGCGCAAATGGCACTGGCCGGTCGCGGGAGCGGCTCTCCTCACCGGCGGCTGCCTGGCGATCGAGATCCCTTTCCTGCTCGCCAACGTGCCGAAGATCGTCCACGGCGGCTGGTTCCCGCTGGTGGTCGGGATCATCTTCTACACCATCATGACGACCTGGAAGACGGGGAGAGCGACCGTCCGCCGTCACCTGGAGGGGGCGAGCCTGCCGCTCGACTACTTCCTCTCGCGGCTGATGGACAATCAGCCGATCCGGGTTCCCGGAACCGCCGTTTTCATGACCTCGACGATGGGGCTGACGCCGCCGATTCTCCTGCACCACTACAAGCACAACAAGGTGCTGCACGAACGCATCCTGCTGCTGACGATCGTGACCGAGGGCGTGCCCGAGGTTTCGAAGCGGGATCGGGTCGTCGCCAAAGAGCTCGGACACGGCTTCTACGAACTGGTGGCGCACTACGGCTTCATGCAGACACCGAACGTGCCCAACCTGCTGCGGCGCGCCGCCGACCAGGGTCTGGTCGTCGAACCCGACACGGTCAGCTACTTCCTGGGCCGGGAGACTCTGCTCACCACGGGGCGGAGCGGTATGGCCAAGTGGCGCAAGAGCCTCTTCGTCTATCTCGCCCGCAACGCCCGTCCGGCGAACGCCTTCTTTCGCATTCCCCCCAATCGCGTCATCGAGCTAGGCGCCCAGGTCGAGCTGTAGCGACCCCGCGCGCCCACTCCCGGTAGGGCGCGGGCGCAGCGGAGGGCAGCCCCCAGTTGACTCTGTTCCACCGCGCCGGCACGGCTGTCTCTCCTTGCGGGGAGACCGCCATGAGCTCATTTCGTAGTACGCCATTCGTCCGGGTCGCCCGGCTCCTGCCCACCGCGGCCCTCTTTTTGCCTCTGATCGCTCTGGCGCCGCCGGCCGCCGCCCAGGAATTCCCGCTCGAGGTCCTGGTCGACGAGACCCGTGTGCTGCTGGGCGAGGAGGTTCAGATTGTCGTGCGCACGGTCGAGACGCTGCCCCTTGCCAGCGTGCATTTCGGGCTCGAAATGCGCGACCGGGACGGCTTGCCGACGGTGCTTTTCGCCGACCTGGCGTCGGCCGCGGTCTTTGCCGGCACGGCGGGGGATGCTGGCGACGCGACGATCGAGGCCCACTGGAATCCTGTGACCCAGCGGATCGACGTCTCCCTCGAGTCGCCGTCCGCCACCCTCAACCAGCGCTTTGGCCCTATTGCCGTGCTGCGCTTCACCTTGGACGCCGGCGTCGAACTCGACGATCGCTTCGAGATCGCCCTCGATCCCGATCTCGAGCTGGTCGACGCCCAGCTGACCCCCGTGCTCGCGACTCCGGGCGACGGACGGGTGCGGATCATCGAAGCCGACCCCGGCCAGAATCTGGGTGCGCTGGGCGGCGAGGCCTTCCCGGGTGGCGACATGGTGATCGGTGCGATGACCGTGCACGCCTACGCTATCGGCGGCGGGACGATCGAGCTTCTGTACGACGACACTCTCGCCGCCGGTCCGCCCGCAGTGGCGTTCGACGCCCGCTATGGCCCGGTCGTCGTCGATGCGCTCGAAACCTCGGTCGCGGGCCGGGTACTGGTCACCTTTCACTCCGACGGTGGGCTCTTCAACGCCACGCTGCACGGCGCCATTTTCACGGTGGTCGTGCCTTCGCGTCCCGACGTTCCCATCGGCACCGTATCGATCGTCTCGCTGGGCCCGCTGACCGCCTTCACCGACCCCGCCGGCCAACCGATCGAGCTCGAAACCGATTTCGAAGAGCTCTCCTTCATCGATCCGGAGCTCGTCGCCGCGGGAGCCTTCGAAGCGGGGGGCTTCACGGAGTGGTGGGCGACCGTCGACTGAGCGGATGGAGGTCATCCGACGCTGGGGCTCCGGCGTAAGTCTGCGTGAGAGAGTTCGATAATGCCCTCCGCCCCAGCTCCTCCCAGCGCCGGCGCGGGCGCCACCGCCACCGCCGCCGCTCCGCGGGGTCGTCTGCGTCTTCTGGTCCACCGCCCGCCACGACCCGAAGGCGAGTTCGTCCTCTACTGGATGATCGCCCAGCGCCGCCTGTGCTGGAACTTCGCGCTCGACCGAGCGATCGCCTGGGCCGAAGAGCTCGGAAAGCCGCTCGTCGTCCTCGAAGCGTTGCGCTGCGACTACCCCTGGGCCAGCGATCGTCTGCACACCTTCGTGCTCGAGGGTATGGCGGAGAACTCACGCCGCGCGGCGGGGAAGCGCTTGCTCTACCTGCCCTATGTCGAACCGCGTGTTGGCGCCGGTAAGGGGCTCCTGCGCGAGCTCTCGCGCCGCGCCTGCTTGATCGTCACCGACGAGTTCCCCTGCTTCTTCCTGCCTCGCATGCTCGCTGCTGCCGCGGAACAGGTCGAATGCCGGCTCGAGGCGATCGACGGCAACGGACTTCTGCCGCTCAGCGCGACCGACACTGCCTCGCCTACGGCATATGCCTTTCGAAGGATTCTGCAGAAGAAGCTGCCCGCCTTTTTCGATTCAACTCCTGCGGCTGAGCCGTTGGACGGTCTCGAGCTTCCGGTCCTGGAAAAGCTGCTGGTAAAGGGTGATGCCGGGCCGTTCACCCGTGCCTCTGGCGATCTGCTCGCGGGATCCGCGTCGGCGCTGGCTGAGTTGCCGATCGATCACTCGGTCCGGGCGGGGGTGGCGCGAGGCGGAAGTGCAGCCGCCGAAACGCAGCTCTCCACCTTCCTCTACCAGAAGCTTTTGCTCTACGCCGAGAATCGCAACCAGCCTGACGAAGAAGGAGCGAGCGGGCTCTCTCCCTATCTTCATTTCGGCCACCTCTCGGTACATCAGGTTTTGCACGACCTCGCCGAGGCGGAGCGCTGGTCGCCGGAGGATGTCGCGCCGAGCTCGACCGGCGCGCGCGCCGGCTGGTGGCGGATGTCGCCCCCCGCGGAGGCTTTTCTCGATCAGTTTGTCACCTGGCGCGAGGTCGGCTACCACTTCTGCCACCATCGCCCGGACTACGACCGTTACGACTCGCTGCCTCCCTGGGCACGCGCGACCCTGGCCAAGCACGCCGGCGATCTGCGGTCGCCGCGCTACGAGCTCGACGAGCTCGCCGCCGCCCGCACTTACGATCCGCTGTGGAACGCCGCGCAGCGGCAGCTCGCGGTCGAGGGGCGGATGCACAACTATCTGCGAATGCTGTGGGGCAAGAAAGTGCTCGAATGGTCCGCGACGCCGCAGGAGGGGCTCGCCTCGCTCGTCGAGCTCAACAACCGGTTCGCGGTCGACGGACGGAATCCGAACTCCTACAGCGGCATCTTCTGGTGTTTCGGCCGCTTCGACCGTCCCTGGGGGCCCGAGCGCGAGATTTTCGGCACGGTGCGCTACATGAGCTCAGCGAACACCGCGCGCAAGCTGCACCTCAAGAGCTATCTCGCGCGCTATGGTCCACAGGCTTCGCTGGCGGATGCTCCGTGAGAATGTAATATCATCAACGGGTGAGCGATCCGAACTACCTGGTCGAGCTCCGGGGGGTCTCCTACCGCTACGGCGCCGACCTCGCGTTGGAGCGGATCGACCTCACCCTCGCCCCCGGCGACCGCCTGGCGCTTCTCGGTCCGAACGGAGGGGGCAAGAGCACTCTGGTGCGTCTGCTTCTCGGCCTGCTGCGCCCGACGACGGGGACGATCCTGCGCCGCTCGAGTCTGCGGCTCGGCTACGTTCCGCAGTCTCCCGCCTTCGATCGGGACTTTCCCGTAAGGGTGGAGGAGATGGTCTTGCAAGGTCGGCTGCGCGACCGTCGGCGACTGTGGACCGGCGCCGCCGCCGGCGACCGCGCCCGCCGAAACCGCCGGGATCGCCGATTGGTAGACGAGGTCGTCGAGCGCCTGGAACTCGGCAATCTGCGCCGCGCCTACCTCGCGGAGCTCTCCGGGGGTGAGCTCAAGCGGGCCCTGGTCGCGCGGGCCCTGGTCACCGAGCCCGACCTCCTGGTTCTCGACGAACCGACTGCGGCCCTCGACGAGCCGTCACGGCGAGCGTTCTGGGAGCTGTTAGCCGCGTTGCCGGCGGAGACGGCGATCGTTCTGGCGACCCACGATCTCGCCCCCGGGAGTTTCGCGGCGCAGCGGGCGGTGCTCGTCGACCGCCGGCTCGAGGCGCTGGAGCTCGGCGGCCTCCATGCCCATCCCCTGATTTGCGGACACGGGCATCTGTGACGTGAGCGATCTCTTTTCAGATTTCGCGGCGGTGCTGGGAGTCTCGTCCAGCGCGCTCGCCGCGGCGATCCTCGCCAGCCTTCTGTGCGGCTTCGTCGGCACCATCGTGGTGCTGCGTCGTCTGGTGGCGCTGGGCGGAGGTATCGCCCACGCTGCGTTCGGTGGCGTCGGGCTGGCGATGCTGCTCGGAATCGACCCCCGGCTCGGCGCCGGAGCCGTGGCAGCGCTCGCCGCGGCCGCGCTCTCGCCCCTGCGTAGCGAGCGCCTGGCTCGGCAGGATGCGGCGATCGGTGTCTTCTGGGCGGTCGGCATGGCGATCGGCATGTTGCTGCTGGCGGGCGTGGCGCACGACGACGCGCAGGTCGAGTCGATTCTCTTCGGCGATCTCACCCGGGTCGTGCCCGGGGACCTCGCGGTGCTCGCGGTGCTGATTCTCGCGATGCTCACGCTGCTCCTCGTTTTTCGCCGGGAGCTCGTGGCGGTCGCCTTCGACGACGAGCACGCCCGCCTCCAGGGGCTTCCGGTCGGGGGCCTGTCGTTTGCACTCCTGTTGATCGTGGCGCTCGCGGTCGTCGCGCTGCTTTCCCTGGTCGGCGTCGTCCTCGCGATCGCCCTGCTCGCCATCCCGCCGCTGGTCGCACTGCGAATCTTCCGCAGCCTGCCGGCCATCGTCGCCGGCGGTTGCGTGGTGGGCCTCGTGCTCACGGTGGGCGGACTCGCGCTGGCGGCACGCCTGTCGACTCCGGCGGGTCCGACGATCATCCTGCTCGGTGGCATCCTTCTCGGGCTGGTGCAGCTCGCACCGCGCCGCAACCTGCGCCCAGCTAGCTAGGGAAGCAGCCGGGCGAGCGCCCGCTCGGTGCGCTCATGGAGGTCGGGAGGAGCGCCATAGAAGATCTCCTGCGTCTGGCCTTCGGCGTCGAAGAGAAAGAGGGTCGGCACGGCCGACAGGTCGCCGAAGGCGAGCGCCAGGTCGGGCGAGGCCATCGCCCAATGGAGCGGCAGGTTCAATCCGGCGACGACCTTGCGCACGTCGTCCGGGTCGGACTCGACCGCCAGAGCGACCACCGCGAGCCGGTCGCCGTATTTCTTCTCCAGCTCGCCGAGCCAGACCAGGGTTCCGCGGCAGGGCGGGCACCAGGTGGCCCAGAACTCGACCAGTACGGGCTTTCCGGCCCATGCACTGCTGGCGAGCGTGCCGCCGAGCAGCGCCGGAATCGCGAACCCGGGCATCGCCGTCGGCGAGAGCCGCCGGACTCCGGCGCGGGCTCCAGGGGAGGCAAACTCCGAACGCAGAGCCTCGCGCTTGCCGTCGAGAACCGCCCCGAGCATGCGAGCGAGATCGGCGCGGAAGCGTTCATGACTCCGGGCATCGCGCCACGGAGCGTAGCGTCCGCCATCCTCGCCCTCGCCCTTGCCGTAGAAGCCGAAGTCCTTGGGCGTCGCGACCAGTACGTCATCGACGAAGATCGCCGGGTACCGGGTGACACCGAAGCGGGTGGCGAGCTCCGAGTCGCCGTAGTTCTCGACCACGAAGCGCACCCGCCCCTCGAACTGCCTCACTACGCTCTGGGCCAGCAGACCTGCTGGATCGGAGACGTTTCAGGTGTAGGGCCACCGGACGAGAGTCACGGTGGCCTCGGCCTTTCGCCCGGGCGGTCGCGGTGGCGCCGGTCCGAGGACGACCGGAAGGTAGGGCAGGACGTCGTCCAGGATGGCGGCCGCGATCTCCCCGCCGCGCGTCGCCGGATCGGGATCGGCCGCCGAGAACAGGGCGGTCTCGAGAAAGAGGCGATGCAGGCTGTCGTCGCCAGGTGCGGCGTCGAGCCGGGCGGCGATCTCGCTGCCGCGGCGCGCGGCCTCGGCCGCAGTCACGGAACGGCCGGGATGGGTCAGCCGCGCCAGCCGCGCCTTGGCGTCGAGCAGGCGATGCAGCGCGCCGTAGTGCGAGCCGGCGGCGGTGAGCTCGTCGGCCTCCTTGAGCAGGGCGCTGATGCGGATGAAGACCGCATGGCTGTCGATCGAGAGCGGCGGAAGGTAGACCGCCAGCAGCTCGTCGCGGAGCGCCGCGATCTCGCTGTCCGCTGCGCGAGGCGCGAGCGGCGGAATATCTCTGGGACGCCGCGGCAGGCCGGCGGCGAGGGCGATGAAGTCGCGTTGCGCCTGCGCCGCGCCAAGGTAGTAGAGCCCGTATTCGGGAGCGGTGTTTCGCCCGTAGTCGAGGCTCGCCTCGTAGTAGATCGGCATCTGGGACAGCGCCGCTTCGGCGAGCGCCCTCGCCGCAGCGGGAAGCGGCTCGAAGGCAGGTCGCGGCCCCGGGGCGCGATTCGCTCCCAGCAGCGGTCCGAGCCGCCGCCATTCCCGTTCGAGCTCGCCCATCTGGCCGCGCAGGTCGCCGGCGCTGCCGCTCCCGACGGCAGTCCGATACTCGGCGGCCTCGAGGTCGGTCCACGCCCGCTCCAGGCGCGACAGGGCCAGCCAGCGCTTGCCTTCGCCCAGGGCCTTCTCCGCTTGCGCGAGGAGCGGCGCCATGCCGGCCCGGATCTCGCGCACCTCCGGGTCCGCCGGCGGGGCGGCGCGAAGAATCTGCTGCCAGCGCGCGATCGCCTCGGCGAGAGGATCGCGCGCCCCGGTCGCCGACAGGGGCTGCGTCCCGCCGAACGCCAGAAAGGTGATCAGGGCGACGGCCGTGCCTGGAAACCGCGCGCTCTTGGAACCCATATCTGCAGTACGGAATCGACGCCCAAGGGTTTTTCTCCCGGCGGCGCGGGGCGACTCAGCTCCGGGCGCAGGAGGCGCAGCGACCGAAGAGAGTGATGTCGTGGCTCTCGAGCCGGAAGCCGCGCGGGGTGAGGGCGCGGAGATCCGGCGGGCAGGCGTCGACGTCGAAGACGCGATCGCAGATGCGACAACGGAAATGGTGATGGTGGTGTTTTCCGGCGACCTCGTAGCGGCTCGGGGCGCCGGGCAGCTGCACCTCGGAGAGCCACTCCTCCTCGACCAGAGCTTTGACGTTGCGGTAGATGGTCGCGATTCCCAGCCCCGGGACACTCCGCTGAGCGACCTCGAGCGCCTCCGCCGGCGACAGCGGCCGATCCGCGAGCTCGAATGCCTGACGGATGGCCGTCCGCTGTTGTGTGTTGCGCGACATCCGGCAATTCTAGATCGCCGCTTCGGCTCCCGGTCGCGCCGCTGGGGAGCCGACGGTCCATAGTTGGGTCCCGATTCCAGATTAAAGGAAAGTGCGGGGCGCCTCCGGAGACCTCGAGCAGCCCCTTAGAACGACACAATCTGTTGCAAGCGCAGGGTTTACGGCTGTCCTCTGAGGCGCAGGCGAGCGTGGCTGCGTCTGGCGCGGGAATCGCTTTGTGCTCAAGCTGCAGGGATCCATCCCGTGGAGGCTTGTGCGAACCCAATCGATGGTCGTCTTGTTCGGCGTCTGCACTCTCATGATCGCGGTGCCAGCGAGGGCACTGCCGGAGGAGCCTTCCGCTCTCGATGCCCTGCTCGCCGTTCCGATCAGCACCGCCTCCAAGCTGGAGCAGACCGCCATGCGGGCGCCGGCCTCGGTGACGATCCTGAGCGCCGAAGAGATCGCCCGCTTCGGCTGGCGGACTCTCGCCGAGGCCTTGAGCTCGGTGACCGGCTTCTATCTGAGCGACGACCACAACTACGCCTACCTGGGCGTCCGCGGATTCAGCCGCCCGACCGACTACAGCAACCGCGTGCTGGTGATGATCGACGGCCTTCGTGTCCGGGAGGATGTCTTCGGCTCCGCCGCGATCGGGAGCGACCTGCCGCTCGACATGGGCGCCATCGAGCGCATCGAGGTCGTGCGCGGCCCCGGCTCCGTGGCCTTCGGCACGGCGGCGATGCTCGCCGTGGTGAATATCATCCTGCGCGATCCGCAAGCCACGTCCAAGGGCGCTGCAGCTTTCGAGGTCGGCGATTTCGGGAGGATCGGGGCGAGCGTCCGGGGAGGCAGTCCTCAGAGCTCCAAGCTCAGAATCGCCTGGTCCGCGGTGGCGAGCGAAAGCGACGGCGACGACTACTTCTATCCCGAGTATGCAACCGATGAGCCCGGTAGCGGGCATTCGCGCGGAGCCGATTGGGAGCGCGGGCACGGAGTCTCCGTGCGTGCTACCTATGCGTCGTTCGACCTGACCGGCTACGCGAGCGAGCGCGAGAAGGGCTTTCCGACCGGCGCCTTCGAAACGGACTTCGGAGATCGCCGAAACGCCACGCGCGATGCCTGGTCGATGCTCGGCGTGAACTGGGCCCGCGAGGTCGCTCCCGGCTGGCGACTCTTCGCCCGTGCGCAGGCCGGGCATTACGCCTACGACGGGGTCTATGTGGGAGAGGGTATCCGGTTTCTCGACTCCACCGACAACTCGTGGTGGGGGGCCGAGACGCAGGCGACCTGGGAGCCGCGGCCCGAAAGTCGTACCACGGGCGGAATCGAATGGCGCGAGAACGTGCGCGCGGACTACCGGGGTTTCGACGATCTGGGGATCGTCTACTTCGACGGCGATTTTCCGCACCGCATCGCGGCGATCTATGCCGAGCACGAGCAGCAGTTCACGGAGGGGCTGCTCTTGACGGTCGGAGCCCGCTACGACCACTATTCCGAATCGCAGGGGGCGCTCAGTCCGAGAGTGGCGCTCGTCTTCCTCCCGAACCGGGCGGACAGCTTCAAACTTCTGGCCGGCCAGGCCTTTCGCGCGCCGAACGTCTACGAGCTCGTCGACGGCGTGTCCGGGGCAGAAGGCAGCGGACGTGCGGATCTGAACGCCGAAACGATCGAGAGTTTGGAGCTGGTCTGGCAGCGGCGCCTCACTCCGTCGTTGTTCGGCACGGTCTCCACGTTCCGCTATCGGATGCTCGACCTCATCGACACGAGGATCGACCCGGCGGACGGCCTCGCGCACTACGTCAATGTCGACTCCGCGACCTCCCTCGGCGCAGAGATGGAGCTCTCCGCCCGCTTTCCCTCCGGCCTCTGGATCTTGGGTGGAGCGAGCTACCAGCGGGCGGAGGACGATGGGACAGAAGAGCGCCTCTCCAACTCCCCCGAGCTGCAGCTCAAGCTCAAGCTCTCCTCGCCGCTCGGCAGAGGCTGGCGCGCGGCGGCCGAGCTCCGGCACGAGTCGGGTCGGCGGACCGTCGTCGCTACCACGACGTCCGGCTACCTGCTGGCGAACGCCACCGTTTCCTGGGCGCTGCCCGCGCACCCCTGGACGGTCGAGCTCCAGGCGAGGAATCTCTTCGACCGGACGTACTCGCTCCCCGGCGGAGTCGAGCATCTGCAGCCGGCGCTCGAGCAGGAGTCCAGGGCGCTGACCCTGCGCCTCGAGGTCCGTTTTTGATGCAACTCTCGCGGCGGCAGCCGCGACTCGTGGCGCTTGGCGGCCTCCTGCTCGGGGCCCTCGCGCTCGGACCGGCTCCGGTCATGGCCGGCCAGGAGAGCCCTATTCCCCCGGCGCTCCAGGCGCAGCTGTTTCTCAACGTCCTGAGCTTCGATCGGGAGTTTCCGCAGCGGGCCGGCCCGGAGTTGGTGGTGGGAGTGGTCATTCAACGCAAGTATCGGCCTTCGCTCGAGACCGGCGAGGACCTGATCGCCGCCTTCACCGCCAAGGCCGAAGGCAACATGCTCGGCCTTCCGATGCGCGTCGTCGCCGTCGAGCTCGGTCCCAACTCCGATGTCGGCGCCGAGCTCTCGCGCCTCGAAGTCGATGCGCTCTACGTGACGCCGCTTCGAGCCCTCGCCCTCGAGCGGATCTCGACAGCCACCCGCGCCCTCAAGGTCCGGAGTCTCACGGCGGTTTCGGATGGGGTGCGCGGGGGATTGGCGATCGGCCTCGGAATGCGCGACGAACGCCCGGAAATCCTGGTCAACCTGGCCGCGGCGCAGGCCGAGGGTGCCGACTTCACCGCCCAGCTCCTGCGGATCGCGAGGCTCGTTCCATGAGCGCACTGCCGCGGGCCCCATGGAAACTCCAACCCTGGTCCGGTCTCGGGATTCGCGCCCGCCTGTTCCTCCTCGTCACGCTCGTGCTGGGTGGGGTTGCGATCGCCATCTCGCTCTACCTTCCGACGCGCGCCCGCGAATGGAGCCTGGCGGCCCTCGACCGCGAAGCGACCACGGTGGGGCGGCTGGCGGCGCACAGCGTTACGCCGGCGCTGCTGTTCGGCGACACCAAGGATGCCGAGCTGGTGCTCGAAGGGGTGCGCGCGACGGCGGGAATCGCCAACCTCGAGGTGATGGGTCTCGACAACCAGCGATTCGCGTCGGCTGGAGAAGTGGAGCAGCCGAGCGGGTCGCGGTCGCTCCCGGGTGGGGAGAGTGCCAATGCGCTGATTCGTCGGTCTTCGACGCCGATCGTGCACTCCGGCAAACGGATCGGCACGGTGCATCTGGGAGTCTCGCTCGCCGGCCTCGAGCGCGACGTGAGGCGAGTGCGCAACCTCATCTGGACGCTCAGCGCCCTCCTCTTCCTGCTCGCGACGGCGATCACGGTGGCCATCGGCGCACCGCTGATCCGTCCGCTCGCCGGAATGGTGCTCACCGCCCAGCGGATCTCCCAGGGGGATCGCGACGAGCGCGTCGTGGTGACCACTCGCGACGAAGCGGGCAAGCTCGCGCAGGCGATGAACCTGATGCTCGACAACCTGCAGCAGGCGAGATGGGACCTTGAGGTGCTCAACCGCGACCTGGAGCACCGGGTCGAAGACCGCACCCGGGAGCTGGGCCGCGAGATCGAGGAACGCAAGCGGGGACAGGAGGCGCTGCAGCGGGCCAACGAACGGTTCGAGCTCGCCGCCTCCGCCGTCGAAGGGGCGATCTACGATTGGGACGCCTCCACCAATCGGGTTCTCTGGTCGGACGGCCTCACGCGGGTCTTCGGCCATCGCTCGTCCGAGGCTTTCAACACGTTCAGCTGGTGGGAGTCCCAGATTCACCCGGAGGATCAGCAGCGCGTTCGAGCGCAGTTCGACGCCGACCTTGCCGCCGGGCGCGACTTTCTCTGCGAGTATCGCTTTCACCGCAGCGACAGCCGGTACCTCAACGTCCTTGACCGCGGCCGCTTGCTGCGGGACGACGAGGGCAGGACGGTGCGGATGGTCGGCGTGATGGAGAACATCACGGCCCTGCGCCAGCTCGAGGAGCAGTACCTGCACTCCCAGCGCATGGAAGCGGTCGGCCGGCTGGCCGGAGGCGTGGCCCACGACTTCAACAATCTCCTGACGACGATTCTCGGCTACAGCGAGATTCTGGCGGCGAGCCTCGATGCTTCTGATCCCCAGAGCGAGAGCGTCGCGGAGATTCGCAAGGCGAGCGAGCGCGCCTCGGGCCTCACGCAGCAGCTCCTGGCCTTCAGCCGCAAGCAGCCGGTGAGCCCGCGCGTGCTCGACGTGCGCACGGTCGTCACCGAGATGGAGAACATGCTGAGGCGGCTGATCGGAGAGGATGTCCTGCTGGAAACCACTTTCCCGGCGGCCCGCCTCTACGTTCGCGCCGATCGCTCGCAGCTCGACCAACTGGTGATCAACGTGGCTGTGAACGCACGCGACGCGATGCCCAAAGGCGGAGCGTTCTCGATCTCCGTGTCGGCGATCGAGCTCGACGACACGTTCGTGCGCGGCCATCTGGGAGCCCAGGCAGGAAGCCACGTCCTGCTCGAGTTTCGAGACACCGGAGCGGGGATGAGTGCCGATACGCTCGGCCGGATCTTCGAGCCCTTCTACACCACCAAGGAAGTGGGCAAGGGGACGGGTCTCGGGATGTCCATCGTCTACGGAATCGTCTCGCAGAACGGCGGTTATGTCGCGGTCGAGAGCGCTCCGGGCGCGGGCACCTGCGTGCGCGTCTATCTGCCGGTGTCGCCCGAGGCGCCCGAGGCGCTCCATCCGCGAGCTGCCGCGCAGAGCAGCCGCGGCGCCGAGCGGATCATGGTCGTCGAGGACGAAGCGGCTCTGCGCGGACTGCTCCGGCGACATCTGAAGAACCACGGCTACGAGGTCATCGAGGCGCGCGACGGAGCCCAGGCGCTGCAGGTGGCGCGCACGGTGGCCGGAAAGATCGATCTCGTCCTCACCGATCTCGTGATGCCGGTGATGAGCGGGCGCGAAATGGCGGACCGGTTGCGACAGGAGCGGGTCGGGGTGAATGTGCTCTACATGTCCGGATACCCCGAGGACCGGACCACGGACCACACGGACCTCGCTGCCAGTCCGAACTACATCAGCAAGCCGTTCGCGCTCCAGGATCTCCTGCTCAAGATTCGGGAGACGCTGGACAGCGCAGTCTGATCCGTTCGCTTCCCGCCGAGGCCGGCTCCGCGCCGGGCCACCCAGGCTAGCCCTTCGCGCAGGCCGAGCAGCGGCCGAAGAGCGTGATGTCGTGGCCCTCGAGGCGGAACCCGCGCGGGGTGAGCGCCCGCAGGTCGGGAGGGCAGGCGTCGACGTCGTAGACGCGGTCGCACACGCGGCAGCGGAAATGATGATGGTGGTGTTTCCCCGCCACTTCGTAGCGACTCGGCGCGCCGGGCAGCAGAACCTCGGCGAGCCACTTCTCCTCGACCAGGGCCTTCACGTTGCGACAGATCGTCGCGATGCCCAAGCTCGGGACATTCTCCTGCGCGACCTCCAGGGCCTCGAGCGGCGAGAGGGGCCGATCGGCGCGCTCGAACGCCTCGCGGATCGCCGTGCGCTGCTGGGTATTCCCCTGCACCGCGCGATTCTAGCCCGGACTTCTCGCCGGCTTCCCACCGCAGCGCAGCGCCGAATCCCATAGGATGCGCAGGAACAGGGGGAGAGGGCATGCGCACGCACTCGGAGTTCGTTCGGCCTCGGCGAATCCGTCTCGCAGCAGGAGTCCTGGTCGCGTTCGTCTCGCTGTCCGCTGCAGGCCCGGCGGCGGCCGCCGAGACCGGCAAGCGTTCCGCGCTGCTCGCTCGAAAGGCGCCGAGCGCTCCGCAGCACGGGATCGATCCCGACTTGCTCGCCGGCCTGGCGCCGCGCTCGATCGGTCCGGCGGGGATGAGCGGCCGGGTTGCGGCGATCGCCGCAGTCGAGTCGAATCCCAATATCGTCTATGCCGGCGCCGCCACCGGCGGGGTCTGGAAGTCGCTCGACGGCGGCATCACCTGGAAGCCGATTTTCGACGACCAGCCGGTGGCGGCGATCGGCGCCATCGCCATCGATCGCCGGAACCCGAGCGTCGTCTGGGTCGGCACCGGCGAGGGCAATGTCCGCAACAGTGCCTCGGTCGGCAACGGCATCTATCGCTCGGCGGATGGCGGCGAGACCTGGGCGCACCTGGGTCTCGACGGTAGCGAGCGCATTCATCGCATCGTGCTCCATCCGGATGACTCCGACGTCGCCTGGGTGGCGGCGCTCGGCCGCGAATGGGGAGAGAACCCCGAGCGCGGCATTTTCAAGACGACCGACGGCGGCAGGAGCTGGAGGAAGGTGCTTTACGTCGACGAGAAGACCGGCGGCGCCGATGTCGCCATGGTCGAAGGGAGCCCCCATCTCCTGCTGGCCTCGATGTGGCAGTACCGGCGCTGGCCCTACTTTTTTAAGTCGGGCGGTCCGGGCTCCGGGCTCTACAGCTCGCAGGACGGCGGAGAGAGCTGGAAGCGTCTGGAACCGGAGGACGGCTTGCCCGAAGGCGAACTGGGCCGGATCGGGCTGGGGCTCTCGCGTTCGCATCCGCAGATCGTCTACGCGATGGTCGAGGCGAAGAAGAGCGCCCTGCTGCGCTCCGACGACGGCGGCAAGAGCTTCAAGACGGCGAACTCCGAGCCCAACGTCAATCCACGCCCGTTCTACTTCGGCGAGCTGCGCGTCGATCCGCAGGACCCGGACAGAGTCTTCAGCGTCGACTACACGATCCGGGTTTCGAACGACGCCGGCAAAACCTTCAGCTCGCTGGTGCGCTGGGACGAGATCCACGGCGACCACCACGCGCTGTGGATCGATCCCGCGAATCCGCTGCACCTGATCACCGGCAACGACGGCGGCGTCTCGGTGAGCCACGACGGCGGCCGGAGCAACCGCTTCGTCTCGAACCTGCCGCTGGCGCAGTTCTACCATGTCGCCTACGACATGGACCGGCCGTACAACCTGTACGGTGGCCTGCAGGATAACGGCTCGTGGCGCGGCCCCTCCTCGGTGCATCAGGGAGGCGGCATCCGGAACCACTTCTGGAAGGTGGTCGGCGGCGGAGACGGCTTCGAGACCCTGCCCGACCCGACCGACTCGCTCCAGGGCTACGCCCTCTGGCAGGGCGGGAATCTGTCGCGCTGGAACTGGCGGACCGGCGAGGCGAAGGAGATCAAGCCGGCGCCGCGCGCGGGCGAGAAGCTGAGATTCAACTGGAACGCCGGTCTCGCCCTCGATCCGTTCGACCCGAAGACGGTTTATCTCGGCAGCCAGTTCCTGCATAAGTCGTCCGACCGCGGCGAGACATGGACAGTGGTCTCGCCCGACCTCACCTCGAACCGTCCCGAATGGCAGAAGGCCGAGGAGAGTGGCGGTCTCACTCGCGACGCCTCGAATGCCGAGAATTACACGACGATCGTCACCATCGAGCCGTCGAAGAAGGAGCGCGGACTGATCTGGATCGGCAGCGACGACGGCCGCCTGCACCTGACGCGCGACGGCGGAGGCAATTGGACGAGCGTCGAGGGCAACGTACGCGGAGTGCCTGCGAACACCTGGATTCCGGCCATTGAGGCTTCGACGCACGCCGCCGGAACGGCTTTCGCCGTCTTCGACAATCATCGGCGATCGGACTGGACGCCTTACGTCTACCGCACCGACGACTACGGCAAGAGCTGGCGCAGCCTGGCGACGCCCACGCTCCGTGGCTATGCGCTCGCCATCGTGCAGGATCCGGTCGATCCGGAGTTGCTCTTCCTCGGTACGGAGTTCGGCCTCTGGCTGTCGCTCGATGGCGGCAAGGGATGGACCCGCTGGTCGAACGGCTTTCCGACAGTGTCGGTGATGGACCTGGCGATTCATCCGCGCGATTCCGACCTGATCATCGCCACGCACGGCCGGGCGCTCTGGGTGGTTGATGACATCTCTTCGCTGCGCGGTCTCGGAGCGAAGGGGCTGGCGGAGGAGCTGCGCCTCTTCCCGGTAGCCGACTCCGGCCAGTACTGGCAGCCGGCGGAGGACGGCGGGTTCGGCTTCGGGGCCACCGAGTTCCGCGGCAAGAGCCGGCCCTACGGCGCCGCCATCACTTTCCTGGCGAACGGAGAGGCTCTGCCGATCGCGGATGCCGAGCGCGATCGCGACCGGCGCATCGCCGAGCGCAAGGTGGAGATGGAGAAGGCGGCGAAGAGCGAGCTCGCGAAGAGCGCGGCGGCTGCCCCCGGCTCCGGCAAGCAGGAGGATCGAGGGCAGGCTGGCGACCCATCCGCCGCCCCGAAGGTAGCCGAGCCGGACGAGAAGAAAGAGGGCGTCCAGGCGACGGTGGAGATCCGCGATGCCGCCGGCGAGCGTGTCCGGCGGCTCAAGGTCGACGCCAAACGAGGGGTCAATCGCGTCTACTGGGATCTCTCGCGTGACGGCTTCAAACGCGCTCCGTCGGCGACTCCGGAGGAGCCCGGCTTCAACCCGAGCGGCCCCCAGGTTCCGCCCGGGCGCTACGAGGTCGTCCTCACCTTGGCGGGAGAGGAGCGCCGGACGTTCGTTCAGGTGCTCGCCGACCCCTCCTCCGGCAACAGCGCCGAGGACTGGCAGGCACGCTGGGAGGCGATCGCTGAAACCGGTCGCCTGAACGACGCGACGATCGCGGCGATCGAGCGCATCGCCGCGACGCGCCGCGACCTCGACACGGTGGCGGAGCGCATCCGGCTGGGCAACGCCCAGGCGCTGCGCGACGAAGCGGTGAAGGAGGATGCTCTACCCCTCGCGAAGGAGGCCAAGTCGGTTCGCGAAGGCCTCGACAAGCTCGAGACTCGCTTCTGGTGGCCGCGCGACACGGTAGGTATCACCCCCGACATCGACATCCTGTCGCGCATCAGCTACGTCGGTTACTACCTGGGCTCGTCGTGGAGCCGGCCCAATCTGAACCACCTCGAGTACCTGCGCCAGGCGCGCGTACAGCTCGAGGAGGCCCTCACCGACCTGAACGCCTTCTACGCCACAGAGGTCGAGGTATACCGAACGGCGCTGGCGGCGCAGAAGCTGGAGCTCGTGCCGGCTTTCGCACCGCTCGCCATTCCCTGAAGGTGGGCATCCTCGATGCCCGGCGAGCGGCAGCTTCGGCGGTGCCGCCCCTGACGCCGAGCGGCGCCCGGACGGCGCGAGGGTTCGCTCCCGCCGCCCGCTGGCTGGTGCCGGCGAGCTTCGCGATCGCGCTGCTCTCTCGGCTGATCGGCCTGGGCGGCTCGTCGATGTGGCTCGACGAGATCATGGAGACGCTGATGGCGCGGGGGAGCCTGCGCGAGCTCTTCTCCGACCTGCTCTTCGATCGTGTGCTCCCGCCGCTCGAACCGCTTCTCACTTGGGCGCTGCTGGCGCTCGACTGGGGCGAGCTGCCGCGCCGGATCCTGAACGCCGTCATCGGCGCAGCAGCGGTCGCCCTCTTCGCGCGCTGGACGGCGCGCCGCTTCGACGTCCCGACTGCGGCGCTCGCCGCCCTCTTCCTGGCCTCCTCGCCGGTGCTGATCCGCTACTCGCACGAGCTCAGGCCCTACGCTCTCTCCCTGCTGTTCTCGGTCTGGGCTCTCGACGCCTGCGAGCGCTGGCTCGCGCGCGGCGCAGATCGCTTTCCGGGAGAACTGGCGTTCGCAGCGGGCCTCGCGTCGATGACTCACTATCTTGCGGTCGCCCTCTGGCTGCCGGTCGTGGCCGCCTGGTTCGAGGCCCGCAGCGAGGGCCGGGTGGCGTCGCTGGGCTTTCGATTGCCGGCGGCCGTGGTGCTGTCGACCCTGCCTCTCGCCGGCTGGTTCGTCGTCCTCGGGATCCATGGCGGGCCGGAACAGGACCACAGAACGGCGCAGTGGAGCTGGGAGCTCGTCGGGAGACGATTCGACGATCTGTTGTTTCGCGGCTACGTCGGGCAGCCGGTCGTGGATGGCAGCGCGATGCTCGTGGCGCTTCTGCTCCTCGTCGGATTCGGCGTGCTGGCCCGTCGGCGCGGCGGCCTGTCCGCCTTCGCCGGCCTGTTCGCGGGCACGGTGCTGGTGGAGTGCGCGCTCCTCTCGATGCGCCGCTTCAGCCACTTGCGGTACAACCAGTTCGCCCTGCTCTTTCTCCTCCTGGCGGTGGCGGCCGGTATCGTCGCCTGCGCGCGATGGCTGGCCACTCTCAACCGCAAATCGGGGATCGCCACGGCAGCGCTGCTGTCGTCGGCAGTCGTCGCCTCCTTCGTCACCGGCGTCGTCGGATACGCGCAGCACGGCCGGCCGGATTGGCGAGCGGTGGCGCGCGGCGTGGTGGCGATCGATGGGGCAGATGCCCATGTCGTCACGACCAACCAGTGGGCGCAGATCTCCCTCGGCTTCTATCTCGACCGCTACCGGAGGCTGCGCGAGGAGCCGCGGGGGATATCGACCGTTTTCGCCGACCGCGGCCGCTTGCTCGAGGAGATGGGGCGAATGCCGGGCGGCTGCGTACTCGTTCTTGATGCCGGCTTCCCGACGCCGGACGAGCTGTTTTCGGGGTTGAAACCTCGGCGCCCCATTCTGTCGCTGCCGGATACGGATCGCGCCCGCTTCTTTCGTTTCGCCGGCAAGGGGACCTCCCGGCAAGCCTGCTTTCCTCCGCCCGACTTCCTCGTCGAGGCTTCCCCTGGCTACGGTAGCCTGCTGCCCTGGCTGGAGCGGTAGGCGTTCGGATGGCGGGAGCGGCCGAGGACGCAGCATCGATGGAGGCGCCGATCGCGACACCGTCGGCGCTGAGGCGCGTCGAGATCGCGCTCATGGCGCTTCTCTCGGCGGGGCTTCTGCTGGCGACGGCGCTGCGCTGGTGGCCGCTGTCGATGCTCGAGGCCCTGGGCTTCGCCACCGGTGGCGCGTGTGTCTGGTTGTGCGTGCGCGAGCACATCTGGAACTGGCCGTTGGGGTTGGCGAACAACCTGCTCTTCTTCGCCCTCTTCTGGCACAGCCGGCTGTTCGCCGACATGGGGCTCCAGGTCGTCTATTTCGCCTTCGGCATGTACGGCTGGTGGAACTGGCTCCATGCGGACGGGTGGGACGGCCGCGCCGGGCGCCGGGGAGCGCTGCCGATCTCGCGCGCCCCGATTCGCGAATGGCTGGCGATCGCGGCGCTCGCGCCGTTCGCGATCTGGGGTCTCTGGCTCTTGCTGGTCGCGGTGCAGGGAGCCTCGCCGTTCTGGGACGCGACGACGACCGTCCTCTCCCTGGTCGCGCAATACCTCCTCTGCCGCAAACGCCTCGAGAACTGGATCGTCTGGATCGTCGTCGACGCGATCTACGTGCCGCTCTACCTGTCGCGCGACCTCCACCTGACCGCGCTCCTCTACGCCGTCTTTCTCGTCATGTGCATCTACGGTCTCCGCGCCTGGCGGCGAAGCATCTGAGAGAGGCCACCTCCGAAGAGCCGCCCCGCCCTAAGTTGAGATAGGGGCGGTCAATCGCTTCGCCACTCTCGGCTAGACGGTTCGACCTCCGATCTCAAGGGCATGCGAACTGAATAAAGCACTTCGCAATGCTGTATTCATTTTCCTCATAGTCGATGAGGCAGCGCTTCGAACATTTTAAGGCGCGGATCGGGCGATGCAGCGCAGAGAGGCACACACACTCCCCGGGTTTGGGGGCGGGACCATTAGGATGTGGCTAGTCTTGTCCGCCGCGCAGGAGCCCGAGACAACGCTCAATGGCTAGCTGTAGGTTGGAAGCTGGCGAATGATGGGAGCGAGAAACCTGTGCAAATCTGATCGAAGCGCCGGACTGCACCACTTGAGCGGTCGACCGCAATGAAGACGATATCGGTCGAACACCGTTCCCTGAACACTGATCGTAACTCGACGCAGTTCGTCCGCTGCCAGCGAGTGGGGGAGTGTGAATGCCTTTTGCGGCGGGGTGGCGAAGTGCACGAGTTCCTCCCAGACAGCTAGAACGGGCGTGTGGAGCTTCGTGTCCCAGTCCGCTCCTGACGCGCACTGCGTTAGAAAGACTGGAAATCCGCAGCGCCCATCGGTAAAGGACCGAAAGAAGATGACATCGAGACCGGCCTCGTTCGCATTCACTTGAACATTGGCCGCCCAATTGGGTCTTTCGGGCTCGCCGGTTTTGGCTGCGACAGCTGTCACCACTGAAGGTAGTCTGCTCGCTGTTCGGGCTGACCAGCCTGTTGAGAGCGTGTTCCAACCTGCGATCCTGAAGGATTCTTCAGAAATCCTCTCGAACAGGGCGCCTTGACTTGAATAGTGGTTCCCCGGAAGCTGGGTAGTTTGCCAGCTCTTTGATCGTTGCATCAGTGGGGCGAGGACGCAGAACGAATACGCCGGAACGTCTTTCCACACGCACTTGCGCTCGATTGCGCGGGGTGTCACGTCATAAGGCGACCCGGGATCTAGCAGTCGCTTCCGGCGTTGCAGTTCGCTCCAGACTTCATCTAGCCAAGCGTTCGCAAATCCCTGATCGTCGTAGATGTTTTCTTCGCAAAGAACATCAACGATGGCCGTTCGAGAGACCCTGGTTTCATTGCCAAATAGGAGGCAGCCTTCGATCCAATCGCAAAACAGCTGCAGGTCACTATTGTGAACGGTCCTTGAAAGACGGACTCCTGCTTCTGGCAATGGGAGCATTCCTACTTGCCCTTCTCGATCTCTAGCTCAGGGAAGTGAGCCTTGAGCGCCTCGACATCCCGCAGCAGGCGCTTAGTGGCTTCGATGACGTCGATGTTTTCGAAGTGGTGCTGGATCACACTCAGGACCTCCTCGAGCTCGTCCGCAGCTCGTTCGATGTGTCGGATAACTTCCTCTCGATCGCCTCCCGAGAGCCGTAGCGCGACCTCAAAACGAGGATTTTCGGTCCGTTCAAGATACGCCGTGGCCTCCTTGCTTGCGAGAACTGTTCCGAGCTTGTCTGTGTTCCGAGAATCGGTAAACAGCGGCTCATGTTTGTCGTCGCCGAAAAGCCAGCGCGAGAACCGAACGGCATTGGGACGATAGCGAGCACTCAGAGGCTTCGCTGCCTTGTGAGGCGCGGCGTCCAGGTCGAGTCCCAAGTATCCCTGCGTGCCGCTCGAGCGCAGTGACAGATAGAGAACGCTGAACTTGTTTCTGACCCTCTCGAGGGCAACACCCTCTAGGTCTTCTAGTTGATGAAAAAGTTTGAAGGCAACATAGTTCTGTCGAACCGTCTGCGCCTTGCTCCCGATGCGCCGTCTAACCTCTTCGTAGGATAGCCCTGCTTCGATGAGCTTTGCGATGAACGCCGCTTTCTCATGGGGCTCCCACTGCTTGATTCCTGTTACATGCCGGAATCCTAGAAATGAGTCGACGTCAGTTCGATCGGTCGCCTCGATTGTCGGAAGGCGCTCGAGTTCTCGTAGCGCGGGCTTCGTGAGGTCTCGAGCCAGATCGCGCCACTTCGAGCTCGCGGGTTCTCCTGCACCGGCCGCAAGGAGGAGCTTGACAGCAGCCAGCCGTCGATTCCCCTCCACCACGACATAGGACTGGGTCCTAGCATTGGGTGAGAGCTTTTCCCTCACGACCAGAAGGGCTTCATGAGCCCAAAATTGGTTCTCAACGATGGAGGCTGCTATCTCTTCCAGGCCCCAGTCCATCATGACCAGCAAGAGCTCTTTCTGCGAAAGGCCATGCTGGTCTTCACGGAGACGAGGGTTTCTTGGGTCCAAGGCGAGCAGGTGTGTTTCCAGATACTCAATTCTTGTCGCAATGGTCATTGGGTAGTCCTTACGCTGACGCAGATTCTCCGATCGTACCCGCTATACCTCATGAGGCGCGCGCGGCTTGGCGCCTTAATCGCGCTGACGGCCCGTCGCCTTCGCCGGCATGGGCGGGATGATTGCCCTGCAAATGCTCGAACTCCAACGGTACTTTCCGGCGCGCGCGAGCCGGCCGGGTCGTCGCTGCTCTGCCGGGAATCAGTGTCAAGTTTGTACACGTGACCAAGTGTCCCAGCAGCTGTTCGCGGATCGAGCGTCCGAGTATCTCTGCGAGTATGCATGGGACGGCGTTGCCTACTTGGCGCTGCGCGGATCGGAAACTCCCTACTATCTGGTAATCATCAGGAATGGTCTGTAGGCGGCACAACTCTCTGATGGAGAGCTTTCGATTGTCCCAATGAAAGGGACCCGTCGCAGGCCCGGGATTGGCCTGAATCGTCCAGGAAGGCCGATCCTTTGCCAACTTCAGAAGGAAGCTCCAGAACCGCGTTCGCCAGCCGAAGAGCGGGGCTCCGCCTCCTCTCGGCGTATGCCATAAATAATTGCGACCTTCTGGAATACTCGGCAGGAGCGCGGCCCACTTCCCAGTCAGGCAGAGGTCCGATGAGTCGGCGTTCGGGAGATTGCCAATTGCGTCCCAGGCTGTCAGGAATGGTTCCAAGTCTGGGGAGTCGCCGTGCGTCGGGGGCGGTGGATTGAAGGCCCTTCCATCGCGATCAGCTACGAGAAAAACTCGTTCCCGAAACTGAGGAGCGCCGAAATTGGCGGCGTTGAGGTTGAACGTGGAAAGTCTGTAGCGCGTACCGACTCGCTTGTTTATGCTTCGTAGTCCTTTGCTAATCAGCTCCAGTCCTTCGGTCTTGCCTGAGTACGTCAGGCCACGAACGTTCTCAAGCAATAGCACCCGGGGGCGCGCGGCCTCAACGACCTCAAGGTAGGCGCGGAGCGTATTGGACCTTGGATCCTGCAGCCGCTTCGAGTCGCCGCTCCTCCAGTAGCTGGACTTGGAGAAGGGCTGACAGGGTGGACCTCCGGCGAGTACTTCTAGTTCATCCGGTGCGAGCGACCCGAGAGACAGCAAATCTTGCGGGCTGTGGCTGAAGATATCGCCCGGTGTAGCGAGAACCCACTTAGGGCGATTACTAGCTAGCGTCCGGCAAGCGTCCGAATCAATCTCGACGCAGAGACGATTTTCGAAGCCAGCTGCCTCAAAGCCCAGGTCCAAGCCGCCAGCTCCCGTGAACAAAGAAAGGAGTCGCGGCCTCGCTGCGTCGGTTGAGGTAGCAGGGCGTAGTGAAGTCAAGGCACCGGAATCCTATGAGATCCGATCTCGTTTCTCGACCAGACGGGGTGGCCGAGCCGAAGTACGGACTAGGGAGAGCCGGACGTCTGTCGTTTTAGAATGACCAACGAGGCGATTCGCGGGACATCGTTGTAGTGCGGTGTCCGGCGCAAGGCCGGCGCGCCGCGCTCGGTAGACCGAGGTGAGGTTGCCGGAGATCACCGCTGGCGGTCAAGTCTTGGCGGCATGGCGGACGAGGACCAGAAGCCCCCAGCCGAAGGCGCCGGCGATCGCCAGAAGAAGTGCGAGCGGCCGGAGCCCGCGGCCGTCCGTGCGATCGAAGACGCGAAGGAGCACCGGACTCGGACGGACGATGGCCGGAGAAGCCTCGATTCCCGCCGCCCCTCCGGCGAGGTTGGTGACGAGCCATCGGCCGAGCAGCCCGGCGTTGGCCCGGGGATGGTTCCACGCCGGATGGAACTGCACCGCCTCTGCCGCCAGAAAGGGAGGGACCTCGCCGTAGCGCACAGTCAGCGCCGCTTGCGGGACGGCGGTACCGAGCGTGTTGACGGCGAGACCCCAGACGACGGCGGCGAGGATCCAGCGCCGGTAGCCGCCCCGCTTCGCGCGCTCGCTCTGCGACAGCGCCAGAGCGAGTATCGCCGGCGCCAGCGACGGGAGCAGGTGACGCGGTCCCCAGCCGGCATCGCTCCAACTGTCGAGTCCCGAATAGGTGACGATCAGGCAGGCGGTGCTGGCGAGCGCGAATTGACCCGCGTGCCGGTCGCTGACTGCCCCGCGGAAGGTGCGCCAGAGGCCGAAAAGCACCAGCGGGGCGAACAGCAGCAGCCCTTTGTTCAGCGACAGAAGAAAGCCGTGGACGTGGATCAGCCACTCGACAGGGGAGTCGGCGAAATCGACGGCGGAGAAGTCGATCCGGTAGGCCCGCGCGGCGAAGAGCGCGAGGAGGACCGCGGCCGCGGCGTAGAAGGGGGGCTTCGGATCGGTGCGGCGCTCGAAGCCCCGGCGTTCGGCGCCGCACCAGGCCAGCCAGAGCAGGACCGGCAGGAGGAGCAGGCCGTTCGCGCCTGCGAGGAGCACG
>JAYTAM010000293.1:0-6807 GCA_043737505.1 Thermoanaerobaculia bacterium
CTCATTGCCGGACTGGCGCTCGCGCTCTCGGCGCTCCACGCCCACTTCAAGGACGTCAAGGACCTGTTGACCAGCGCCCTGACGCTGCTCTTCTTCCTCACCCCGGTGCTCTTTCCGCTGCAGGCGATCAGCATCCCGGCGCTGCGTCGCCTGGTGCAGCTCAACCCGGCGACGCCGTTCACCCTCGCCTACCAGGAGGCGCTCTTCGCCGGGCGCTTCCCGCCGGCGGTCCTCTGGCTCGAGATGGCCGCCGTGGCAGCGGTCGTCTGGCTCGTCGGCTGCTGGATCTTCGATCGCCTGCGCGAGACGATGGTGGAGGCGCTGTGAGCTGGGCCGTGCGCGCCGAGCATGTCGGCAAGCACTACCGCAGGACGGCGCGCGGCTTCCAGCTGCGCACGCTGAAAAGCGCCCTTCTCGGGCGGCGCGGCGCCGAGGCCCTCGCCGGCGACGAGACGATCGCCGCGGTCGATGACGTCTCGTTCGAGATCGCGCGTGGCGAGGCGTTCGGCATCGTCGGCGGCAACGGTTCCGGCAAGTCGACGCTGCTCAAGATGATTGCCGGCATCCTCAAGCCGACCACCGGCAGCCTCGAGACCTCGGGCCGCGTCGCCGCGCTCATCGAGCTCGGCGCCGGCTTCCACCCGGAGATCTCGGGGCGCGAGAACATCTTCATCAACGGCGCCGTCCTCGGCCTGTCGAAACGCGAGATCACCGCCCGCTACGAGCGCATCGTCGAGTTCTCCGGACTCGCGGACTTTCTCGAAGAGCCGGTCAAGAACTACTCCTCCGGCATGTACGTGCGGCTGGGATTCGCCGTGGCGATTCACACCGACCCCGAGATTCTGCTCGTCGACGAGGTGCTGGCGGTGGGCGACGAGGCGTTCGCCCACCGCTGCCTCCGCCGGATCGAAGAGCTGCTGGCGTCGGGTCGGACGGTGATCTTCGTCAGCCATGCGCTCGGCCTGGTGGAAGAGCTCTGCTCGCGCGTCCTCTGGCTCGACGGCGGACGCGTCCGCCTCATCGGCGATCCGCGCCGGGTGGTCGACGGCTATCGCCAGGATGTCGCCGAGGACGAGAGCCGCGCCCACCGCGAGGCGAAGGAGGAGCGCGAGCGCGAGGAGGAGGGCGCCCACACCGCCGTAGTCGCGGCGGAGGAGTCCGGGGAGATCCTGCGTTGGGGCTCGGGCGCGGCCGAGATCCTCGCCGTGCGGCTGCTCGACGAACGGGGTATCGAGCGCTACCACTTCGAGAGCGGGGAGGCTGTGCGCATCGAGCTCGAAGCCAGGGCCGATCTCCCGCTCGTCGACTTCGTCTTCGGCGTCGGCCTGTTCTCGCCGCGCGGCGTCGAGGTCTGGGGAACGAACACCGACCTCGACGGCTTCGAGAGCGCGGAGTTCTCCGGCCGTGTAAAGGTGGTGCTCGAGTGTCCCAACCTCCGCCTGGCGCCCGGGGAGTATCTGGTCGACGTCGCGGTGCACGCGAAGGACGGCGCTCCCTACGACTATCGCCGGAGACTGCTCGCCTTCTCGGTCACCAGCGCCGCCGGCGGCGCCGGAGTCTACCTGCCAGAACACCGCTGGAGCTTCGTCGAGGCCACCGATACCGCCGCCGCCGCTGCCGCGGGCGTCGCGATCCACGGCAAGCTCAGCTTTCAAAGGAGTCGCCATGAGTGAGACGGACGCCGGAACCCCGAACCTGAACATCAAGATCGGCGACGAAGAGCTGAAGGGCCGCTACTCGAACCTGTTGCGAATCACCCACACACGCGAGGAGTTCATTCTCGACTTCGTCAACCTCGTGCCGCCGCAGGGCATGGTCACGGCGCGCATCATCACCAGCCCGGGGCACTTGAAGCGCATCGTCCAGGCGCTGGCCCAGAACCTCGCGCGCTATGAAGAGGCGCACGGCCCGATCCCCGAGGCAGCAGATCCCAGCGGCGGACGCAAGGTCCATTAGTGGGTGTCGGCAGGATGGACGCCTGCGATAGGTTCGCCATCCAACCATGAGCCCCGTCCCCGCCTCTGCCGCCGTGCAAGCTCCCGAAGCTCGGTCCTCTGCAGTGCATCCCGCTGCAGTGCATCCAGATGCCGCGCAGCCCATCGCAGCTCAGGCAGGCGCAGTGCAGCCAGGCGAACTGCAGCCTGCCGGCGCTCCGCAACCGGCGCCGCTCGCGACCTCTCCACAGGCGATTTTCAAGGGCGCCTGGCTCGCCATCGCGCTCGGTTTCGCCATGGAAGGGCTCATTCTGGCTTCGGTCGCGCTCTCCGGCGGAGCGCTGGCGGCGAAGCCGTTCACCGCCGATCTGGTGCAGAAGCTCTCCTGGTCGTTCATCGTCTGCGTCGCGCTCGCCGTAGCGCGGACGGCCTCGAAGGCGAGCGGAGTCGTCATGGGAATCGCCGGGTTGCTGGCGGCGCCGGCCGCGTTCGCCATCGCGCGCGGGCTGCACAAGGGCGCCTCACAAGCGCTCGGTCTGGTGGCGGGCGCCGCCCCCGGGCCGTCGCCGCTGCTGGTCGCGGGAATCAAGGGGCTGCAGTACGCGCTGCTGGGCCTGGCGCTCGGCTGGATCGCCAAGCGGGCCTGGGGAGGCGTCGCGGCGCACGCCGGCGCCGGCCTGGCGAGCGGCCTGCTGTTTGGCGGTCCGCTCCTCGCCCTGACTTTTCAGGCGATGCCCGTGCTCTCCGCCGCCACGGTCGCCGCGCGCAGCGTCAACGAGCTCCTGTTTCCCGTCGGCTGCGCGCTGGTGCTCTACGCCAGCGACACGCTCGGCAAACGCCTGGCCTGATTCTTCTGCCGCTCGCGCGGATGGACCGCGGTCGTGCGGCGGCGGATCTCCGCCACCACTCCGAGGTGGTCCGAGACGCGGTCGGTCAGGGTTTCGTACGAGCTGAAATCGAGGCCGTCCGAGACCAGAATCCAGTCGAGCCGCACCAGCGGGCGCCAGGCGGGATAGGTCGCCGCGGATTCGCGGCAGGGCCGGAGCTTGAGCTCGTGCAGCAGGATGTCGAGGCTGCGGCGGCGTTCGCTCCACGGGCAGTTGAAGTCGCCCATGACGACGAGGTGCCCGTCGTGGCCGCGGAAGCGCTCGACGAGCTGATCCACCTGTCCGCGTCGAACCCGCTCGGCGAGGAAGTCGAGATGGATCGACACCACGTCGACCGGTTCGCCGCCGAGTGCCTCGGGGGCGACGGTGGCGGCGACGAAACCCTTGGTGTCGCGCCAGTTCTGGGTGAAGGCGTGCGAGCGCTGGGCGAGGAGCGGAAGCTTCGACAGCAGCGCCGTGCCGTAGGAGAGCGTCGGCTTTCCGGGGAGGACGCGATTGTGCTCGCCGCGGAAGGTGTGCGCGAAGCCGGCGAGCTCGGCGAGAGTCGCCACATGATCGAAACCGCCGCTCCAGAACGATGGCCCGTCGGCCTCCTGAAGGGCGGCGACGTGCGGCCGTTCGCGTTCCAGGACGCCGGCGATGAGCTCGAGATTGCGGCGGATCGTCGCGTCCTTGAGCAGGCTCTGATGCCGCGACTTGAGACGCGCATGGGCGATGTTGAGCGACATCAGGCGCAGCGTCTCGGCCGAGGGCTCTGCCGGAAGCAGCTTCCCTGTCGGCGGGACGTGCAGGGAGGGCTTCGCCCGCCGCCCCGGAGGGCGGCCGGTGCCACGGCCGAAGATCGAGATCGTCATGTCGAAGCCGCCGCTCGCGGGCTCATCGTCGGCTAGCGTACACCCACGAGCTCGACGTCGAAGAGCAGCGTGGCGTTGGCGGGGATCACGCCGCTCGCGCCGCGCGCACCATAGCCCAGCCCGGCGGGAATGCGGAGCTTGCGCTTTCCGCCCACCTTCATGCCGGCGACCCCTTCGTCCCAGCCCTGAATCACCTCGCCGGCGCCGAGATGGAAGGAGAACGGCTTGCCACGATCGCGGCTCGAGTCGAACTTCGTGCCGTCGAGAAGCCAACCGGTGTAGTGAACATCGACGACCTTGCCGGCCTTGGCTTCGGTACCGTCGCCGGCCTGGACCTCCTGGTATTCGAGGCCAGAGGGATTCTTTCGCCACTCGCCTTCGCCCGCGGCGGCACTGCCGCTGGTCCCGCGGTCACCGCTGCCGCCGCCGGCCGAGAAGGCGAGAGCGGCCAGGGGCAGGGAAAGGAAGGCGACTTCGGCGAGTGAGATGCAAACGGTCAGGCTCATGAGCGGTTCCTCGGTTGTGGTTGGGACGTCGCGACGGTATCGGCGGCATCGGCGGTATCGGCGGCATCGGCAGTATCGGCGCCAACGGCGCCAGCGGTGGTGACGAGGTTTCCTGCGCGATAGACCTCGCGGCCCGCCTTGACGACGGAGCGGACCGGATTGACACCGTAATGATAGGCAAGATGGAGGAGATTCGGTGCATCGAGCAGCACGATATCGGCGCGCTTGCCCGCCTCCAGGGTGCCGATCTCGGCCCCCAGCCCGAGACTGCAGGCCGGATTGAGCGTCACCGCGGTGAGCGCCTCGGCGATGGTCAGGCCGAGCTCGAAGACGGCGAGCTGGACGATCATCGGCAGCGACTCGGTGTAGGAGGAGCCGGGATTGCAGTCGGTGCCGAGAGCGACAGGGACGCCGGCGGCGATCAGCCGCCGCGCCGGAGCGTAGATCCGCTTGGCGAGGAAGAAGCTGGTACCCGGCAGCAGCAGGGCGGTGACGCCGGCAGCTGCCAGAGCGTCGATTCCGGCCGGCGAGACGGCCATCAGGTGATCGGCCGAGAACGCCCCGAGCTCGGCGGCGAGGGCAGCGCCCCCCGAGTCGGCGAACTCGTCCGCATGCAGCCGGGGCTGAAGGCCGTGGCGGCGGCCGGCCTCGAGGACGCGCCGCGATTCGTCGGCCGAGAAGACTCCGTGCTCGCAGAAGACATCACAGAAGACCGCCAGCCGCTTCTCCGCCGCGGCGGGAATGATCTCCTCGCAGACGAGGTCGAGGTAGGCGCCGCGCCGGTGGCGATACTCGGCCGGCACTTCGTGAGCTGCGAGCAGGGTGGGGACGAGGTCGATCGGTTGGGCGGCGGAGGCGGCGCGGATCGCCTCGAGCTGTTTCAACTCGGCGCCGAGGGAGAGGCCGTAGCCGCTCTTCGCTTCGGCGGTCGTCGTGCCGCAGGAGAGCATCCAGCGCAGCCTTCCCAGCGCGAGCTCGAGGAGCTCCGGAGTGTCGGCCGCACGCGTCGAGCGCACGGTCGAGAGGATGCCGCCACCGGCGGCGGCGATCTCCTGATACGACCGCCCGGCCAAGCGCTCGACGAACTCGTCCTCGCGCGATCCGGCCCAGGGCAGATGGGTGTGGCCGTCGACGAACCCAGGCACCGCGGTGCCGCGGCGCCCGTCGAGCCGGGTTACGCCGGGAAGCATTCCCAGCGTTCGCTCGCGCTCCTCAGCGGTGCCGACGAAGGCCAGCCGGCCGTCGCGGCAAAGAATTTCGACGCCGGCGGCGTCGGAGGCACCGGCGGCACCGGATGAAGTACCACGCAGGCGCAGGACTTTTGCCTGGTCGGTGCCGCGGCGCGGAGTCGTCCCCAGAGGCGTCGCGATCTCGGCGAGGTTCTCGATCAGGAGGTCGGTCATGGTGCCGCCAGCAGCTCCCGTCCTGCCGCTACGACCTCGGCCGAGATCCAGGCCTCGACCTCTCCCCAGGAGAGATCCCGGGTGAGCGCCGGCATCGGCTCGCCGGCGGCGGCAGCGGTGTCGGCGAGCCCCTTCATCGCCTGCAGCGCGAAATCGCCGACGTGGCCGAATTTCTCCGGCGCCCGAGCGAGGAGCTCGGCGAGCGGCAGCTGGCGGCAGAGCAGGTAGAGGTCGACGAAATCGCGCCGCGTCCCCCGGCTGATGATCGCCCCGAGCTTCATCAGCCCCAGGTCCCAGGCCGATGCCACCGCGGGGGCTTCGCTGCCCAACGGTGCGATCAGCGGATAGGGGTAGTAGAAAAGGCGCAGCGCGAAGCCCTCGGGCAGAACGACGGCGAGATATCCGTCGCGGGCCGTCTCGACCCGGGTCGCCGGAACGATGGCGAGCAGATCGGCCAGGAGGTCGCGGCGTTCCTGCGGAGCGAGGCGGTTGGCGAGCGACATGAGATCGAGGTCGCGCACCGGCCGGTGCCCGAGGTAGAGCGCCAGCGCCGCGCCTCCGCCAAGGTAGAACTCCGCGCTCCAGGCGCGGCCGCCGAGGCGTGTGAGGAGGGCGCGACTCTCGGGAGCGAGCGCTTCGAGGTGCGAGGGTGTCAGGCGAGGGGCCAGAGTCGCTCCGCGAGCGGGTGAGGTGCCGGCTCGGCCACGCCGAGAGCGCGGCTCCAGAAACGGCGGCTGCGGGCGGAGAGCTTGCGACCTCCCCGTTCGCGCACGAAGGCGGCGAGCGTCTCGCGGCCGAACTCGCGGGCCAGCCAGGCGAGGTCGGAGCGATCTCCGGCCTCGAGAATCTGAGCCATCACGAGATTCCGGCTCTCGGGGTCGGTCATCCGCAGGAGCGCTCTGCCGGTCACGCGCCCGGTTTCGCCCGCCGCGCCAGGGTGTGGACGGTGGCGGCGGTGCGCTCGTCCTCCATCTCGGCGTCGAGAATCTGGCCGAAGAGCTCGAGGGTGCTCTTGAACTTGAGCTGCAACTCCTTGCGCCGCATGCGCAGCTCGCCGATGCGGCTCTCGACCTCGGCGGCGCGCTCGGCGGCCTGCCCGACCATGCGTTCGGCGGTCATCTCCGCCTCGCGCACCAGCATCTGGGCTTCGCGCTGCGAGGTGGAGATCATCTCGTCGGAGACCTTCTTGCCGCGCAGGATGGCGTCGTGGAGCTGGCGCTCAC
>JAYTAM010000294.1:0-6794 GCA_043737505.1 Thermoanaerobaculia bacterium
GCAGGGCGCCGTCGACTACGCAGAGGTGCTCTACGAGGGCTACGCCCCACACGGCGTCGCCGTGCTGATCGAGACCGCGACCGACAACACCTCGCGGACCGTGCCCAACCTGCGTACCGCCTTCAACAAGGGCGGAGGGAATCTCGCCAACACCGGCAGCGTCGCCTTCCAATTCAAGCGCGTGGGTGTTTTTCGCCTGCATCCGGAGGGGCTCGATCAGGAGGCGCTCGAGCTCGAGCTGATCGACCATGGTCTCGAGGAGATGGGCGAGTCGGTCTCCGAGAAGGGCGAGCCGCAGATCGTGATCCGCAGCGCCTTCAACGACTTCGGCACCCTGCAGAAGGCGCTCGAGGATCGCAAGATCACGCCGATCTCGGCCGAGTCGGAGTACATCCCGACCACCACCGTCGAGCTGGCGGAGAAGGAAGCGAACGAAGTCCTGAAACTCGTCGACGTCCTCGAACAGGACGACGACGTGCAGCGCGTCTTCCACAACCTCGTCTGAGACCGGCGCGGTAGAGCGCCGCGCGAGCCAGCCAACGCGTTCTGTCAGTGCCCGGCTGCGTCGTCGGGCACGGTGAGCCAGCGGGCGGCGAGGAAGAGTGCCGCCATGATCGCGTAGCCGCCCACCCAGGGCCAGGCGGGAGTGAGCGAGACGACGGTGTCCGAGGCCACGAAGCGATAGGAGTGCAGGAGCCCCACGGCGGCGAGCGCCGCAGCGATCGCGCACCAGAGCGCGGCGGTCGCGAACTTGCGCTCGATGATCGCCACCGTGGCGGCGGAGAGGATCATCGCCGTCAGAATGAATCCCTGGTCGAGCGCGAAGGCGCCGTGCGCCCAGGTGTCCGAACCCATGAAGGCGGCGATCAGCTGCTCGCCGAACGGCGGCCCGCCTGGCAGCCCCACCCCGGCGGCGCGCAGGCCGTTCTTCAACTGCAGCGCGCCCCAGGCGGCGACGCCCGGGAGGAGGCCGACGACGACCGCCGGAGCGTGCGCCACGGGCGTCGCCTGAAACGCCTGAGCGGTGATGACGATGCCGATCCAGAGCACGATCGCCATGCCGGCGTCGATCGGTATCGTCCAGGCGATCCAGGCGAGGCAGCCGGAGAAACAGACCAGAGTGAAGAAGGCGGCGTTCAGAATCGAATACCCGGCGCGGGCGCCCATCGCCTTCCAGCCCGGGTGGCCGATGTAGATCGTGGTCGGAAAGCACGATCCGAACAGGGCCGCCGCCAGGGTGCCGATCCCGTTGACCGCCAGCGACGGGCGGGTCGGGTAGCTGTCACCCGCCGCTTCCGCCGATTCGATGTTCTGCATCGAGCCGATGACGTTGAAAAGACCCATCGGCAGGATGACCGAGAGATAGACCAGCCAGTCGCTCTGCATCGCCTGAAAGAGTTCGGCGAAAACGGGCAGCGGGGGATGGAACGAAAGGGCGCTCTGCGGCACGGCGCCGACCGGCGCGATGCCGACGAGCCAGGCCAGGCCCGTTCCGATCGCGACGGCGACCAGGCCGCCCGGCAGCCCGCCGCGGAAGCGGACCCTGCCGAAGTAGACCAGCATGACGATGGCGAGCGTCGTCAGCCCGACGATCGGCCGGGCGTAGGTGCGGAAAAGGAAGCCCAACGAGATGAAGGTGAGGGCGATCCCGGCGAGGGTCGAGAGCAGCGCCGCGCGGGGAGTCGACTTGCGGATGCGCTCGGCGACGAGCGCGCCGCCCAACTCGATGAGGCCCGACCCGACGCAGGCGACGAGCCCGGCCTGCCAGGCGATGGTGGAGGGGTCGGCGGCGCCGGCGGCTTCGGCGGCGAGCTTGGCCGGTAGCATGACCAGAAAAACGAAGGCGAAAAGCGACACCGTGTTGATGCCGTAGGGCAGGGCGCAGATGTCCGTCCTGCCGGTCGCTCTCGCGAGCTGGAGAGCTTGCCGGGCATAGTAGAGGTTGCCTACCAGGAGAGAGACCGCCGCCCCCGGCAGGATTCGGCCGTAGACCAGCTCGACGGGAAAGCCGAGCACACCGCGACAGAGCGCATCGATGACCAGCAGCTGGACGAGATTGTCGAGAGCGAGACCGAAGAAGCCGTCGATGTCGCCGCGGGTGAAGATGCGCACGTCGCCTCCTCGGGTTTCGCTCGTCAGAAAAAAAGCAAAGGCTGCTGGTAAAGAAGTAAAGCAAAAGCTGCTGGTAAAGAAAAAACGCGCGCGGCGTACGTGGGTCGGTGGGGATTATTGCAGAGGCGGAGCCGAGGGATCGCGCAGGCCGGCTGGGAGCTAGCGCTTGGTAGAGTGGGAGATCATGACCCTTTCCCGAGCTGGTTTCGTTTCGTCGCTTTTTTCTCTGGCCTTTTGCGCTCTTCCGGTCGCCACTTCGTCTTCCACGGCGGCTGCGGCCGCTCCTCGAGCGACGCTCGCCATCACGGACGTGCGGGTGTTCGACGGTTCGCGTCTGCTGCCGGCGACCGATGTTCTCGTTTCCGGCGACAGGATTCTCGCGATCGGCAAGGGTCTGACGCTTCCTGCGGGGATCGAGGTCGTTTCGGGCACCGGCAGGACGCTCCTGCCGGGGCTGATCGATGCCCATGCTCACGTCTACGATGTGGGTCAGCTCGAGCAGTCGCTCGCCTTCGGCGTGACCACGGTCCTCGACATGTTCTCCGTGCCGGCGATGGTGCGCACTCTTCGGTCGGATGCGGCGGTTCACGCCGATCGCGCCGACCTGCGCTCCGCGGGGACTCTCGCCACGGCTCCGGGCGGGCACGGCACCGAGTACGGCATCGCGATTCCGACCGTGTCGGCGCCCGGAGAGGCGCAGGCCTTCGTCGATGCGCGCCTGGCCGAGGGCTCCGACTACATCAAGATCGTCTACGACAACGGCAGCGCCTATGGCCGATCCATTCCGACGGTGAGCGAGGAGACGCTGGGAGCTCTGGTCGTCGCGGCGCACGCGCGGAGAAAGCTTGCCGTCGTCCATATCGGCACCTACGCCGAGGCGCGCGCCGCACTGACGGCGGGCGCAGACGGCCTGGTGCACCTCTTCCGCGATCAGCTGCCGGCGGACGACTTCGGCAAACTCGCTGCAAGGCACAAGGCATTCGTCACCCCGACGCTCGCGGTGCTGCGGACGCTGCACGGCGGCAAGTCCGCGCTGGCCGACGATCCGGCGATCCTTCCCCTGCTCTCGGCCCAGGCCAAGGGGAACCTCGCCGCCTCGTTCACCCTGCGCGCCTCGGAGACCCCCGGCTCGACCGTGCGGGCGATCGCCGAGCTGCGCGCCGCCAAAGTTCCGATTCTCTGCGGAACCGACGCCCCCAATCCGGGGACGACCTTCGGCGCTAGCGTGCACGACGAGCTCGCTCTCCTGGTCGAAGCCGGGCTCACACCCACTGAGGCGCTCGCTGGTGCGACCTCCTTGCCGGCGGAGCGCTTCGGGCTCGCCGACCGAGGCCGGATCGCCGCTGGACAGCGGGCCGACCTGGTGCTGGTGGAGGGCGAGCCGGCGACCACGATCACCGACAGCCGAAAGATCGTCGGGATCTGGCGCGGTGGCGTGAAGTTCGATCGCGCCGCCTTTCAGGTACGGGTGAGCGCGGCAACGGCCGCCGCGGCCTTCCAGGGGGCGCCCGCGGCAGCGCGAGGGATCAGCGACTTCGAGGACGGCACCGCGAGTGTGCGGTTCGGCCAGGCCTGGTCGGTTTCGACCGACGCCATGATCGGCGGGAAGTCCACCGTCGCACTCGCGGTTGTCGACGCGGCGACCGGCGGCGGAGCGAAAGCCCTGGAGATCCGGGGTGAGGTCGCCTCCGGCGGGCCGTCCACCTGGGCGGGGGCGATCTTCTCGCCAGGGGAGCGGGCCTTCACTCCGGTCGACCTCTCGACCAAAGCCGGCTTTCGCTTCCGGGCGCAGGCCGACGGCGCCGACTACGTCGTCATGGTGTTCGCGCAGAAGCGCGGGCGTATGCCGTTGGTGCGGACTTTCTCGGCGCCGGCGGAGGCCTCAACTGTGAGCTTCGCCTGGAGCGACTTCGAGAGCTACGCTGGCGACGACGTTCTGGCGATCTTCATCGGGCGCTCCGTCGCCGGTCCGTTCCGTCTCCTCGTCGACGACGTCGAGCTCGTCGAGAAGCCCTAGATCGACCTACCCCGGCGCCGCGCTACGGGTGTGGACCGCAGTAGGTGAGGTTGGTGTCGATGTCCAGGTTGGTCGGAAAATCGACGCCCAGCAGGTTCTGCTGGTGATAGACCTTTCCGGTCCAGGTGTCGATGATCGTCAGGCTCACCGCAACGTTGGTGAGCCCGGCGATCGAGACCCAGGTGTTGCCGTTGAAGGAGCACGCGTCGACCAGCTTGAACAGCATCTCGTAGTTGTTGCCGTTGAAGAACCAGGCGTAGCCCGATCCCTCGTTCTTCTTGATCAGGTGCGCGTAGCCGCTGGCGCCGTCGAAGTCGCTCCAGGTTCCCTGGACCTTGAAGCGGCCGTTCTGGAGGCAGATCGAACGATCGCCGTTGGGTACACAGGTCTCGATCAGCACCGAGTCCTCACGTTCGATCAACTGCGGTGCCAGCGGAGCAGGTAGGTCGACGCTCGTGTCGATGGTCTCCGAGGGGCGTCCGGAGCCGTCGCATTTGAAGATCGTGTCGATGTCCAGATGCCCGTTGGAGTTGAATCCCAACGGGTTGTGGTAGGTCAGGGTCTGTTCGGTCGCCGTGCCGCGGATGACGAGGTCCATCTCGACGTTGGAGAGCGCCCGCCAGAAGACCCAGTAGTTGCCGGTGCTGGCGCAGCCGTTGATGATCTTGACGATGAGCTCGTTGCTCTGGGCGTTGAAGAACCAGAAGTCGCCGGACTCGTTGGAGAGCGACGTCGCGTGGCCGTGGCCGGTGCGGTCCTGGAAGTCTCGCCAGGTCACGCTGACGTTGAACTTGTCGTTCTGCAGGCACAAGGTCGACGCGTCCGGCACGCACTCGTCCGGTACCGGCTCTTCCTCGGGCGTTCCTGAGAGAAAGAGCTCGACGAGGTCGTTGACGCGCTCGTCGGCGGCGTAGAGCACGTCGTAGCTGTTCACCGGCGAGATCTCGAAGGCCGCGTTGAGGACGATCTTCAGGACAACGTCGCCGCCCGGCGGCAGTGTGCCGCTGACGTTCTCGACTGCGCCGCCCGCGATCGGGGCGCGCAGCAACTCGTCGACAGTGTCGATATCCTGGTCGGCGCCGTAGACCACCCATTGGCTGTTCGGACTGATGCGGAAGACCTGTACGTCGCCGCCGCCAACCAGGGTTCGGTTGAGCTTGACCGCCGCTCCCCCGGCTATCGGCACGCTCCAGAGCTCGTTCAGGGTGTCTGTGTTCTGGTCGGCGAGGTAGACGACGCGGCTGCTGTTTGGGCTCACGACCTGGCTGAGAACATCCCCCCCGGCCGCCGGAGTCGGATTGAGCCGGACGGGGGTTCCGCCGGAGAGCGCCACCGAGTAGAGATCGATGACGTCGTTCGAATCTTCGTCGGACCGGTAGACCACCCGAGCGCTGTTGGCGCCGATCTCGAAGCCGGATTCGACGTCCTCGCCGCTCTCGAGTGGCCCGTTCAGCCGGGTGGCGGCGCCGCCAACGAGCGGCACGCTCCAGAGCTCGAAGAAGTCGTTCGTCGACTGGTCGGCCCGGTAGACCACGCGCGCGCCGTTGGGGCTGATAAGGAAGGTCGCGTCGACCGATCCGCCGGCGGCGAGCGGTCCGTTGAGCTGCGTCGAGTCGCCGCCGGTGATCGCTACACTGTAGAGCAGGAACGAGCCGTCGACGACGGGATCTGCGAGATAGAGAACCCGGGCGCTGTCCGGGCTGATCTTGAAGAACGACAGCACGCCGGAGCCGCTGGGAAGGTTGCGGCTGATCTTCTCGGCCTCGCCGCCGGCGACCGGCACGCTGTAGAGGTCCCACTCGTCGCTGTCGGTGTCGCCGACGCGATAGACCACCGTCTGGCCGTCCGGGCTGACGAGAAACCCTTCGACGTCGTCGCTGGAACCGAAGTCCGCGTTCAACCGCTCCGCAAGGGCGCCCGGGCCGTCGATCGGGACGCTGTAGAGCTCGTACTTGGTCCACTGGATACGGTCGCAGGAGTAGACGACGCGGTCGCCGGTCGGCGAGATCACGAATCCGGCGACGTCGCGATCGTCCGCCTGGTTCGGGTTGAGTTTTTGGATGACTCCGCCGCCGATCGCCACGCTGTAGAGCTCGAGCTTGCCGTCGACCTCCTGGTCGACCGAGTAGACGACCCGCGAGCCGTCAGGGCTGATCGCGAAGGTCATGAACTGGCCCGAAGTCGGCGTGAGCGGCTCCGAAAGGCGGACCGGCGCGGCGCTGCCGTCCAAGCGTACGCTCCAGAGGTCGATCGCCCCGTCGGTGACTGCGTCCTGACGGTAAACCGCGTATTGCCCGTTCGGGCTGATTTTGGGCAGCGTCGTAGCGAGACTGACGTCGCTAAAAGGAAGTCCGACGCTCAACGGCGTCGAAGCGGCCTCAACCGGAGCTGCAGAAGAACCGAGCGCCAGAAGCGCGAGAGCTGCCGTATCGAGAAATCGTCGGGACATTGAACTGGCCTTTCCAGGGAGCTCTGCGCCCGCCCCCGCCTTGAGAAAACCTGCCCAATGAAGATAGCTGACGCCGTGGGCAGTGAGAAGGGCCTGTGCCACTGTGGGCACCGCCACCGATCCGCTCCTCGGCCCGCGAGTCATACGAGGCGGGAGCTGCGGCCCCCAGTTGCCTTAGAGATACTGCCGCTTGGGGTCGAGGGTGTGGCGGAGGAG
>JAYTAM010000295.1:0-6781 GCA_043737505.1 Thermoanaerobaculia bacterium
GTTGGCCTGGAAGACGGAAAAGAACCAGCCATCGAGCTCAGCTTCGACGAGGGCGGCCTGAATGTCGGGAATGCGGTTCGCGAGCATCGACACCTCGGGCGTAATCTTACGCGAATCCCGACTTCCGGAACGTGCGAACAGCTGCATTGCTTCGGGACTCCCATAGAATCGGCGCCGTGATCCCACCTGAGAGAATCGGTCGCTACCGCCTCACCGGCGAGATCGGACGCGGCGCGATGGGCGCGGTTTTTCGCGCCCACGATCCCCAGCTCCAGCGCGACGTCGCCATCAAGCTGATCTCGCTCGCCTTCGCCGCCGGCCACGGCGACCCGAAGGAGGCCGCGGCGAGGTTCTCCCGCGAGGCGCGGGTCGCCGCTCGACTGCAGCACCCCAACGTCGTCGCGGTCTACGACTTCGGCGAGGAGGGCGACCAGCTCTTCCTGGTGATGGAGCTCGTCGAGGGCGAGACCCTCGCGCACCGTCTCGCCCGCGGCGACTTTCCCGGCACGACCGCCGCACTGGAGATCGTCGCGCAGGCTGCTGACGCGCTCGCCGCGGCCCACCTCGCCGGTGTGATCCACCGCGACATCAAGCCCGGGAACCTGCTGCTGCGCCGGTCGGGGACGCTCAAGGTCAGCGACTTCGGCGTCGCCAAGGCGGTCGGCGAATCGACCGAGCTGACGCGCACCGGCATGATGGTCGGAAGTCCGGCCTACATGGCCCCGGAGCAGGTCCAGGGGATGGAGCTCGACGGCAGGAGTGACCTCTTCTCCCTCGGTGTCGTGCTCTACGAGATGTTGATGCGCCGGAAGCCTTTCCCCGCCGACACCCTCACCACGCTGGTCTACCAGATCCTCCACCAGGATCCGTTCGAGTCCGAGACCGTCGCCGGAAGGCTCCATCCGGATCTCATCGATCTGCTGCGGTGGTCGCTCGCCAAGGAACGTGACGTCCGCATCCCCGATGCCGTGACCTTCGCCGCGCGCGCCCGCCAGATTGCTGCCCAGTTCTCGCGCTCTTCGACTTCCGCGCCGACCGCGCTCGCAGGCGCCGCCGTCGGGCTGGCCGGGCGGTCCCCGTCCGACGCCGTACCGATGCCGCTGCCGCCCGCGAGCTATGCGACCTCGGCGCCGACGGAGATCGTCCGGCGTCCGCGCGCCGAGCGCGCGGGCGGGCGGCGATGGCTTCGATGGCTGCCCTGGGCCGGCGCCGGCCTGCTCCTCGCGGCGCTCGTCGCCGGACTGGTGCTGCGTTCGCCGGCGCCGCCTCCCGATCTCACGCAGACGAAGCCTGTCGCCGACGCGCCGCCCTCGAGCGGCGGCGTCGCGCTGGGCGAGGCGCCGCCGGCGTCGAACCCGGATGCGGGCGCGGCTGCAGCGGATCCTGCAGCCGAGGTGTCGGCGGCACAAACGACACCGGTAGGCCAGCGGGTCGAGCAGGCCCCGCCGACGATTCGACCGAAGCCGGCGGTGGCGACATCCGCTCCGGCCGTCGAACAGGCGATTCCGCAAGCGGCACCTGTCGTCGAGGCCGCGCCGGTGAACGAGCCGGCTCCGGCCCCTCCGGCGGCGCCGACCCCTCCGATCGCCGCGGTCTTCGAGTGCCGCCGAGGCGCCGAGTTCAGGGTCGATCCCGAGGAGCTCCTGATCACCGTCGACGGCCAGCTGATCGGCGAGGCCGACGACTGGGACGGCGCCGGCGGCGGCAAGGCCTACATCTTCTCCGGTCCGGGGGAGCATCTGGTCAAGCTCTCCCTCGACGGCTTCCGCACGGTCTGGGTGAAGGTGGTGGTCACGCCCTCGGCGAAGAAGGAGATCGTCGCGGTCGATACCGAGCTCGAAGAGGTCGAGTGAACACCGAGAGCGCGCTGAGCGATCTGAGCCAGCTGCTGCGCGAGATGAGACCCGAGCTCAAGCCGGGTACCTACCTCTTTTGCAGCCTCGCCAGCGATCGCCTACCGGAGGGCGTTGCGTCCCTGGCCACCTTTCGCGAGGACGAGGGGCTGACGCTGGTCGTGGCGGCCGACGAAGCCGAACGCCACGGCATCACTGGAACCTTCGAAGCGGCCTGGATCACCCTCACGGTGCATTCGGATCTCGCCGCGGTCGGCTTTCTCGCCGCGGTCGCCACCGCGCTCGCCGGCGAAGGGATCCCCTGCAACGCGATCGCCGCCTTTCATCACGACCATCTGTTCGTACCGGTGGCGATGGCGGAGCATGCGATGGCGGTGCTCGAGCGGCTGCAGCAAAAACTCGTGACAGTTACCTGATTTCGCTTGCCGCCTGCTTCGCGCTGCGTGTCTTCTCGGAGGGCGAAATCAGGTAACTGTCACGAGTTTTTGTTGAGAAGCGAGGTTAGAAGATCCGCTTTCCGAGGAGGCTCGCCGCAAGCTCGACGAGTGTGTTCGCGGTGCGGTTCTCGCGGTCGAGGATCGGGTTCACTTCGACGAGATCGAGGCTGGTGACCTTGCCCGAGTCCGCAAAGAGCTCCATCAGGAGATGGGCTTCGCGATAGGTGAAGCCGCCCGCCACGGGGGTGCCGACGCCGGGGGCGACCTCCGGGTCGAGGACGTCGGCGTCGAACGAGACGTGCAGGCGCGGCAGGCCCCCGAGGCGCGCCAGGGTCTCTTCGGCGATGCGCGGCAGCCCGACGTGATCGACCTCTTTCATCGTGTAGACGGTGACGCCGGCGCTGCGCATGAGCTTCGCCTCCTCGCGGTCGAGATCGCGTACGCCGATGAGGACGACGTCCTCCGGGCGGATCTTCGCCCCCGGCCAGCCGAGGTCGATGAGGCGCTGGTCGCCGACGCCGCACAACGCGCCGAGCGGCATGCCGTGGATGTTCCCCGACGGCGAGGTCTCGGTGGTGTTGAAGTCCCCGTGCGCATCGACCCAGATGACGCCGGTGCGCTCCCGCCGGGAGGCCCCCGTGACCGAACCCATGGCGATCGAGTGATCGCCGCCGAGGATCACCGGAAAGGCATCCGCCGGCAGGGCGAGGAGCTTTTCGATCGTCGCCTCGCAGGCGATGCGGATGGCTTCGAGGTAGCCCATGCCGCCGCCGGGCTGGGCGTGCTCGACTCCGAGCTCCTCGGCCCCGGGCACGTCCACGTCGCCCAGGTCCGTGACGTCGCAGCCGATCGCCGCGAGGCGCTCGTGCAGCCGGCCGTAGCGGATCGCCGAAGGACCCATGTCGACCCCGCGCCGGCCCTGCCCGAGATCCATCGGAACGCCGAGAATCGCCACTTTTCTGCTCATGGTCTGGATCCTAGCAAGCCTGCCGAATCGGTTAGGCTTGGCCCATGGTGGTCACAGAGCATCGCTCGCGCGCGGGTACCCCGGTTCTCGGTTTCGGTTTGCTCACCGTCAGTGACAGCCGCACTGAAAGGACCGATAAAGGGGGTGACCTGCTCGCTGCGCTGGTGGCAGGGGCGGGACATCGCGTAGCGACTCGGAGGCTGGTCCGGGATGAGGCGGGAGCGATCCGAGCCGAAGTCCTGTCGCTGCTCGTAGTGCCCGAGGTCGATGTCGTGCTCGTCACCGGTGGCACCGGCCTTTCGCCGCGCGACGTCACGATTGAGGCGGTGACGACGCTGTTCGAGCGCGAGATCCCCGGCTTTGGAGAGCTCTTCCGAATGCTCTCGTTCGCCGAGGTCGGCGCCGCCGCGATGCTGTCGCGAGCCGCAGCCGGCCTGGTTTCGCGGCGAGCGATCTTCCTCTTTCCGGGCTCTCCAGCGGCCGTCGAGCTGGCGGTTTCGCGCCTCGTCCTGCCGGAGATAGCCCATCTCCTGAGTCAGGCGAGGAGGCCGGCCGGGCCGGCAGGTGGGCGCTAGCTCGACTTCTTGCCGCTGCGCAGAAGCCGCACGATGAGCAGGAAGAGGACGGCGCCGATCGTGGCGATGATCAGGCTGTAGAGGTCGAAGCCCTGGAACCCGCCGAAGCCGAGCTTCGTCGCGACGAAGCCGCCGACGACGGCGCCGACGATGCCGACGAGGCTGGTGGTGATGCAGCCCAACGCATCCCGGCCGGGCAGGAGAAACCGCGCCAGCGCTCCGGCGAGAAGCCCCATCACGATCCACGACAAGAGTCCCATCTGCACGTACTCCGGCATGTCGAGCTCCTTTCGAGCGCTGGCGCGCAGTCTAGCCGAACACCGGGGGCCGGCGTTTCCTGCCCTGGGCTAAGCTCCGGAGAATGGACTCCGACATCTCCGAAGTGTCCGTCGAGCCCGGCGCGGCGGCGCTACCGGCGGCCGGCCGCCGCAAACTCGTCCTGATCGACGGCTACCACAACATCTTCCGTGCCTTCTTCGCCATCCGCAGCCTGTCGAATTCGAAGGGGCTACCGACCAACGCGATCTACGGCTTCATCCAGATTCTGCGCAAGGTGATGAAGGACGAGGCCCCCGACTACATCGGCGTGGCGTGGGACATTTCGGACAAGACGGTGCGCTCCGAGAAGTACGCCGAGTACAAGGCGAACCGCGCGCCCATGCCGGAGGATCTCCGGCCGCAGATCCCGTACGTCCGGCGCGCCATCGAAGCTTTGCGGATCCCGCGCCTCGAGCTCGAGAACTACGAAGCCGACGACGTCATGGGGACGCTGGCGAAGAAGGCAGCGACGGCCGGCTACGACGTCGTGCTCGTCTCGGCCGACAAGGACCTGATGCAGCTCGTGGGTCCGAACGTGACGCTCTTTCACACCGGGCGCAACAAGCGCTACGACGAGGCCGCCGTCACCGAGGACTTCGGTGTTCCGCCGGCGCAGGTCGCCGACGTCCTCGCCCTGATGGGCGACGCTGTCGACAACGTCCCCGGCGTGCCCGGGATCGGCGAGAAGGGGGCCCGTCAGCTCATCGTCGAGTTCGGCTCCGTCGAGGCTCTGCTCGATCGGGCGGCGGAGGTGCCGCGCAAGGCCTATCGCGAGGGGCTGCTGGCGCACCGCGAGCAGGCGATCCTGTCGAAGGAGCTGGTCACGATTCATTGCGACCTGCCGATCGAACTCGACCCCGGGTCCCTGCAGCTCGATCCGCCCGACACGGCGCTGCTGCGTGAGCTCTACACCGAACTCGAGTTCCACACCCTGCTCGCCGAGCTCGACGCGCCTGTCGCGGCGGGTGCGGCAGGGCCCGCCTCCGGCGGGGCCGATATCCCCTCGCTCCCGGGCATTTTTTCGGTAAAGGAATGGGAGGAGTTCGCGTCGGCGGCGGGGAAGGACGTCACCGTCGTGCTGGCCGAGGCGGCAGCCCCTGTCGCGCTCGGGGTGGCCTCTTCTACGGTCGATCGCCGCGGCTGGGTCGACCTGCGCTCGCTGGAGATGAAGGCCGCGGTCGTCGCGACTCTGGGCGGTTGGTTCGCCGATCCTGCACGCGAGATCGTCGGTTGTGACCTCAAGGAGCTGCTGCGACTCGCGCCGGCGGCAGGCGAGGTCGCGGTCGCCCGCCTCTTCGACCTCATGCTCGTTTCCTACCTTTGCAAGGCGTCGGTACACGGGCACTCGCTCGAGGAGATCGCGCTCGAGCGGACGGGCACCAAGCTGCGCACGGCGAAGGAGGCCGGCTTCGACAAGGGGATCGAACCCGCAGTCGGGGACGAGCGCGTGGGAGCGTGGGTCAGCGAGCGGCTGGCGAGCGTCGAACGCTTCGCGCCGGCCCTGCGCCAGGAGCTCGGAGACGGAGCTCTGCTCGAGCTCTATTCGCGGATCGAGGCGCCGCTCATGCCGGTGCTCGTCGGCATGGAGGAGACCGGCATCCGTCTCGACGTCGAGTTCCTGCGCCGGATGTCGGCGGAGCTCGCGGGGGAGATCGCCGGGCTGGAGGCGGAGATCTACCGGCTCGCCGGCGAACGCTTCAACATCCAGTCGCCGCAGCAGCTCGGGACGATTCTCTTCGAGAAGCTGCAGCTCCCGGCCGGCAAGAAGACGAAGAAGACGAAGAGCTATTCGACCGGCGCCGAGATCCTGGAGGAGCTCGCCGCCGCCGGGCACGAGCTGCCGCAGTATCTGCTGCGCTATCGCGAGCTCGCCAAGCTGAAGTCGACCTACGTCGACGCCCTGCCGCTTCTCGCCGGGCCGGAGTCGCGGGTGCACACGCGCTACCAGCAGGCGGTGGCGACCACCGGGAGGCTTTCATCGGTCAACCCGAACCTGCAGAACATTCCGATCCGCACCGAGGTCGGGATGCGGATCCGCAAAGCGTTCTGTGCCCCCCCGGGGGCGCTCCTCGTCGCCGCGGACTACAGTCAGATTGAGCTCCGCGTCCTGGCGCACATCGCCGGCGAACAGGCGATGATCGAGGCGTTCCGCAGCGGCGAGGATATCCACCGCTCGACCGCCGCGGCCGTTCTCGGCATCTCCGTCGACTTCGTCTCCGCCGAACAGCGGCGCGCCGCGAAGACGATCAACTTCGGCCTCATCTACGGCATGAGCGCCTACGGCCTGGCGCAGGCCCTCGGCATCTCGACCAAGGAGGCGGAGCAGTTCATCGCGGTCTATTTCGCGCGCTACTCCGGGGTGCAGGGCTACATGCAGGAGACGCTCGCCGCCGCCGAACGCGACGGGCGGGTGGAGACCCTCTACGGCCGGCGACGCTATCTGCCCGACATCCAGAGCAGCAACTGGAATCTGCGCGAGAACGCCCGGCGAGTGGCGATCAACGCCCGGATCCAGGGGACGGCGGCCGACCTCATGAAGCTGGCGATGCTCGCCGTCGACCGGAGGTTGCGTGCCGAGCACCGCCAAGCGCGGCTCCTGCTCTCGGTGCACGACGAACTGGTGGTCGAGGC
>JAYTAM010000296.1:0-6780 GCA_043737505.1 Thermoanaerobaculia bacterium
CGCTCGCAGACGCAGCATAGAAACTGACTTTCGGAGAACTGTCCATGGAATGGATTTCCGACCCGCAGATCTGGATCGCCTTCGCGACGCTTTTCGCGCTCGAAGTCGTTCTGGGAATCGACAACGTGGTCTTCATCGCCATCCTGGCCGACAAGCTGCCGGAGCACGAGCGCGGCCGGGCGCGCAAGCTCGGGCTGGGCCTCGCCATGGGCATCCGCATCCTGCTGCTGCTGTCAATCGCCTGGATCGCCAAGCTGACGGCGCCGCTGTTCGCCGTTCTCGGGCACGAGATTTCCGGTCGCGACCTGATCCTCATCCTGGGCGGCCTCTTCCTGATCGCCAAGTCGACTTTCGAAGTGCACGACAGCCTCGAAGGGGGCGCGGAGCACCACAGCGTGAGGAAGGCGAAGGCGGCGTTCGCCGCCGTCATCGCCCAGATCCTGCTGCTCGACATCGTCTTCTCGCTCGACTCGGTGATCACGGCGGTCGGGATGACCGACAAGCTCGGCGTCATGGTCGCGGCGGTGATCGGCGCGGTGGCGGTGATGCTGTTCTTCGCCGGCTCGATCAGCGACTTCGTGCGGCGGCATCCGACGGTCAAGATGCTGGCGCTCTCGTTCCTGATCCTGATCGGCGTTTCGCTGCTCGGCGAAGGCCTCGAGTTCCACATCCCGAAGGGGTACGTCTACTTCGCGATGGCGTTCTCGGTCGCCGTCGAGATGCTGAACCTGCGCCTGCGCCGCGGCAAGGCGGTCGAGCTCCACCAGCGGATCGAGGCGGACGACCAAAGCGGCTCGTGAGCTCGGCGGTACTCGTCGAGCTCCCATCGCCGGCGACCGCCGGCGACGCTCGATCGTGCGCCACCAGGGTCCCTTTACAGGCCGGTGACCCGGAGCCGTCGCGAGACGCGCCAGTAGGCGAACCAGAGGAGCGCTGCGGCTGCGAACGAGAGCGCGGCGCTCTGGGGCGCGTCGCGCAGGAGGAAGAACCGGATCCCGCTCTCGTCGCCGTGAATCGAGAACGGCAGAAGCGTGGTGAAGATCGCACCGCCCATCAGCCAGGATCGGCGCCGAAGGAGCCGGCGGGTGGCGTCGAGGGCCGACTTCTGGCCGCTCGGCTCCGGCAGAGCGGTGGGCCTAGCCATCCCGGCGAGATCGGGATCCCCGGCGGCCTGAGCCAGGCGCGCCAGTTCCGGGTTCGCGGCCAGGTGCTCTTCCACGAGCTTTCGCGTCGCCGGGCTCGCCTCGCCGGCGAGATAGAGCGGCAGGAGGTCCTGAATCACATCGCGATCGACGGTCATTGCACAGTCTCCTTGGCGCCTCGGCCCAGGCGCGCTTCGGCAAGTCGGAGGCGCGCGCGGTGAATCTTGACCTTCGTGGCAGACAGAGTGAGATTCAACACGCAGGCGATCTCCTCGTAGGGCAGCTGATCCTCTGCCCGCATGAGCAGCGCGGCGCGGTCGACTTCGGGCAACTCCTGCAGATCGGCCAGAACCCGCGCCAGCTCGCTTCGCGCCGCCGCACGGCGCTCGGGTGAGGCTTCGTCAGTGGCGAGCTCGGCAGCGCCCTCCACCGCGAGCTCGCGCCCGGGACGAGTCCGGACACGACGGAGCTCGTGAAGATGGAGATTGCGGGCGATGGCGAAGAGATAACCCTTGACGCTGGAGAGATCCAGGCGCTCCCGGGCTCCCCAGGCGCGAATGAAAGTCTCCGAAGTGATGTCGTCGGCCAGGGCGGGGTCACCCGAGAGAAAGTGGGCGAAGCGTCGTACGTCACGCGCGTGGTCGTCGTAGAGGGTGGCGAAGTCGAGCATGCGTCCGGTCCATGGCGGCGTCCATGGATAACAGGATCCGCCAGCGGGAGAGAAGTTACAGGCGGCGAAATCTAGGGCAGTAGCGCTTCGAGGCGGGCGACGAGCGCTTCCAGTCGGCGGCGGACCTCCTCGCGCTCCTTGGTCCAGGCTTTCTCGGCCCGGTCCGGCCTTTCAGCCTTCGGCGGCGGAGGTGGCAGAGGCGGCGCGACATCGCGCAGAGGATTCTGCTCCAGCTCCTGCTCCAGCCGGCGGTTCTCCCGCTGCAACTTCTCGATCCGCTCCGCAGCCTCGTTCACCCGCGCTTCGAGATCGGCCATGAAGTCGCGACTCATCGATTCTCCTCCGCGCCGGACCGTTCGCCGCCCGCGGCAGCTCCACCGCGGGCGACTCCGAACCGGCGCTCCAGCTCGCCAGCCAGCACCAGGTGGCGGCCGTTGACCTCCTCCTGCGTCAACGAACGTTCGGGGGCGTTGTAGTGAAAGGCGATCGTCGTGGCGACGGCTCCGACGGGAATGCCGGCACCCTGGTAGCGATCCTTGAGCGTGAAACGCACGACGTCCTCGACGCGCGCCTCCGAGATCGCACGAGCCAGCTCCCGCCAGGGCAGCTCGAGCGCGTGAGTCAGCGTGAGGTCGACTTCGATACCCGGGAAGCGCGACGGCGGTTGCACCCGGATGCGCTCGCCCGCGAGCGGCAGGCGATCCACCAGCAACTCCGCCGCGAACAGGTCGAACGCTGCGTCGGAAGTCGCCAGGCGTCCGAACCAGCCGATGGGTTCCCCCGCGAGGTGGAGCCGCGCGCCGGTGCCGGGTGCGACTCCTGGCAGGTCGACCGCAGTGACCTCCGCCGCGATGCCGAGCTCCGCGAGAATCGCGTCGATTTCGCCCTTGAGTGTAAACAGGTCGCGTTCGGGACGGCGATCCCACAGTCCGCCTTCGGAGCCGCCGGTCACCAGCGCGAGAGCCTCGATCTCAGCCACCACTCCGCCCGGAAAAAGGTGTCCCGATTCGAACAAACGGACGCCGCGCGCACCGCGATTCGCGTTGAACTCCGCCGCCGCGACGAGGTTCGGGACCAGCGAGCGCCGCATCACCGCATAGAGCTCCGACAGCGGATTGGCGAGGGCGATCGGCGCTCCCTCCCCCACGAGGCGAGGGAACTCGGTGTCGGCGCGCCGCGCACCGAACGCGTAGTGGATCGTCTCGGAGTAGCCGAAAGCGACGAGCCGATCGCGCAGTCGGTCGCGCCGGTCGTGCTCCGGGCTCTCGCCGAGGTCGACGCCACCGAGAGCCGGCAAGGTCGCGGGAATGAGGTCCAGTCCCTGCTGCCGCCAGACCTCCTCGAACAGATCCTGACGCCAGGTCTCGCGCGCCGGAAGACGATCTTGCCGCGGTTCGAAGTCGACCTCGCGCCATGCGGGCACCGCACCCTCCCAGACGCGTTCGCCGGTCTTCTGCGGCGCGAATCCCAGACCGGAAAGAATACGTTCAATCTCGCTGTCGGCGACGGTGGTGCCGCCGAAGCGCTCCAGCTCAGGGCCAGAGAGCCGCCATCGCACGGGCTCGGGGCACGCGGCCACGACGTCGATCCCGGGGCCTTCCACCGTCCCGCCGGCGATCTCCGCGATGAGTGCCGCGCAGCGCCGCGAAGCATCGTCGCAGGCCGCGAAGTCGGCGCCGCGCTCGAAGCGGTGCGAGGCGTCCGTATGCATGCCGAGGCGCTTCGCGCTGATGCGGACGCGCCGGCGGTCGAAGTGCGCGGCCTCGAGCAGGAGGTCGGTCGTGCGCGCGGTGACTTCGGTGTCGAGGCCGCCCATGATGCCGCCGAGCCCAATGGCGCGCGAACGATCGGCGATGACGAGGACCTCCGGGTCGAGTGCGCGCTCCTTGCCGTCGAGAGTCGTCAGCTTCTCGCCCGCCCGCGCCCGCCGCACCGTGAGCTCGCCGCCGGGAATCGTCGCGAGGTCGTAGGCGTGGAGCGGCTGACCGGACTCCCAGAGGCAGAAGTTGGTGGCGTCGACGACGTTGTTGATCGAGCGCGAACCGATCGCTTCGAGACGGCGCACGAGCCACTCCGGCGACGGGCCGACCTTCACGCCCCGGATCACCCGCGCGGTGAAGCGCGGGCAGGCCTCGGGGTCGTCGATCTTCACAGCCACCTTTGGCCCCGAAGCTGAAAGGCTTTCGGTAAATGAAAAAACTGGCGTGCGGAGCGGCGTGCCACGCTTTACCGCCATCTCGCGCGCCAGGCCGAGATGGTTCATGCAGTCGGGGCGGTTGCTCGTGACCTCGACATCGAGAATGGCATCGCCGCCGTCGAATTCGATACCTTCGACGCTCAGGCCCACCGATGTCAGCTGCGCGCCCAGCGCCTCCGCCGCAGCACCCTCGGCGAGCTCCGGCAGATCGACCATCGTGGCGAGCCAGGCGTAGGAGAACTTCAACTGCGCACCTGGCGGAGGAGGCGTTCGTCGCTCTCGAACAGCGAGCGGATGTTGGGAATGCCGTACTTGTTCATCGCTACGCGGTCGAGCCCGAGGCCGAAGGCGAAGCCGGAGTAGCGGTCGGGATCGATGCCGCAGTTCGCGAGGACACGCGGGTCGACCATGCCGGCGCCGAGGATCTCCATCCAACCGGTTCCCGAGCAAGTGGCGCAGCCCTTGCCGAGGCAGATCTGACAGGAGATGTCCACCTCGCAGGAGGGCTCGGTGAACGGGAAGTAGCTCGGGCGAAGGCGCACTCGCGTCTCGCGGGTGAAGAGGCGGGTGATGAACGCCTCCAGAGTTCCCTTGAGGTCGCCCATGGTGATCCCCTCCGCCACGCACAGGCCTTCGACCTGATGAAACATCGGCGAGTGCCGAAGGTCGTTGTCGTTGCGAAAGACGCGGCCCGGGCAGATGACGCGGATCGGCGGCTTCCGCGCAAGCATCGTGCGGATCTGTACCGGCGAAGTGTGGGTGCGCAGGAGCCTGCCGTCCTCGACGAACAGGGTGTCCTGCGCGTCACGCGCCGGATGATCATCAGGAAAGTTGAGCAGCGCGAAGTTGTAGCGATCGTCCTCGATCTCCGGACCCTCGGCCACGCTGTACCCCAGAGACCTGAAGACCGCCTCGATCTCCCGCGAAACGAGCGTCACCGGATGCAGCGAACCGCCCGCCGGCCGGCGCCCGGGAAGGGTGACGTCGAGACGCGAGGCGGCGAGGCGCGCTTCTTCCTCGAGGCGGGCGAGATCGCCGCCGCGTGTGGCCAACGCCGCTTCGATGCGCAGACGCAGACCGTTGAAGGCGGCCCCGAAGGCGCGCTTGTCGGGCGCCTTCGGAACCATCGCCTGGAGCTCCTTCAAGCGGCCGCTGCGCGAGCCGATCCAGGCGACGCGCAACGACTCCCAGGCCGCGCGATCCACCGCCCGGGAGATCGCCTCCTCGGCCTCCGTCGCCAGCCGTTCGAGCTCTTCCGGGGTCGGGACCGCTTCGCTCGACGCCCCCGGCCCGCCGCTCATGGCGTCAGGCCTTGGCAGCAGTTGGTGAAGCCTTGGCTACCTGAACGCCCTGGGCCACCTGAGCCAGCGCCTGCTTGGCGAGGTCCACCAGACCGGCGAAGACCTTCGAATCCTCGGACGCCGCGATCTGCGCCAGGACCTTGCGATCGAGATCGCACCCGGCCGCCTTCAGGCCCGAGATGAAGTGGTTGTAGGACATGCCGTACTGATGCGCGGCGGCATTGATCCGGACGATCCAGAGCGAGCGGAACTGCCGCTTCTTCTGGCGTCGGTCGCGGGTGGCGAACTTGCCCGCCCGGTCGACCGCCTGCATGGCCATGCGGTAGGCGTTCGACTTCGTGCCGTAAAAACCGCTGGAGAGCTTCAGGACCTTCTTGCGCTTGTGAGCGCGTTTGGCACCGCGTTTGACGCGAGGCATCGTTCCAACCCCGTTTCTCGCCCGGATTCATCGAATCGGGCGGGTAAGGCCTCGAGCCTCGCGCCAACTGGAGGGGCGGGCTCGTGGCTTCCGACGGCCGGGACGGGTCTTTCCCGGCGCGACGGAAAGTAAACTTGCGACTAGGAAATCATTGCGGCGATGGTCTTGCCGAGCGCCCCGCCCTGCACCACTTCGCGCGACAGACGGCGCTTCCGGGTGCGGGACTTCTTGGTGAGGATGTGGCGCTTTCCGGACTGCCCGCGCATCAGTTTCCCGTTGGCGGTGAGCTTGAAGCGCTTGGCAGCGCCACGATGCGTTTTCTTCTTCTGAGTAGCCACGTCCGACCTCGTTTCTACTGCGGTTTCGCGACCGCGGCGCCCGCCAGCGGGGTTACCGGTGCGGGCTCCGTAGCCTTCTTTGTGTTTGCCGCGGAGGCGACCGGGGCCGCCGTGGCCACGGGAGCCACCGACGCTGCGGGAGCCGCTGCGGCTGCCGTCGCGGTCGCCTTCTTGGCACTGGATGCCGGGGATGCCTGCGCCACAGCAGATGCTGGCGCCGATTCCGTCACCTTCTTGGGACTCTTCTTGCCCGGACCGAAAATCATGTGCATCCGGTTGCCGGCCATCTCCGCGCTGCCTTCCGCGGAACCCTGCTCGCCCAGATCGGCGGTGAAGCGCCGCAGCAGCTTCAGCCCCAGCTCCGGCTTCGACATTTCACGGCCGCGGAACTGAACCGTCGCCTTGACCTTGTCGCCCTCGTCGAGGAACCGCACGGCGTTCCGCAGTTTCACGTCGTAGTCGTGGTCGTCGATGTTGGGACGGAACTTGACCTCTTTGACCTGGATCGTCTTCTGCTTCTTCCGTGAGTCGTGCGTCTTCTTCTTCTGCTGATAAAGAAACTTGCCGAAGTCCATGATCCGACAGACGGGCGGGCGGGCCTCCGGAGCGACTTCAACCAGGTCGAAGAACTGCTCTTTTGCCATGCGCAACGCCTGCTCGGTCGCGATGATCCCGACCTGCGTCCCGTCAGCGTCGATCAGCCGGACTTCGCGA
>JAYTAM010000297.1:0-15569 GCA_043737505.1 Thermoanaerobaculia bacterium
GCCGGTCGCCTCCGAGCAGCACTCCGCGGGTGGACTGGTGGTCCGAGGCGACGAGGTGCTGCTGATCGCGACCGCCGGAGGACGCCGTTGGCAGCTGCCGAAGGGCCACCTCGAGGCGGGCGAGCTCCCGGCCGAGGCCGCCGTGCGCGAAGTGCGCGAGGAGACCGGCGTCACCGGTTCGATCGTCGCTCCGCTCTCCGGCGTCGACTACACCTTCCTCGAGCGCGGCCGACACCGCATCCGCAAGCACGTCGACTACTTCCTGCTCGACTACGAGAGCGGCAGCGAGACCGACTTCGAGCCGCGCGAAGTGGTCACCGCGCGCTGGTTTCCCTGGCCCGAGGCGATCGCCGCGCTGTCCCACGCCAACGACCGCAGGGTCGCCGAGGAGGCCTGGCGTCTGGCGCGCGAACGCCAGGGCGACCCCGCCACCTCTGGAGCTGCCAAATGAAGCTGCTGCTGCGCATCTTGTTGAACGGTCTGAGCCTCTGGGCGGCAGCAAAGCTCCTGCCGGGGATTCACTACGACGGCGGGCTCCCTTATCTTCTGCTCGCCGGCTTCGTCCTCGGAGCGGTGAATCTCCTGGTCAAGCCGATCGTCACCATCCTGTCGCTGCCGTTCGTCGTCCTGACGCTGGGTCTCTTCTACATCGTCATCAACGGCCTGATGGTCTGGCTGGTCGACTACTTCCTCGCCGGCTTCCGCGTCGACAGCTTTCTCTGGGCGATGGCCGGCGGGATCTTCCTGGCCTTCTGCAACATGATCCTGCGGGCGCTCTTCGACAAGGACTGAGCGGGTGGCGCCGAGAGAATCCGCCGCCTCCCGCGCGGCCCGTGCGACCCGCGCGGCGGAAGTCTTCGAACGGCTGGAGGTCCGCTACCCGGAGGCGCGTTGCGCGCTCGATCACCGCAACCCGCTCGAGCTGCTGGTCGCCACGATCCTCTCGGCGCAGTGCACCGATGCGCGGGTGAACCTGGTGACGCCGGCGCTGTTCGCCGCCTGCCCGACGGCGGAAAGCTACGCCGCCCTCCCCACTCCGCGGCTCGAGGAGCTCATTCGCTCGACCGGATTCTTCCGCAACAAGGCGAAGTCGCTGCAGGGTCTCGGCCGAGCGCTCGTCGAGCGCCACGGCGGCAAGGTTCCCGAGACGATGGAAGAGCTCGTCGAGCTGCCGGGAGTGGGCCGGAAGACCGCGAATGTCGTCCTCAGCAATGCGTTCGGGCGGAACGACGGCATGGTGGTCGACACCCACATCGGGCGACTGTCGCGACGGCTCGGCTTCACCCGCGCCACGGATCCGGTCAAGGCCGAGCTCGACCTGATGCGCATCTTTCCAGCGCCGCGGTGGATGCCTCTCTCGCACCTGCTGATCGCGCACGGCCGCGCCGTCTGCCAGGCGAGGACCCCGCACTGCGAGGTGTGTCTCCTCGCCGGGCTCTGCCCGTCGGCCAGGGGAAGGGTCACATCAAGCAATTCAGAATGATTCGTCCTGCGTCCACATGGCCTCGAGTTTTTTGGTTTCCTTGCGGTGTCCTGTTGGGGCGAGCGCTGCGCAGCTCCGGAAGCATTCCGTTCGGCCTTCAAGCCCGTGCTACCGTTCGCCAAGATTGAACAGATACCCTCAGGTAGGGTCCTCCAACCTCCGCCTAGTGGCGTCTTTTCGGTGATATCAAAAAAGTGATAATCTACGAGTTCCTCGCGGGCGGCGAGGGCGCAATCGAAGAGTTCAAGAACGAGCTGACTGTTAAGGATTGCGCTTCGCTCGATGCCAAGTTGAAGATGATGTCGACCATGGATGCGTTGCAGTTGATAGGCCACATCAGCCTTTGTGCCCCGCTGCCTCAGGCTTACACGGCTACAGAATATCGGGAACTTAAGAAACTTCACGCGAAAGGCAGCGTTCAACTGAGGCCAATATATGTGCTGGGACCGGACAAGGGGTCCGTGACTTTCCTGGCAGGGGCCAAGGAGCTCAACTCGCGCCTTGAGCCCGAGAGCGCACCCGACCGAGCGCTCAGACGACTCGCCCAGTTGAGGGCTGATCCAAGCTTGCGGAGGCTTTACAGTGTTCCAGAGTAAAAACTTGGCCGCTAGTTTTCAGAACCGCGACTACCGGAACGGATACGTTCAATCATTCTTTGATGAACTTCTCGCAGGACAGATCAAGAGCGTTCGCGAATCCAGAGGTTGGACCCAAGCGGACTTGGCGAAGGCCATCGGCACTTCCCAACCGGTGATCTCACGCTTTGAAAGTGACGACTACTCGAGCTGGTCCCTGAATTCGCTTCGCCGAGTGGCTGAAGCCCTCGATGTCGCCCTGTCAGTAAAATTTGTGCCTTTCTCTGAGGCCCTTCGGGAGATCCGCTCTTTCTCGCCCTCTAGGTACAACGTAGCTCACTTCTCCTCAGACCTTGACCTAGGACAAGGCGCTGTTTCGGTTGCGAGCTCGCTCCAAACACTTGCCCAGCTACTCGATGACTCGAGCTGCGGAAAGTTGTCCACGAGCCACCCGCCGCTCCGGATTCCGGCTGGACCGCTCACGACAATTCCCAAAATGGACGAGGCCGACACCACCTATCCAGATCCGCGACAGGGAGGTTCTAGTGAAGCCTTTTCCCTTGCAGCTTGAGGAGTTCAGGGTCGCGAAGTTTGCGATTGAGGGACAAGCCATTCCCGAGGGCACTAGTCCTGGATGGCGAATTGGGACAGCCTACTCGCTTCGTCAAGAGGAAGAGCGACACTGGCTCCTCCTATTCGAAATGAGTTTGGACGATTCCGAGGATGGGCGACTTGCGCTCTACAAGATTGAAGCGAAGCTTGCTGGTCGTTTCCAATGGAAGGGACCGCTTCCCGAAGATAGGGATGCTTACGCAAGGATTATTGGCAGCAACGGACTGAGTATCCTCTATGGAACTCTTCGCGAGATGATTGCTCAAGTCACGCTGCGCGGATTGAACGATCTCTTCTCGCTTCCAATTGTCTCATTTGTTGATTTCGATCCGGCGGCGGTCGAATACTTTGAAGACAAATCCTTGGCGGCTCCCGGCTCACCACAGTCTGCACCGAAGGAGAGAGAGTCGACCTCCACAAGTCCGGGCGACGAGTAAAGAAGCGGACAACGTCGTTCCGATAGAGCAGACCTCGTCACTTCCGCCGGCGCTCGATTCCAGTATGCTGCAAGACTCAACGGCCATGCATGACTCGCCCGCTAAACGTGTCGCAGTCGTCACCGGGGCGAGCTCCGGCATCGGGGCGGCGACCGCGCGAGCCCTCGCCGGCGAAGGTTTCGCGGTCGTCCTCGGCGCCCGGCGCGTCGACCGCCTGGCGGCGATCGCCGAGCCCCTGGGGGCGACCTATGCCGTGCTCGACGTCACCGACGAGGCGAGCGTAGCGGCGTTCTGTGACGCCCTCGACCGCGTGGACGTGCTGGTCAACAGCGCCGGCAACGCTTTCGGTGCCGAGAGTCTCGCCGCCTCGGTGGACGACAAGTGGCGGGCGATGTTCGAGCTCAACGTGCTCGGCGTGCTGCGCGTGACGCGGACGCTCCTGCCGAAGCTCATCGCTTCCGGCGACGGGCTGATCGTCAACCTGGGCTCGATCGCCGGCGTCGAGACCTATCCCGGCGGCGGCGGCTACGCGGCGTCCAAGCATTCCGTGCACGCCCTCACCCGGACTCTGCGGCTCGAGCTCCTCGGCCAGCCGGTGCGCGTCACCGAAATCCTTCCGGGCCTCGTCGAAACGGAGTTTGCGCTGGTGCGCTTCGAGGGCGATCGCGAGCGGGCGAAGAAGGTTTACGAAGGAATGACCCCGCTGGTCGCCGAAGACATCGCCGAAGCGGTCCGCTGGGTGGCGACCCGTCCGCCGCACGTCGACGTCGACGAGATTGTCCTGCGCCCGCGCGACCAGGCCACGGCGATGTTGGTGCATCGGCGGCCGGCGAAGTGAAGACGACTTTCATGCCTGGCCTTCCGTGCCTATCGCCGCGCGCCGCGATGCTGGTGCATCGGCGGCCCACAGAGTGATCCGCTCGAGGAGCCATTCCATGCGTTCGATTCGTCCCCTTCGCCGCGCGACAGCTCTTTTCCTTCCGCTATTGGCGCTCGCACTCTCCGGTTGCGAGATGTTTCAGGCCAAGGATCCGGGCGAGCGGGTCTACCGCCGTCACTGCGCTACGTGCCACGGTATCGACGGACGCGGCAACACCGTGCGCTACTTGAGCAATGAGTGGGCCGACCTGACCGACAACAGTTGGAAGGGCTACGGCGATGACGGTTCCATCGAGACGGTCATCCGCGACGGGGTTTTCGGCAAGATGCCGGCGCAAAACGACCTCTCGAGCGAAGAGATGCGGGCACTCCTCGGCCACCTGCGCAAGCTGCGCGGAGAGACCGGCGAATGAGATTCCGCCCGGAGATCCCTGCGATCGCTGCGATCGCTGCGATCCCTGCGGCGGTCGCGATCACCGCGGCCCTCACGCTGGGAGGATGCGGTCCCCCCACCTCGGGCAAGAGCGCCGTCGAGCTTTACGGTGAGCATTGCGCCCGCTGCCATGGCGAGGACGGCCGCGGCGACCCGCGAGTGCTCGGACTCTCGCCGAACGCCGATCTCACGCGCTCGGCTTTCCTGCGCGAGCGGGCGCGCGGCCCTATCTATCTGCGCATCACCCAGGGGTACGGCTCGATGCCGGCGTTTGCCCACAAGCTCGAGCGCGGCGACGTGGATCTGCTCGTCGACTACGTGCTCGAACTCGAAGTCCCTTGAGAGCGAGGTAAGGGTATGGACCCGAAGCGTCTCAAAGATGTTCACGATCGCCTGGAATCGCTCGACGACCGGCTCTCCTACCGCCTGCGTGCGCGCAGCTCGGGCCCCGGGCGCGCCAGCCTCGAACAGATCGAGGACCGGCTGCGCGATGTCACCGACTACGCGCTGGAGCTCCGGACGCTGGTGATGGACCTGCTGCTCGGCCTGGTGGCCAGGCCCGACGTGGAGCCGCCAGCCCGCTGAAGCTCCGCGCGGCATCCGGCCTCCCACCTCGACCGGCTCTCAACCTCGTCCGGTCGAACCGAAGCCGCCATCGCCGCGCGCGCTGGCAGGAAGCTCCTCGACCTCGACGAAACGGACCCGCGGCGCCGGTGCGAGGACCAGCTGCGCGATGCGCTCTCCCCGGCGGACCGTGAACGGTTCGCTGCCGAGGTTGATCAAGAGGATTCGAATCTCGCCCCGATAGTCGCTGTCGATGGTGCCCGGAGAGTTGAGCAGCGTCACTCCGAACTGGGCAGCCAGGCCGCTCCGCGGCCGCACCTGGCCTTCCCAGCCGGCAGGGATCTCGACGCTCCAGCCGGTGGGAACGAGCGCCCGGGCGCCCGGAGCGAGCACGAGCTCTTCGCTCACCGCCGCCCGGAGATCCGCCCCCGCGCTGCCGCCGGTGGCCGCCTCCGGCAATGGGAGATCGCCGGCGTGGGGCCAGCGCAGCAGGCGCACAGTCGGCGTCGACTCCGGCATCAGTCCCGGTCGCCGCCCTTCGAATCGCCGGAGGGGGGGGGGGGGGCCGGGTCCGGGTCGCCCACCCGGTCTCGGGCCCGGTCCCTGGGGCAGGCCTGAAGGTGACTGGAGACCCGACCCGTCCTGGGGCCCGCCCTGGTAGCGGAACGGCCGCCCGATGGTCAGCGCCGAAACGCGGGGAATGCCGTTTTCGGAGGGGGCGGCGCGAAAGCGCGAGAAGATGTCGGAACGAAACTCCCAGCTGCCGTAGTCGGTCTGATCGAGGAACACCTTGAACGCCTCGCCGGACGCGCGGCTGCGCACGCCGCGGATCGGACCGATCGGTTGGGGCTGGTTCGCTCCTTCATCGGAGCCATCGGAGCCGGCCGAACCGTCCGCGCCAGGGTCGCCCTTCTCGCCGCCGGCGTCCGGTTGACCCGTCCCGGGTTGGGTCGGCCGTCCCGGCGGCGCGCCTTCCAGGATGAGGATCCAGTCGGCCTTGCCGGTCATGGGATCTTCCCAGAGCCGGCGAATCGAGCGCGGCTCGACCCTGACCAGCTCCTCGAGCTGAACCGGCAGCCGCCCGAAGCGGCGCTGAAAGACGCGAATCGCCTCGGCGTACTGCATGCCGCGCGAGATCAGCTCCTCCTCCTTGTCGCGCCGGATCATGCCGCTCCACAGCGGCAGGGCAATGGCGACGACGATGTTCATCACCGTGATGAGCATCACCACCATGACCAGGCTGTAGCCGCTGGCCGCGGAGCTCTGGCTGGAAGCGGCGGCGCGACTACCAGTCCGCATAGGGCGTGCCGTCGAGCGCGATCGCCGGCGAACCGGAGTGCACGTCGATGATCCCCGGCTCGGCGCCCTCCGGAACATCGGTTTCCGCGGGCTCGAGCAGCGGATCGGGCTCCTCGAAAGAGAGCTTCCAGGTGGTGAAGCTCTTGGTCATCGGATCGTACGGCACCTGGCGCACGTAGCTCTTCTCGACCAGGACGTCGAGACTGGCGGGATAGTGCCCCTGGTCGCCGTAGTACTGGTCGATGAGATCGCGGATCGTCCGCAGGTTGGTCTTCAGCACCGATTCGTTCGCCCGCCGCGGCATGTCTTTCAACGCCGGCATGGCAATCGTCGCCAGGATGCCGATGATCGCCACGACGATGATCAGCTCGAGCAGCGTGAAGCCGCCCTCCTTCCTCGCGATCACCATTTCGAGTAAGGGATCCCGTTCAGTCCCCTGCCGGCGGAGAGCGAAAAGACATCGTATACATTTTCGCCGCCCCAGCTCTCCGAGTCGGGCTCGTCCTGATAGCTGCGCAGCCCCCATTCGTCCTCGCCGGTCATCGGGTCGACGCCGATCCGGCGCAGGAAGCGGGCCTTCTTGTCGATCTGACCGACGACGTCGACGCCCTCGACCAGAACCTCGAGCTCCTTCGGGTAACCGTCGGTGCCGAACTCGATCGGCAGGAAGCCGGCGTCGCTGTAGCGCTTGAACTCGTCGATGGCGGCGCGCATCTCACGCAGTTGGGCGTGGAGCTCGATCTCCTTCATCCGCTTGCGGGTGTACTTCACGGTGGGAAAGGTGACCCCGGCGAGGATCGACATCACCGCGCACACGACCAGCAGCTCGGTCAGGGTGAAGCCGCGGCTGCCTTTCATGAACCCCCGCCCGGGGAGGCGCCCGAATCGCCCGGATCGCTCGGATCGCCCGAATCGCTCGGATCCCTCGGATCCCTCGGATCATCGGATCCGATCGACTCGATCACAGTCGGCTCGGACTCCTCCGGGGTGCGGATCAGAACTTCGGAAGGGGCCGCGCTGACGGAGGCGAGCTCGTAGAGCTCGGCATCCTGAACCCGCGAGGTCGAAACCGCGACCGCGGCGGTGCCGCTTCCCAGGGCGCGGAAGCGCAGTCGCGCGAGCGAGCCGTGTCCGGCAACGCCCGACGCTCCCCGGACGCGGTCGGCCTGCAGCGTGAGCTCGCCGGGAACGGAGGCGTCACTCACGAAGCCGGCGTTCTTGCTGCTGCCGAGGAAATCTCCCGCGACGACGCTCTCGAGCTCGAGCAGGTCGGGATCCCAGGAGAGGGTGAGCGGCACGTGCGCCACCGGCGCGGTGGTCGCGATCTCGACCTCCATCTCGAAGCTCTCCCCGGGCGTGATCGCCAGCGCCTGCGGCAGCAGGCGCAGGCGGGCGCTGCCGAATCCGGCAGCCCCCGAGGCGCCGGCGGCGCCGGCGCCGGCGGCATCGGCGTCGGCGTCGGCGTCGGCAGAGGCGATCCGATCGAGCCCGGACTCGGAGGGCGCCGAGGGTGTCCCGAGGCTCGCCGAGCCGCCGTCCGGAATCTCCTCGTCCTCCGGCTCCGGCTTCTTCTGCGGATTGGCGAACGGATTCGACGGTCCACCGCCCGGAGCCAGGTTCAACCCGCCCGATGAGGAGGGAGAGGAGGGCTCGGCGCCCGTCACGCCCTCCGAGCGCAGACCGCGCGGCAGGCGCTGGACCTGCTCGCGGATCTTCTCCTCGGCCTCGGCGGAGGACTGCCCGTCGTCGAACGGACCTTCCGCTTCGGACTCGACCCGCGGCGTGCCGCCGCGGAAGGAGATGTTCGATTCGGTGCCGACCCAGATCGGCATCAGGTCGCCCTCGGTGATCTCGGGAGTGCGGATGATGTGCGGGGTCAGCGTCAGCATGACGTCGCTGCGCTTGATGTTGCTCGTGGTCTTGCCGAACAGCCGGCCGAGGATCGGAATGTCGGAGAGGCCGGGAATACCGGACTCGCCCTGTACTTCGTCGGTGCGGATGAGGCCGGCGAGGAAGTTGGTCTCGCCGTCCTTCAGCCGGATGGTCGATTCGATCGTGCGGGTGCCGATGATCGGCTGCCTCTGCCCGCCGCCGCCATCCTGGTAGCCGGTGATCTGGCTGACTTCGATCTGGAGCTTGAGGGTGACCTCCTTGTTGTGGTGCACCCGCGGTTCGATGTCGATCTTGATGCCGACGTCCTGGTACTGGAAGGAGGTGATCGGGATGATGTTGCCGCCCGAGGTCTGCGACGAGTTGAAGCTGGTGACCGGAATCGGCACCCGGTCGCCGATGTGAACCTTGCCCTTCTCGCCTTCGCTGATGCGGATCTGCGGCTTGGCGAGCAGCTGGGCGTCGGCGTTCGTCTTCACGAAGTCGTAGATGATCGAAGGGATCGTCAGAATCCAGCTGCTCTGGTTGAGGTACTTGAGGTCCGAGAGATGGACCTTGGCGTCCTCGCCGAGGTCGAGCGTCTGAGTGATCTGGTTCTGCGACAGGCTGACGCCGATCTCTCGAATGCGATTCGTGTCGACCTCGATCAACTCGACGTCGACGATGACCTCCGAGCGCGACTTGTCGATGCCCTCGATCATCCGCTGCGCGACTTTGACCTTGTCGGCGGTGTCGCGGATCGTCACTGCATTGAGCTCTTCGTTGGTGGCGATGTTCTTGGCGCCGATAAGACTGCGCAGCAGGGTCAGGACGTCCTTCACCTCGGCGTTCGAGAGGAAGAAGGTCTGGATCACGAGGTCCTCGTAGTTCTTGCGGTTCTGCGGGTTGTCGGCGGCGATGATGATCGAGTGCTCATCGACCACCTTGTAGAAGTGCCCGGCAGCCCGCATCAGAGTCTCGAGCGCGGTCTGCGCCGTGACGTCGCGCAGCTCGATGGCGAGATCCTGGTCCTTGAGCGCCGGATCGAAGAGCACGTTGATCCCGAACGCCTTGGCGAGCGCGCGATAGATGTCGAAGATCGACACCGGTTTCGGGAAGTCGAGCGAAATCGCCTCCTTCGAGCGCGGGGAGAGCACCGGCGGTTGCGCCGGCTGATCGCGGGTCTTCTTCTTGAGCTCCTCGAGCGAGAGCTGAGCGCCGTTGCGATCGACCTTCGCCATCTCGCTGCGCAGCTGGTCGAGCTCGACCTGCGCGTACTGGTTGGTCGAGTCGAGTTGCACGGCCTCCTGGTACTCGATCAGAGCGCGCTCGAGCACCCCCGCGGCGCGGAAGCGCTGCCCCTTGCTGAAGTGCACCTGGGAGGCCTTGAGGCGCGCGCGCAGCAGCGCCGTCTTGAAGCGGACATTCGAGGGCTGCTGCTCGACGAGCTCGAGATAGTGCTCGACCGCCGCGTCCCAGTCGGAGTTCTCTTCAGCGAGCGCTGCCTGGTGGGCGAGGCGATAGGTCGAGCATCCGGAGGTGCCCGCCCAGAGCGTCACGCAGAGCAGCACTCCGGCCGCCCGGCCTCGCCGATTCATGAACTGTTTTCCCGGCAACCTATCCCCCGATCGGCAAGCGCTTCGCCGGCTCGTCGGGAAACCCGACGAACTTGAGGTCGACCGACTCGTAGCCGATTCGATCGACGATGAATTTTCCTTCGACGACTTCGCCGACTTCCACATTGTAGAGATTCTCGCCCTTGTCGTCGGCGAAGACCGCGATCCGGCGCCGCTCCGGACCGAAGCAGCCGAGGTAGACCACGGTCACCGGTGGCGGGCGGGGGATCAGTGAGTCCGCCAGCGCGCGCTCGGCCGCCAGCCGCTGGGCTTCGCGCTGCCGCTCCCTCGCCTCGAGCTCGGCCTTGGTCGGCGGCGGCGGCGGGGGGGGCGGTGGAACGGGCCCGAAGCGGAACGGATCGCGTCCCACCGAGAGCGCTTTCGGCGGCCCCTCGGGAGCGTGGAGCTGCAGCTCCACAATCTCCTTCGGCAGCTGCGCCTGGGCCTTGCGAGGCCCGCTGCCGAAGCCCGGGCGGGCTGCGCCGGCGCGGGCCGCGGTGGCGACGGGAGGTGGCGGCGGCGACGCCGCGGGAGTGATCCACGACCACAGTGCGCGCAGGACCATCAACCCGCCCACAACCGCCAGGACCTGAAGCAGCCGGCGCTCTCTCGGCGCGAGCTTCACGAGCTCCCTCCGGGGGCCGGGCGCGGCGGGGGCTCCGCCGTCGGAGCGACGAAGAAGGTCGAGAGCCGTAGATTGACGCCCAGACCCTTTGCCCCGGCGAGCTCGCGCACCTCGATCTGGTCGATCGTGACGTAGGACGGCGACAGCTCCACCAGATAGAGGAAGGCGCGCAGGTTGACGTAGCTACCCTGTACGCCGAAGACGAAGGAGCGCCGCACCAGGCCGAGATCGGCGTAGGACTCTTCGGGATAGCCGATCTCCCGCGGATCGAGGCCGGCGTGCTCGGCGAGCTGCTTGATCTCACGCACGAGACTGGTGAAGCGGCCGCTTTCGGTGGCGAACTTCTCTTCTTTGAGGCGCGCCATCTGCTCGCGGGTGGAAAGTGCCTTCTCGGCGAGGCTCTCGAGTCGGGCGAGATCCTTCCCAGCCGCATCGTGCTCGCGTTCCGCGGTGAGCAGCCGGCCATCGAGGTTGGCGCCCTGCGCCCGCAGCCCGCGCTGAAAATAGACCAGGTAGAGGGTCGCCGCGAGCAGGGCCACCGCGGGCGGCAGCCAGATCCACAGCCTGCGACGCCAGAGTCCGAACGAACCGCTCATTGCGCCCCGCCGGTGGTGGATGCGTAGGGCTTGAGCGGCGTCGGCACGACGTTGCCAGGGAAGCGGGGAGCTCCACCCGGCGCGGGTGCAGCTGGACGGGTCGCCCCGGGTACGCTTCCCCGGGGCGTTGTCGCCCCCGGGCGGAAGTCGGCCGCACCGCCGGCGAACTTCGACATCGGATCGACCGCACCTGCGCCGCCGTCGACCGACGCGGCCTCCTTCTCCTCTTCCATTGCGCCAGCGCCATCGCGGGCCAGGAACCTCTCGCCCTTCGCCGGCACGCTCCGTCCGCCGAAGGCTCCGGCACGCCGCTCGACGCCGGTCGGGGCTCCCGCTGCACCGTCCGCTTGCGGAATGGCCGCCGGTAAGGCCGGGGCTGAAGAGCCCGGCGCCGGCCTCCCCATCGAAGCTCCAGCGAGCGTCGTCCGCGGTCCGGCCTGGGTTCTGCTGGCCGGCGCCGCCGCTCCGATCGGACCCGCCGTCGCCGCGCCAGCGAGCTCGTTCGCGACCTCCGGCAGATAAGCGACCGTCAGTTCGAACTGGATCTTGAAGTCCTTCTTCTCACTCTCGCGCGAGAGATTCGGGCGGTGGAATGCCGGATGCTGGAAGAGCTGGTCGACGAACTCGAGCAGCGCCTCCGTCTCCTCGGCCTCGCCGCTGATGCGCAGAGCGACCCGGGTGGTCGCCGGGGACTGCAGGTCCGCCGTGCCACGACCGCGCTCGCGGGTGAAGCTTTCCGGAGAGAGCCGCAGGAGCCGCACGCCGCGCGGCATGGTCTCGGTCAGCGTCTCCAGCAGCCGGCTCCACGAGAAGGCGCGCTCGGCAAGCCGCCGGTTGAGGAACTCCGTGCGCTCGTTCTGGGCCGGCAGGTCGGCGCTGCGGAGCTCGGCCTGGAGCGTCGCCGCGCGCTCGCGAGCGCTCCGGGTCTCGAGATGGAGCCGGTTGAGCTCGACGATCTGGGTGGTGGTGGCGCGACGAATCGACTGCGAGTTCCAGAGCGCAATGCCGGCGACGATCAGGAAGAGCGTCCAGAGCAGCAGGCCGAGCCGCCGCACCGGACGCTCGTTGACGAACGGTGCCCGGGCGAGGTTGGGTTCCTGCCAGCGCACGCGACTCATGCCATCTCCCGCGACGCGGCGCCGGCGAGCGGCGCGAGATCCACGAACGCATCGCCGACGCCCTCCGCGGCGAGGCCCAGGTGCTCGCTCCGCAGCCGGCTCGGCTGGCATTCGAGGCCCTGGGCGAGCACCTGCAGCCAGAACGGCTCGACCGCTCGCGGCGCCGCGAGGTGGAGGGCGACCAGCGCTTCCCCCGGGAAACGCTCGCCGAGGAGCGTCCGGGTGAGGCGGAGCTCCGAGGTCAGCAGGCGCGCACGATCGGCATCCGAGAGCCCTTCGGTGAAGCTCTTCTGCCGCCAGACGACCGGCACGCCGTCGCGCACCAGCACGAGGTTGAAGCCGTCGGCGTCGACCAGGGCGAGACCGAAGAGGCCGCGCTCGGGATCGCTCGCAAGGAGGGCCTGGAGAGTCGAGAGCGTCGCCCCGGAGAGCTGCCCGACGCGGATACCGCAAGCCTGAAAGGCATCCTCGATCATCGCGCAGACGGCGGCGTTGGCGAGCGTGACGAGACAGTGCGCCTGGCGATTGGCGGTTGCAGCGGGTGCAGCGGGAGCGACAAGCGCCGAAGCGCTGCCGGACCGCGACGGCGCCTCCAGGATGCCGGGCGCATCCAGCGAGGCGATCGGTACCGCCTCGATGCGCAGGTCTTCGACGCGATACGGCACCATCCGCTTGACGCGGAACCGGAGTACTTCGAGCCGCGCCACCGGCTCCTCGGGGAGGTCGCCCAGCTCCAGAACCATGTTGCGCGCCCAGGCGTCCGGGAGGACGACCGAGGCCTCCCGCACCGGCTTCGCGGTGCGCGCGACAAGCAGGCGCAGCGTCGCTGCGAGCTGTGCACTCTCGCCGACGGGGACCCCGAGGGGACCGGTGCCGAACATTCCGTCGGCGAGCGGCAGGGAGTGGAACTCCGCCAGCTCGAGGCCGGACCCGCCTGCCTCCGCCCGCGAGAACGTGGCGAAGCGGAGCTCCCGCCGCCGGACCGCGAAGACGTGTGGCGGCACCGGCCTGGGCTGCCGGCCCAGCACCCGCTCAATCCACGAAGGTAAACCGATTGATCTCACGAAGTGTCGTCATTCCTTGCAGTGCTTTTTCGAGCGCCGATTCGCGCAGGAACCGCATTCCCTCTTCCTTGGCCGCGCGCTTGATCTCCGAGCCCGGCCGCTTCTCCAGAATCAGCTCACGGATACGATCCGAGAGGTCGAGCAGTTCCGAAACCGCCAGGCGGCCGAGGAATCCGGTGCCGTTGCACTCGAGACAGCCGGCACCTTCGAAGAACGGATGATCGCCGTAGACCGCCGGCGAGAGCCCCGAGTCCTCGAGCAGTTGCGAGCTGACCGACGCTTCGCGGCGGCAGTGCGGGCAGATCCGCCGCACCAGACGCTGGGCGAGCACACAGTTCAGGGCCGAAACGAAGTTGTAGAGATCCACTTTCATGTTGAGAAAACGTCCCAGCACGTCGACCACGTTGTTGGCGTGCACGGTGGTGAACACGAGATGGCCGGTGAGCGCCGACTGGATCGCGATCGATGCAGTGTCCTCGTCGCGGATCTCGCCGATCATGACCTTGTCGGGGTCGTGGCGCAGAATCGAGCGCAGACCCCGGGCGAAGGTCAGGCCCTTCTTCTCGTTGACCGGAATCTGGGTGATCCCCTTCAACTGGTACTCGACCGGATCCTCGATGGTGATGATCTTGTCTTCCGGCGACTGGATCTCCGACAGACAGGCGTAGAGGGTCGTCGTCTTGCCGCTGCCGGTCGGGCCGGTCACCAGGACCATGCCGTAGGGCTCGCGGATCGACTTTCTCACCTTGCGCATGGTGTCGTCGTCGAAGCCCAGGATGTCGAGCCGGAGATTCGAGAACTCCGCCGACATCGATTCCTTGTCGAGAATTCGAATCACGCAATCCTCGCCGTGCACGGACGGCATGATCGATACGCGGAAGTCGATCGTCCGCCCCTTCAACCGCAGCTTGAACCGGCCATCCTGCGGCACGCGCTTCTCGGCGATGTCGAGCTCGGACATGACCTTGATGCGGCTGATGATCGTCTGATGGTGGCGCTTGTCGATCGGCTCCATCGCCTGATAGAGCACGCCGTCGATGCGGTACTTGATCACCACCTCGTTGTCTCGCGACTCGATGTGGATGTCGGAGGCGCGGCGCTGGATGGCGTTGAAGACCGTCGAGTCGACCAGCTTGATCACCGGCGACGAGTCGGCGGTGATGCTGTCGATCGACAGGATCTCTTCGCCCTGGTCGTCCTCCTGCACGAGCTGAATGCGGAAATCCTCTGTCGCCTCCTCCAGCACGCGCTGGGTCGACTCGGACTTCTGCAGGATCTGATCGATCGCCGAGGGCACTCCGACCCGCACCTCGACCGGCTGGCCGAGCAGGAGCTCGAGCTCGTCGAGCCGGGAGACGTCCTTCGGATCCTTCATCACCAGGGCAATGCGACCGGCGAGCTGCGCCTGGGGAATGAAGCCGTAGCGCAGCATGAGCTCGAACGGAATCGTGTGGAAGAGCTCGTTGTCGATGCGGAAATGGTCGAGGTCGACAAACTCCAGGCCGTGCGTCGCGGCGAGCGCCTCGACGGCGCGGCGCTCGTCGGCCGCGCGCAGGGTGCTGTCGGCCACCAGGAATTCGGCGCCGGGAGACGGGGGTGCCGGAGCCAGACTCAATTGATCCCTCCCATGGCGTTGAACATCGGCATGTAGATCGAGACCAGAAGCGCCGCCACGAGGCCGCCCATGATGATCAGCATCAGCGGCTCCACCAGCGACAGGATGCGCTGCATCCGCATCTCCACCTCTTCGTCGAGAAAGTCGGCGATGCTGGTCAGCATGACGTCTAGCGAGCCGGTGGCCTCGCCCACCTTGACCATGTCGATCGCGATGTCGGTGACGATCCCGGTGCCCTCGAGGGCCTCGTGGAGCGCCTTGCCTTCGCGCACCTGCTGCACCGTCGGCAGGATTCTCTGGCGGACGTAGAGGTTGGAGACCGCGCGGCCGGAGATCTCCATCGACGGCACGAGCGGCATGCCGCCGGACAACAAAGTCGCGAGCGAGCGGCAGTACTCGGCGAGCGAAAACAGGTGCAGGACCGGTCCGAGGAGTGGGACCCGCAGCCGGAAGCGGTCGATGCGGACGGCGCCCGACGGCGTGCGCGCCCATCTGCGGTAGGCGACGATCGTCGCTGCCGCTCCGGCGAGGATGAACAGTATGTAGTCGCGTAGAAAAACCGACACGCCGAGCGTGATGCGCGTCAGCAGCGGCAGCTCCATGTCCATCTGGTCGTAGAACACCGTGAACCGAGGCATGACGAAGATCGCCATGACGAAGAGCATGGCGACCGACAGGCCGACGAGCACCGTGGGGTAGACCAGCGCCGACACGACGCGCTTCCTGGCTTCGGTCACCAGCTTCAGGTAGCGGATGAAGCGGCGCAGCACCTGCTCGAGCTCGC
>JAYTAM010000298.1:0-6767 GCA_043737505.1 Thermoanaerobaculia bacterium
GTGGTGGGCTCGCTCTCGCCCCGGGAGGCGACCGCCCTGCGCGACACTCTGGCCGGAGTGCCGGCGATGTTCGCCGGCCTGGCCGGTGTGCAGAGCCGGCTGATCGAGACGGCGGCGGCGACCGATCCGTTGAGCGACCTCGCCGCCGACCTCCTCGGCGGGTTGGAAGAGGAACCGGCGAGCCAGCTCGATGATGGGCGGGTCATCGCCGCCGGGGTCGACCCCGAGCTCGACCAATACCGCTCGCTGGCGTCGGACGCCAAGCGCCACATCCTCGAGCTCGAGGAGCGCGAACGCAAGCGCACCGGAATTTCGTCGCTCAAGGTGCGCTACAACCGGGTCTTCGGCTATTCGATCGAAATCACGCGGGCGAATCAGTCGGCGGTCCCGGGCGACTACGTCCGGCGCCAGACGCTCGCCAACGCCGAGCGCTACGTCACGCCCGAGGTGCAGGAGCTCGAAGAGCGGATCCTGCATGCCGAGGACCGGCGGCTGGCGATCGAGAAACGCCTGTACGGTGAGCTCGTCGGGCGGGTGGCGGTGAAGGCAAACAGGTTGCAGAATCTGGCGCAGGCAATCGCCGCCCTCGATGCCGTGGGGGCCCTGGCCGAGGTCGCGGCGCGACGCGGCTACGTCCGGCCGGAGCTGCTGCCGGCCGGAAGTGGAATCGCCATCGAAGAGGGCCGTCACCCGGTGCTCGAAGCGGCGCTGGGGGAGAATTTCGTACCCAACGATCTCGACCTCGATCCCACAGGCTCGCAGATCATCCTGCTCACCGGTCCGAACATGGGCGGCAAATCGACCTACCTGCGCCAGGCTGCGCTCCTCGTCCTGATGGCGCAGGCCGGCAGCTTCGTGCCCGCCCGGCGCGCCACCATCGGCGTCGTCGACCGGATCTTCTCCCGCGTCGGTGCGTCGGACGATCTGGCGCGCGGCGAGTCGACGTTCATGGTCGAGATGATCGAAACCTCGAACATCCTGCGCTTCGCCAGCCGCGAGAGCCTGGTGATCCTCGACGAGGTCGGACGGGGCACCGCGACCTTCGACGGGCTCTCCCTGGCCTGGGCGATCGTCGAGCACCTGCACGGGCAGGTGCGACCGTTGACTCTCTTCGCCACTCACTACCACGAGCTCACCGAGCTCGCCGAGCTCCTGCCGCGAGTGGTGAACCGCACCATGGCGGTGAAGGAGTGGGAGGACCGCATTGTCTTCCTGCGGCGGGTCGCGCCCGGCAGCGCCGACAAGTCCTACGGCATTCACGTCGCGAAGCTGGCCGGCCTCCCCGAAACGGTGATTCAGCGGGCCGAGCAGGTACTCGCCAACCTCGAGGCCAAGGAGTACGACCCGGAGGGGCGGCCGCGCCTCGCGCACGGTGAAATGCCGGCGGACCGGAGGGCGGCGCAGCTCCCCCTGTTCACGCCGGTAGAGGAGACGATCGCCGGCATCCTGCGCGAGCTCGACCTCGAGCGCCTGACCCCTCTCGCCGCTCTGAACCTCCTCGCCAGCCTGAAGGACCGCCTGAAATGAGAGGCGGAAGCGTCCTATTCCTTGGAGTCGAGGGCACTGCGCTAACGGTCGAGGAGGCGAAGACACTGCGGTGGGTTCGGCCAGCGGGAATCGTTCTGGTGACGCGCAACATCGAGGGCGAGTCCCAGTTGCGGCATCTCGTCGCCGAGTTGCGCGCTGCCGTTCCTCAGGCGATCCTCTGCCTCGATGCGGAGGGAGGAAGGGTGGATCGGCTGCGTAAAGTCGTCGCGCCCGCGCCGGCGGCGGCGGAGCTCGCACATTGCCGACCGGCGACGGCCAGGCGGGCCGGGAAGCTCCTTGGCCTGGCGCTCCGCCAGTTCGATTTCGACCTCGATTTCGCCCCGGTCGTCGATCTCGACCACGGCATCGCCGGCAACGCCCTCGACGGCCGCACCTTCGGCTCCACGCCGCGCCAGGTCACGGCGAGAGCGAAAGCCGCGCTGCAGGGCCTTCACGATTCAGGAGTCGGCGGCTGCATCAAGCACTTTCCCGGCCTGGGCCCCGCGACCGCCGATACCCACCTCTCGGGTTCCCACATCAGCTCCACGAGAGCCAAGCTCGATCGGGACCTGACCCCATTTACTGAGCTCTTTCCTTCAGCGGAAGCGACAATGGTCGGCCACGCGATCTACCCCGGCTGGGGAGAGGGGATCCTGCCCTCGACCTTGAGCCCGAGGATCTCGACCGGCCTGCTGAGGAAGGAGTTGAAGTTTCGCGGCTACCTCTTCAGCGACGATCTGGAGATGGGCGCGCTCGCCGAGTTCGGAACTCTTCCCGAGATCGGCGCGCTCGCGCTCGCCGCCGGTTGCGATGGACTGCTTTTCTGCCGTCGCGTGGATGCGGCGCCCGAAATCGCCGCCGCGCTCAGCCGGAAGGTGCTCCGGCCGAGATTCGAAGAGGCGGAACGCCGGCTCGGGCGCCTGCGGGCAAATCTGAGACGAATCCGGAAGGCGGCGCCGGTAGCGCCGCCGGTCGGCGAGATTCGCCGAAAGCTCGAGCGCCTGGCCGCCGACGTCGCCCGCCGGCAGCCGGGATCGACGAACCTCTAGAACGGAATGTCGTCGTCCTGGAAGTCGCCGCCGCCACCGCCACTGCCGGCGCTGCCGCCGCCGTCCGCGGGAGCGCCGCCGCTGTAGTCGCGTCCGCCGCCGGCGCCTGCGCCATCGCCCTTCGAGCCGAGCATCTGGAAGTTCTCGCAGATGATCTCGGTCTTGTAGATCTTCTTGCCTTCACGCTCCTTGTCGTCCCAGGAGCGGGTCTGGATGCGGCCCTCGACGAAGACCATCTTGCCCTTGGTCAGGTACTGGCCGGCGATCTCCGCCTGCTTGCCGTAGACGACGATGTTGTGCCACTCGGTCTCGTCCTTGCGGTTGCCGTCCCTGTCCTTGTACCGGCGCGACGTGGCCAGGGAGAAATTGGCGACCTGCTGGCCGCCAGGCAGTGCGCGCATCTCGGGGTCACGCCCCAGATTTCCTACCAGCATCACTTTGTTGACCATGAATTTGCTCCCTTTCGGCGTGGCCGGGACGGTATCATACGCATCGCGGGCCCCCGCCGAATTCCTTTGCAGAGATAGGACGGATTCCGTGCGCATCGTCTTGCAGCGCGTCTCCCGGGCAGCGGTCGAAGTGGATGCAGTGGAGGTGGCGCGCATCGGCGCCGGTTTCCTCCTCCTGGTCGGCGTCGGGCGGGGAGATGACGCCGCCGTGGTCCAGCGTGCAGCGCTCAAGGTCGTCGGCCTGCGCCTGTTCGAAGATTCGTCCGGGAGGATGAACCTGGATCTCGCGAGCGTCGGCGGCGAGATTCTGGTGGTCTCCCAGTTCACCCTCTTCGCGGATACTTCACGCGGACGCCGGCCGTCCTTCGAGGGCGCAGCGCCGGGCGACGTCGCCGAGCCTCTGGTCGACCTGTTCGCCGAGATGCTGCGAGAGGCGGGCTTTCGCGTCGCGACCGGCCGTTTCGCGGCGGACATGAAGGTCGAGCTGCGGAACGACGGCCCGGTGACGCTGGTGCTCGACTTTCTGCCCGGTTAGGTCGGGTCAGCGCAGGCCGGGCAGGTCGACTGCGATCTGGGTGAGCGGCACCGGCATGAAACAGAGCAGGAAGATGAGCGCCGCTCCGACAGCCAGCCATCTGCGCTTGCCGTCGAGGGGCTCGCTCTCATCCCAGACCGGCGGGTGACGCAGGCCCAGCCAGAGCACGATGGCGGCCCACACGAACCAGCCGGGCCAGACGAGGCCGCCGGCGAGGAGCACGAGCCACAGCACCGGCGCGATCCGGCGCTGATGCCGGCCGGCGACAGCGTAGAGCAGGTGGCCGCCATCGAGCTGCGCCAGCGGCAAAAGGTTCAGCATGGTCGCGAAGCTGCCGACCCAGGCTGCGAAGACGAACGGATGGGGATTGAGAATCGCCCCCTCAGGCAGCGCGCCAAAGAAAAGCCAGACAAAAGCCCGGTAAAGGAGACTGTTTCCGGGCAGCGTGAGTGCCATCGCCGAGGCGCTCTCGGGCACCGCGACCACAGCGACCGGCACCGAGTGCGCGACGCCGTAGGCGAGGATCGGCAGAAGCACCAGAAAGCCGGCGATCGGACCGGCGACACCGATGTCGAAGAGCTCCCGTTTGCTGCGAATCACGCTGCGGATGCGGATGAACGCGCCCAGGGTACCGAGCAGAAAGGGCGAGGGGAGGAAGTAGGGAGGGCTCGCCGCCACCCGGTAGCGCCGGCAAGCGAAGTAGTGCCCGAGCTCATGGGCGAGGAGGATCGCGAGGACCGGCAGCGCGTAGGCGAAACCCCAGATCAGCGTCGCCGGATCGCTCCAGACTCGAATCACAGTGTCGGGAACGAGGAACGGCGCAATGTCGGTGGCGATGTCGGTTCGCGCGCCGATGAGGAAAACGCCACCCACGGTCACGCTGGTGAAGAGCGTCGCGAGAAAGAGAAAGACCGCGAGGAGCGCTTCCTTTCCCTTTACCGAAAGCTTTTCAGTAGGGAGGTCGCGAGGGAGACCGGCGATCTCCCCAGGAAGCAGGGCGAGACTCGGCGGTGAAGTTTCGTCCGGCAAGGCCGGCTCGGCTCAGAGGTTCTTGAGGTCTTTGCCGGGCTTGAAGCGCACGGTCCGGCCGGGGGTGATGGCCACTTCGACGCCGGTCTTCGGGTTGCGCCCGACCCCCTTCTTGCGGTCGCGCACCTGGAAAACGCCGAAGCCGCGCAGCTCGATGCGACGCCCGTCGCAGAGTGCGTCTTTCATCGCGTCGATGATCGTGTCGACCGCCTGGACAGCCTTCATCCGCGGAACGTTGGAGACGTCCGAGACCTTCATCACGATGTCTGCCTTGATCATCTGCGCTCTGGCCTTTCCACGAATCTAGCCGCATCCACCGGGAGTGTCAACGCGACACTTGACGGAGTCACGCCTTGCGCAACTTCGACTGCATGATGCAGAGCTCGAAGGCGATCTCGGCCTTGGCGATCACGCGCTGAAGGTCCGCGAGGTCGGCGGCGGAGAGCTCGCTTCCGGACGTCGCGCGGGGCTCGAGGAGAAGGCCGGCGACCAACCGATCCTTGACCTTCACCGGCAGGACGAGCACGTCCGGAGCGAGCGGTGGGGCGGTGAAACAGGCGCCGAGCGCGGAGTGCGCCGGCAGAGAAGAGAGGGCGCCACGAAACGATCCGCCCTTCTCCTTCAGACCGTCGAAGAGCGAGGGCTGTTTCAGGTTCAGGCGCAAAGCGGCGAGGCGCTCGCCATCGATTCCCGCTCCGGTCCAAAACCAGGCGGCGACCTCCTCCTTGCGGACAACGAAGAGGGCCGTGCGGAGAACTCGACCGGCGGCGAAGTCGATCATCGCCCGCGCGACATCGTCGCGCTCGTGGGCCTGGAGAAGGCGCTGCTCGGTCTCTTCGACGCTCGGGGGTAGCGCCCGCGCCGCCGGCGAGGCCTGCTGGACCGCGGCCGGCTCGGCCGCGGCGGTCGGCGGAGGGGCTGCTGGCGGGGCTGCCGGACTGGCTGCCGGACTGCGTGCGGGACTGGCTGCCGGCGCGGCCGGAGGACCTGCGGCAGGCGCCGGTGCCGCGGGCGCAGTGGCCACCGGGGCGAGCGAGGGCAGATCGAGCGTCTCGTGCTGGAAGTGGGGCAGCTCGAGCGAGACGGTGGACTGCGCCTCGACGATGGAAGGAGCGGGCGTAGCGGCCGCCGCCGGCACGCCGGCGATTTTCGTGTCCCACTTCAGCTGGTCGCCGGTCTGTCGCGCTGCGCCGCCGGTCGGGAGGGCGGCGCCCTCGCGCGCCCAGAGGAAGCGCGAACGGTTCATCTTGTCGAGCAGCTTGGCGAGCCGCGAGGGGCACTCTTCGCCGTAGTGCTTCTCGAGCGCCTCGATCAACCGCAGCTCGGGCGCGACGTGCCAGCGAATCCTCTTTCCCACCACGAAGGAGATCTCGTCCTGGAAAGCCAGATTGCGCGCTTCGACCAGCGCCACTTTCACCTGCGTCGTGCTGGCATGGAAGGCGATCGCATGGCAGCGCTTGGCGACTTTCGAGGGCAGGAGCTCGAGGAGGTCGTCGGGAATTCCCCGCAGATCCTCCGGCGAGGCGCAGGGGACGCCGTGCTGCTCCGAGAGGGCGCTGCAGAGCTGCTCCTCGGTCAGCGCCTCGATCTCGAGCAGGCAAGTCCCCAGGCGACCGCCGAGAACTTTCTGGTTGCGCAGCGCTCGCAGAAGCTGCTCGCGCGTGACATCTCCCCGCTTCTCGAGCAGCTCACCTAGTCGGACTGGAGCGATCCGTGCCATGTTCTCTAATTGTAAGAATCGAAAAGGACTTCCTTTGCACGGCAAGATATCAGAGTGAAGCCGGCGGGAAAAGTCCCAGTGCAGCTATGATTCGCCGGTGTCGATTGCGCGTTCTGCCCGCCTGCTGCTGAGCCTTTCCCTCTTGTCGTCCGCGGCCGGGGCGTCGGAAAGCACTCGGGCCGCCGGCGCCTACCCCTTTCTGCTCGCCGGTGCGCTGCTCGCGGATGGCGCGACCGACGCCGCCCTCCTTGCCCTCGCCCAGGCTGCGGCGCTGGCGCCGGAGGATCCCTACGTCCGCCTCGAGCTGGCCAATGTGCTGGCTCGCGCCGGGCGGCTCGAAGAGGCGGCGAGGGAGGCGCGCATCGCGCGGCAGTTCGCGCCCCAGGATGCGGAGGTGATGCGCACGCTGGCGCGCCTCGCCATGAACCTGGCGGAGCGCGACGAAGGGGCGCGCATCG
>JAYTAM010000299.1:0-15551 GCA_043737505.1 Thermoanaerobaculia bacterium
CGGCTGGGCCACCATGACCCGCAGGTGATCGAGCTCGAGGAAGAGATTGAGCTCCCCCCGTTCGCTCAGGAAGCCCTTCACGCCGTCGTTGAGCCAGTCGGCCGGAACGCCGGTTTGCAAGGCCACCCGCGCCGCGGCCTCGCGAACCTCGCGGGCGGGGCGAAACAGTCCGTCCACGTCCTGGGTGGAAGGACGCGCGGCATACGCCAGACACATGACGGCTCCGCCCACCAGAAAGAGCTCGCCCTCCGTGTCTGCGCGTCGCAGCTCCTCGTTCAACAACGCGAAGAGCCGTCGAATGTCCTTGTCGGTAAAGGCAGCCACCTCAGACCCGGGAACCGAGGGTCGCGTCGATGAAGATGTTCCGCCGCCGGAAAGGCGCCGGCGAATGGGTCAGCAGGTACAGGCGGAGGCTGATGAGCGCCGAGCCGAACACCGGTTCGGTGAGCGGTGCTGTCGCGCCGACCCAAGGTGGCAGAGGGACGCGGCGCTGCGCGCAGGCGACCTCCACCATCGCGGCGACGTAGTTGGCGAGGTAGGGCGTCAGCCGGAGGGGTGGCGACGACACCCCATCCTGCAGCTCGCCGGCACCGAGGCTCGCCAGCCAGGAGTTGAGCTCTGCGAGAGCGAAGCGCGCGTCCGGAGGGTCGGCGGGAGCTTCGACCAGATCCCGGGTGAGCTCCTGAAAGCGGCCCGCCGGCGCCGACAGCAACCGGGCGAGGACGTAGGCGGACATGCCGAGTCCCGCCCGCCGGGCGGCACCGCGGATCGCGGCTTTCTGCGCCGCAGAAACCCGGATCTGTATCTGGCCGGACTTGGTGGCGGGGGGCACCCCGGCAGACTACGCCCGGTACCGCTGCAGTGTCAATACGTATGTATTGACAACTTCCCAGCGAGTCAGACTGTCACTCTCTAGTCGTCTAGCGTGTGGAGCGGAGGAAGGCCCAGATGCGAGCCTCCTGTCCGTCGATGACGTGGCCGCCGTTGGTGACCAGGATCAGCTGATACCTGGCACAGCTCGCATTCCATCCAGTGAGATCGTAGACCCGCGCGGTGCTCACCCCGGGTTCAGCCGGCGTCCAGCATGCTGCGGATCTTGCGTGCGAGCTCGGCCGGTCGGAAGGGCTTGGCCAGGAAGCCGACCGCGCCTTCGAAGGAATCGCTGCGGTCGAGGATCTGCTCCGGATACCCGGAAATGAAAAGAACCTTCATGCCGGGCCGGAGTGCCGCGATCCGCTCAGCGAGAAGCGGGCCGGAAAGGCCGGGAAGAACGACGTCGGTGATCAGCAGGTCGATCTTCCCGGCGTGGGCGGCGACCAGGGCGAGCGCGGCGTCGGAATCTTCGGCGCCTAGCATCTGGTAGCCGAGCTCGCCGAGGGCATCGCTCATCAGCCTTCGGATCGCCTCCTCATCCTCGACCATAAGCAGCGTCTCGCTGCCATGGCGAACTGCGGAAGCGGCGCCTGACGGCGCATGCACCGCACCGTCGGAGAAGCCGCGGAAAAGGATCTCGACCGTGGTGCCGTGTCCGGGCGCGCTCGCCAGCGAAAGCGTTCCGCCGGCCTGCTCGACGATTCCGTAGACCGTCGCCAGCCCGAGGCCCGTGCCTTGCGCCTTGGTGGTGAAGAAGGGCTCGAACGCCCGCGCGCGGGTCTCTTCGTCCATCCCCGCCCCGCTGTCGCGCACCGTCAGACGGACGGCGGGAACGCGATCCCCGTTGCGGTTCGCCATGGGCGGTGCCGACGATGTGGCGAAGCTCAGCGTGCCGCCGTTGGGCATGGCATCGCGGGCGTTGACGGTGAGATTGAACAGCAGCTGCTCCACCTGACTGCGGTCCATGTGCACTCGGGCCAGATCCGGAGCGAGGTCGGTAGAGAGACGGATGTTCTCGCCGATCAGACGCTCGAGCATCTGCTCGGTTTCGCGCACGACCTGGTTGAGGTCGAGCGCCACCGGCGCAACCACCTGCTTGCGAGTGAAAGCCAGCAGCTGGCCGGTGAGCGCCGCCGCCCGTTCCGCAGCGTGACGGATCTGCTCCGCCTCGCGCCGCCAACGCTCGCCGGCGGGAATCGCCACGAGCATCGGATCGACGCTACCGAGAATGACCGTCAAGAGATTGTTGAAGTCGTGCGCCAGGCCGCCGGCGAGCTGGCCGATCGCCCGCATCTTCTGGTCCTGGCGCAGCTGCTCGTCCCGTTCGCGCAGCCGGACCTCGGCGCGCAGCCGTTCTGAGATGTCGGTGGCGACTCCCAGGACCGCAGGCGTTCCGGCCTCCGCCGTGCTGAACGGAATCTTGATCGTCTGCAGGTAGCGCACCACGCCATCGGCGTCCGTGATCTGTTCGACATCGATGACCTTGGGTCTGCCGCTCTCGATGACCTCGAGGTCGTCGAGCCGAAACCGTCGGACCTCCTCGGGTGAGCTCGCGAAGTCGGCGTCGGTGCGCCCGGTGAGCTCTTCGACGGTCGTGCCGTAGGCCGCGGCGACGGCACGATTGACGAGAAAAAAGCGCCCGTCGAGATCCTTGGCGAAGATGAAATGCGGCACCAGATCGATGATCTGGCGCAACCGCTCTTCACTCCGTCGGAGCGCTTCCTGGGTTTCGCGCCAGGCGGAGATATCGCGAGCGACGGCGATGATCGCGGTCGGCGCGCCGTCGGCTCCGCGCGCGAAACTGAGTTGTGTCTCAGTCCAGACCGTGCTCCCGTCCTTGCGGCGAAGCTCGAGATCCAGCGCCTGGGTGCGCATCGGATCGGCTCCCGGGAGGATGTCGTTGGCGAGTTCCCGGGCAAGCAGGCGCCTGGCGTGCGCGAGGCTGACATGGGTGATGAGTACAGCCAAAGGACGGTCGACAAGCTCGTGAACGGAGAAGCCCAGAAGTCGCTCGACGGAGGGAGTGACCGAGCGCAGCTGCAAATCGAGGCCGAGCGTGATGATGACGTCCGGAACGAAACGTGCGAGCAGTAGCTCGCCGGAACGCTGCTCGCGTTTCTCGCTGGGGGAAGGCGGCGTGGCAGAAGGAGGCTCGGCCATGGAAGCCGGCGCAGGATAGCACCGGCGCTCTAGTCGCCGAGCGTGTGGCCCTTGAGGAAGCCCCAGATGCGAGCCTCCTGGCCGCCGATCACGTGGCCGCCGTTGGTGACCAGGATCAGCTGGTACCTCGCGCAATCCGGATCCCAACCGGTGAGATCGTAGACCCGCGCGGTGTTGGCGCCGACGGCGTAGGTGTCGAGCAAGACGCCGTCGTCGAGGCCGCCGGCGTTGGCGCCGTCGAAGCAGCCCTGCTGCTTGGCCCAGAACTTCATCGGCCAGAAGACCCGCCAGTCGATCGTCCACTCGATCGGATCGTGAAAGGCCGAAGTGGGAGGCGGCGCGACGGCAGCGTCGTTCGTGCCGTGCAGGTGCAGGATCGGTGTCGAGACATCGTGATGGTCGGGGCTCGAATTGCCGGCCTCGCAGTCGGCGTCGCCCGCCTGGCAGTAGAGCAGCCCGGCATTGACCGCCACCGCCGCGAGCCTGTACTTCGTCGACGGACGCTGTAGCAGGTAATAGGGCATGTAGGCGCCGCGCGAAAGTCCGCCGAGATAGATGCGCGCCGGATCGACCGCCGAACCGGCGACACCCTCGGCGAGGAGGCGGTCGATCAGCAGACTCAGGAACTGCGCATCCTGCGGCAGTCCCGGCAGGTCGCCGGCGGCGTGCGTCCAGGTCTGTCCGATGCCGGAGGGCGTCACGACGATCGCCCCGTCGGGATCGGTGTGGGGGTAGAAGCCGGAGCCGAAGCCGCCCCCGCCGCTGCCGCTGTCACCGTGCAGCCAGATCAGCACCGGGCGGCCGGCGGACGGCAGCGGCGTCCCGGGGACGCGGTAGAAGTAGGTGTGGCTCTGCAGGTCACTGGTCAGAATCGTCGCCGAGCCGGCGATCGCCTCGCCGGCCCAGGCCGCGACCGTGCCGCTCTCGAATCCGTCGGTGAAGATCAGATCGCCGAGAAGCTCCGGGCCTTGGGGGTCCGCGGAAACGGGCACAGGCGTGGACCACGCGATCGAAAACAGCACGAGCGCGGCGCTGGCGGCTCGGTTCACGGGCGACCTCCGGGAGCTGGGGGTAACGGCAGAGCCGCCGCCATGGCGGCGTAGCGCGCAAGCAGCGCTTCGTCGAGGGCGTCGGGGCTGTTCCAGCCGCCGACCGGCGCGGTGAGGCCGTCGGACTCCGGCGGGCCCCAGCTGCCGGGCTCGTAGATGTGCAGCGGGCCAGAGTCGGAGAGCACCGGGTCAACGATCGCCCACGCCGCTTCGACGACGTCCTGGCGGGCGAAGAGGGTCGCGTCCCCCGCCATCGCATCGCCCAGAAGCCGCTCGTAGGCGTCCATCCTGCCGTCCTTTCCCTGCTCGGCGCCTTCGACGACAGAGAGCTCGACGGGTCGCCCGACCATCCCCTCGCCGGGCTTCTTGGCGCGCGCCCCCAGAGCGATGCCGACCTGCGGGCTCAAACGAAAGCGGACGTGGTTGCCCATCGCGGGTGCGGCTTCCGAGAAGACCACCTGCGGCGGATTCTTGAACTCGATCGTCACCTCGGTGAGCGTGCGCGCCAGGGACTTTCCGGCGCGGACGAAGAACGGCACCCCCTCCCAGCGCCAGGAGTCGATCGCCAGGCGGAGGGCGGCGTAGGTTGGGACGGTGGAGCCGGTCGCGACTCCGGGCTCGTCGCGATAGCCGCGGAACTGGCCGGTGACCAGGTCTCCGGCGTCGAGCGCCCGGACGTTGCGCAGGACCTTGGCCTGTTCGTCGCGGATCGCTTCGTCGTAGGTCGAGGAGGGCGCCTCCATCGCGAGGTAGCTCACCACCTGCAGCAGATGGTTCTGGATCACGTCGCGGATGACGCCGGTCTCCTCGTAGAACTTGCCGCGCCCTTTGACGCCGAACGCCTCCGCCATGGTGATCTGCACGTTCTCGACGTACTGCCGGTTGAGGATCGGCTCGAGAAAGGCGTTGGCGAAGCGGAAGTAGAGGATGTTCTGCACCGGCTCCTTGCCGAGATAGTGGTCGATACGGAAGATGCTCTCCTCGGGAAACGCTTCGTGCAGGATCCGGTTGAGATCCCGCGCCGAGGCGAGGTCGCGTCCGAACGGTTTCTCGAGGATGACCCTGCCGTCGGTCGTGCAACCCGCGGCGCGCAGATTCCCGACCACGACCGGGAAGAGACTCGGAGGGATCGCGAGGTAGGAGATCGGGTGCCTGGCCCCGGCGAGCTCGGCGCGCAGGTTCGCGAACGTCGCCGGATCGTTGTAGTCGCCGTCGACGTAGCGCAGGTGGGCGGCGAGCAGGGCAAAGCTCGCTTCGACCAGGCCGCCGTATTCGGTGACGCTGGCGCGCGCATGGGCGATGAACTGGTCGCGCGTCCAACCGGATCGCGCCACGCCGACGATCGGCATGTCGATCTTTCCGCGACCGGCCATCGACTGCAGCGCCGGGAAGATCTTCTTGTAGGCGAGGTCGCCGGTGGCGCCGAAGAAGACCAGCGCGTCCGAGCGCGGGCGGCCGTTCTTCGTCACGACCCGCCCCCGGGCTTCGCCGGCGGCGTCGGCTCTCGCGGGGCCGGCTTCTCGTGGTGTCCGCCGAAGCCGAAGCGCATCGCCGACTGCATCTGGTTCTGAAAGAGCGCGTTGCCGCGCGAGGCGAAGCGCTCGAAGAGCGCGGCGGTCAGCACGAAGGCCGGAACTCCGAGGTCGTTCGCCGCGGCGACCGTCCAGCGCCCTTCGCCGGAGTCGGACACCCGGCCGCCGAACTTCTCGAGCTGCGGGTCGCCGGTGAGCGCCTGCGCGGTGAGGTCGAGAAGCCAGGAGGGGATCACGCTGCCGCGCCGCCAGAGCTCGGCGATCGCCGGCAGGTCGAAGTCATAACGGTAGTGCTCGGGGTGCGCGAGCGGCGTGGTCTCGGCGTCGGCTTCATGGGTTGCGGCGCCGAGGTTGGCGCTGGCGAGGATGTTGAAGCCCTCGGCGTAGGCGGCCATGAGTCCGTACTCGATGCCGTTGTGGATCATCTTGACGAAATGCCCGGCGCCGTTCGGCCCGCAATGCAGGTAGCCGTCGGCCGCGGTGTCCTGACCCTCGACGCGTCCGGGCGTTTCGGGGATGTCGCCGCGGCCCGGGGCGAGAGCTCGAAAGATCGGGTCGAGGCGGCGGACGATCTCCTCCTCGCCGCCGATCATCAGACAGTAGCCGCGCTCGAGGCCCCAGACGCCGCCGGAGGTTCCCATGTCGACGAAGTGCAGGCCGCGCTCGGAAAGGCGGCCGGCGCGGGCGATGTCGTCCTGGAAGTTCGAGTTGCCGCCGTCGATGATGGTGTCGCCGGCGGCGAGGAGGGGGATCAGGGACTCGAGGCTGGCGTCGACGAAAGCGGCCGGCACCATCAGGCAGAGATGGCGCGGAACCTCCAGCCGCTGCACGAATTCGGCGAGCGAAGCGCTGCCGGTCGCGCCTTCGGCGACCAGGGCCGCTACCGCCGCCGGTGCGCGGTCGTAGACCACGCAGTCGTGCCCTGCCCGGCGCAGCCGTCGCACCATGCCGGCGCCCATCCGTCCGAGACCGATCATTCCGAATTGCATGTGCGTACCCTCCCTGCAATCGAAGCCATCGAACCTTATCCCGGAGAGGGCTAGGATCTGCAGTGTGAGCCACGAGATCCTCGTCGGCAGCAAGCAGGAGTTACTGGAAGCTGCGGCGAGTCGTTTCGAGCGGCGCGCTCGCGAGGCGATCGCGGAACGCGGGCGCTTCGCCGTCGCCCTTCCAGGGGGCTCGGCGGCGGAGAGCTACTTCGCGGGCCTCGCCAGGCGCCGCGTCGACTGGAGCCGGACCGATTTCTTCTGGAGCGACGAGCGCGCGGTACCGCCAGACGACCCACGGTCGAATTTCTCGATCGCAGAGCGCCTGTGGCTCGGGCCCGCGGCCGTCCCGGAGCGCAACGTCCATCGGATGCGCGGCGAGCTGGCGGATCTCGACCAGGCGGCCGCGGAGGCCGAGGCCGGGCTCCTTGAGTGCCTCGGTCCGTCCAAGCGCCTGGATTGGCTCTGGCTGGGCGTCGGAGAAGACGGGCATGTGGCGTCTCTCTTTCCTGGTCATCCACTGCTCGGCGAACGGCATCGGCACGTCGCGGCCCTCCTCGACTCGCCCAAGCCACCCCCCGCGCGGCTGACCCTGACTCTGGCGGCCATCTCTGCGGCGCGGCACGTTGTCGTCACTGCTCTGGGTGGCGAGAAGGCCGGCGTTGTGGGTGAGGCTCTGCGCCATCCGGCCTCCCGTTTGCCGTTGGCCCTCGCTCTGGCCGCCGCCGCCGGGGCCTGGCTGCTGTTGGATGGTGCGGCAGCGCGGGAGCTGCCCGGGTAGGCGCGAGCTGAGGCGGCACGGCGTCGTGGCCTGGCAGGGATCTCGCTAAAGGTGAGCTGTAGCCAGAGGAGAAAGCCCGTGAGAAAACCGATGCTCCTGATATATACCTGCGCGCTGGGGGTGGTCGCCCCCGTTTCCGGACAGAGTGAGCCCGAGACCGCCTTCCTGTGGCCCGACTTCACCGCCACCGCTGGCGCATTTCGCGCGACCGGAAACGACGAGATTCGTATCGACGGCAGCCAAGCGCTGGAGCTTTCCGGGTTCGATCTCAGCGCAGACCTGGGTCTGCCGGAGGCGCAGACTTCGCTGGCTGCGAGCCTCGACTGGGCGGTCGGCAGAAGGCATTCCCTCGGACTTCGATATGGGTCGATTCAACGGGAGGGGTCACGCACCCTGGCCACCGGGATTCGGATCGGCGACATCTTCTTTCCGATCGATGCCGCCGTGTCCGGACGCTTCGACCAGGAATCGATCGAAGCGAGTTATACCTACTGGTTCGTTCGTCAGGACCGGGCCGGGTTCGGCGCCAGCCTGGGTGTCGTCTACCTCTCCCTGGACGCGGAGGTGAGCGGAACGGTCGAGATCGGCGGCACCGGACTTTTCTTGCGGCGCACCGCAACAGCGGAAACGGAGGTGCCCGTTCCGATGGTCGGTCTTTCGGCAAAGGGGAGTCCCATCGATCGCCTCGTCCTGCGAGGCACCGTGATGTACCTGCCCTCGGTCGACATCGGAAAGGTCAGCGGCTCGGCTGCTTCCTACAGCCTCGGTGCCGAATACTTCATTCTCGGACCCGTCGCGCTCGGCGCGAGCTACGACGGCACTTTCTACGATGTGGACTTCGATTCGGCCGATTGGTCTGGTTCGGCGGATCTCCGGACAAGTGGCTTCCGGCTCTACCTGCGCGCCGCCTTCTGAGCCGGGCTCAATCCTCGAGACGGACGTCCAGCAGGCGTCCGGATTCTCCGGTCGAGCTGTCAGCTTTCACTTCTCCGTTCTCGTCGATGGTGAGGGAGGCGGCGGGGATGAGGCTCCCTTCGCCGCTGCCGAGGCTGTTGACCTCGAACGACAGCAGGCCGAAGGGGAACGCGGCGTCGGCGGGTTCGCCTTCAATCGTGCGCCTGTAGGGCCGTTCGGTCACCACGACGACGCGCCTGCCGCCTTCTGCGGTGGGCGTCACGACGACCAGGCTCACACCGATCTCGAAGCTCCCGAGCTGCACCTTCCCGTCGCTCCGCGCGCGCAAGGCGGAGATCAGCATTTCTTGCCCACCCTGAGCGAGGAGATCGCGGAGCTGCTTGGCTTCGTCGGAGGCGCTCGGCCGGTCGACGACCAGACGGAAGGTCATCCGGCTCGTCCCCAACGTACGCGCGCTCTCGAACTCGGCCGTCGCGGTGTAGACCTCGGCCGCAGGGATCGAGGCGGCTACCATCAGGTTGAGGGTGAAGGCGATAGCGGCGAGGTTGAGAATACGCATGGCGTGTACCTCCTCAAGTCGGCAGGCGCAGAGTGGATAGCCCGCCCGTGCACGATTGTGGTCCATTCCGCTGCAAGGAGGCAACGAGATGTCGATGGCGGGGGCGTCCGAGGAGTGAAACGGCTCACGACCGCCGCTCCTCACCGGCACGCCGCGAGTTGGGCGAACAGTGCGGGACAGGGTCCCGGCCACCTACGGCGGAGTCGTCTTGGAGTCGATGGACTTCCCCTTGCGGGGCTGGCGCAAGGGAAGGATGGACTCGCGGATCTGTTCCGCCATCCGGATCTTCTCCGGCCAGGAGAGCGCCTGCTGTGTCTTCTGCCACCGCGCCTGTCTCTCCAGAAGCGTCTGGATCTCATTCATCGAAGAACCTCGTCTCGAACTTCCGCCAGGCCGCGGACAGGCCGTGTCGCGCCGCTAGCTGAGCGATTTCCTGCCGGGAAACGCTGCCCGATTCGAGCAGCGCCAGGATTCGGGCGAAGTCCTTCGCCCGCGCGAAGCTCAGGGCGATGACGGCGAGATGGGCCGCCTGCACCACGCGCAGCGGAACTCCTTCGAAGTCGGCCGTCTCGGCGTGGTTCATCGCCTCGCGGGTGAGCGCCGAGAAGACTGGCACGAACTGGGTCGGCCATGCCCCGACCCGGATCGATTCCCCTTCGGCCGGGTACCCCCTGACCGCACAGAAAGCGTAGATATCCCTGAAGACATCGGGGCGGTCGGGCTGTGCGGCCGCGACCAGCACCTGGGCATCGAGCGTAGCGACCGGCTCTGTGTAACGCATCTGGGCTGTCGCACCGAAGAGGGCGTAGTTCTGGATCACGCCGGCGGCACACATTTCGTTGAGCAGCCGAGCCACTGCCTTCACGCGTCCATCCTAGTGGCTCGTGCCGCATGAGTCGATATTGGAGGGCCTCGCGATCCGCATCGGACATCCGGGCCGAGCCGTTCCCGATCGGCGGTCCCGGCCGGCGAACCTTCGCCCTGGAGTCTTGGTAGGGTGCGGTCCGCCATGATCCTCGCCGGCGACATAGGGGGCACCAAGACCACGCTCGCGCTGTTTCCCAGCCTTGCGGAGGCCCCGGGCTTCGAGCGCGCGACGGCGATCGTCGAGCGCTTCGATAGCCGTGCTTTCGCCCGCTTCGAAGAGGTCCTGCAGGACTTTCTGGCCCGCCACCGGCCGCGGCTCCGGGCCGGCTGCATCGGTATCGCCGGTCCGGTGCGGCGGAACCGGTGCGACGCGACCAATCTGCCCTGGTCCGTCGACGGCACCGAGCTCGCAAGCCTCGCGGGCCTCTCCGAGCTCCGCCTCGTGAACGACCTCGAGGCGGTCGGTTTCGGCATCGACGTTCTGCGCCCGGACGAGCTCGTCGAACTGCAGGCAGGCGAGCCCCGCGCCACTGGCAATCGCGCCGTCATCGCCGCCGGCACCGGCCTGGGCGAAGCCGGACTCTTCTGGGATGGCGCGACCCACCGGCCGTTCGCGACTGAGGGCGGGCATGCCGACTTCGCCCCCAGAGACGAGCTCGAGTGGGCACTGCTGCGCTTTCTCCGCCAGGAGCACGAGCGCGTGAGCTGGGAGCGCGTCGTCTCCGGGCCGGGTCTGGTGAACCTCTATCGCTTTCTGCTCGAGGCGGGACCGCAGAAAGTGGCAGGCGAGCGGGCCGGTATGTCGGTGCAGGTGCAATCGGAGGACGCGGCGGCGGTGATCTCGCGCCAAGCGCAGAGCGGCGAGAGCCCTCTCTGCGCGCAGGCTCTCGACCTCTTCGTGCGCCTCTACGGCGCCGAGGCCGGCAACCTCGCCCTCAAGATGATGTCGACCGGCGGTCTCTACATCGGAGGCGGGATCGCCCCGAAGATCCTCGACTGGATGAGGCGCGACACCTTTATCGAGTCTTTTCGCGCCAAAGGTCGCATGCGCCCCCTGCTCGAAGCGATGTCGGTCCTGGTCCTCCTCAACGACCAGACGGGTCTGCTCGGAGCGGCGAGATGCGCGGCGATGGGTCCGTCGGTCTAACGCTCACCGCGCCCTGTGAGAGAACCGTCCCGGCGAGGAATTCCGCCAGGCGCTTGTGACCCGCGGCCGCGAAGTGACCGTCGCTCGCCAGGAAGCAGGCTTCACAGCCAGAGAAGAGCTCCCGGCTGTCGTAGACCGGTATGTGGCTGACGCCGGCCGCGGAGCGGAGCAGGTCGACCGCGCTGTTCTGCGCCATTTCGTAGATCTTCGCGTCGGATCCAAACGGCAGGTAGACGAGACGGAGGTCGATTCCCCGAGCGCGGCATCGATTCGCGAGGTCCCCGAGGATCCGCTCGTAGTACAGGGAAAGGCGCCCGCGCCGCAGCTCGTCGAGGAGGGGCGCCAGGAAGGGAGGATCGGGCGCGGGCGGCGCCGCCCACGCCGGAGTCGCGAGCGCCACACCTCCGAGCTCTTTCGCGACGGAGCGCAACAGACGCAGCGAAGGACGGCGCCAGAACCAGCGCTCCGGAGCGGAGGGCAGGCGATGGCGGAGCGCTTCGGCCCACTGCCGGATCGAAGCGTAGTCGATCCCTTCGATCTCCGGCACTGCCGAGATCTCGTCCTCGGTGCGATAAACCTCGAGATCCTCGAAGTCGTTCAGGAAGGCGAACAGGATCACGGTCTTCGGTTGGAGCTCCGGGAGAAACGTGCGCAGGAAGACGTACTCGTCGTAGAGCGCAGCCCCCTGGCGGCCCATGTTGTAGGCCTCCACTCCGAACTCCGCACGCAGCACGTGGCCGACGGTCTCGACTTCCTCGACACCGTGGCCGTAGATCAGGGAATCTCCGACGAGCAGCACCTCGGCCCCCGTCGCCGGTGGATTGCGGAATCCCCGCGCGTCGGTCGCATGGTTCCACCGGTAGCCGTTCCAGTAGTTGGAGGTCGAGAACTCAGGCCGCATGAAGCGCATCCGCGCGCGTCTCTCGCGGACGTAGATGCCGCCCGGCTTGATGTCGTAGGTCGAGAAGATCTCGTTGGCCCGCTGTTCGCCGAAGACCTCGGGTGACAACGCGAGAAGCAGCTCGAGCAGGCAGAGCGCGAACAGGGTCATCGCTGCCAGGAGGGCCAGCTTCGCCGCCCACGTTCGCGGGCGACGCCGGGCTGGCGGGGGACACTGTGGAGCGTCCGGTGGGGAGAGGCTCATGGACCGCGCCAACAATAGCGTCGGTCGCACCGCGAACGGAATCGGTGCGCCGGTTGCAGCTTGCTAGGATGCGTCGTCCCTTGTGCGCATCCGCAGGCGACGAATCGATGTCCGAGACCCCGCCGCCCATCCCACTGCTTCGCTCCGGCAGCGTCCCGGCGTCGTCCTCCGCCTGGCCGTGGCGCGACGCGCCCGGCTCGTCCGAGAGTGCGGCGAACCGCGCGTCGCTGCGGAGCTCCCTGCGGCGAGAAGGAGCGATCCGCGCTCTCGTCGGCGGTGCGATCGGCGGTGTCTTCTTCTACTTCGGAGCGCTGACCCTGGCCTCTGTCGCCTGGGCCGGCGCGGGAGTCGTTCTCCTCGCTGCGCTCGCCTCGCCCGACGGACTCTACGCGGCGATCGGGCGGGCGCTGGCGCGGCTCGGGCTAGGACTCGGGAGGTTGCTCGCTATCCTGCTGCTGACGCCTGTCTTCTTTCTCTTCTTCCTGCCGTTCGGCCGTCTCCTGCGTTCCGGCCGCCGCGACCGGCTGGAGCGTTGGTGGGACCCGGCGGCGCTCTCCTATTGGCACCGGCGCGACGACGCCCCGCGGACGAAGGCCTCCTACGAGAAGACCTTCTAGCGCGATGCGAATTCTCGGTCTCTCCGCCTACTACCACGACTCGGCCGCCTGTCTCGTCGAGGATGGTGTCATCGTCGCCGCCGCGCAGGAGGAGCGCTTCACGCGCAAGAAGCACGACGCCAGCTTTCCCCGCAACGCCGCTCGCTACTGCCTGTCGCAAGGCAGCGTCGAAGGAACGCCGCTCGTCCCACAGGCGCTCGACGCCGTCGTCTTCTACGACAAGCCGATCCTCAAGTTCCACCGGCTGCTCGAGTCGTACTTTTCCGTCGCGCCGCGGGGTCTGTCGCAGTTCCTGCAGGCGATGCCGCTCTGGCTCAAGGACCGCCTCTGGGTGGCGCCCGAAATCGAGGGCGAGCTCAAGGCGTTGGGAGTGGCGCCGCCGCCGGTCCACTTCGCCGAGCATCACGAATCGCACGCCGCGAGCGCCTTCTATCCGTCGCCGTTCGAGGAGGCCGCGGTGCTCACCCTCGACGGCGTCGGGGAGTGGTCGACGACGACCGTCGGGGTCGGCGAAGGCGGGCGCCTCCGCCTCCTCGAGGAGATGCGCTTCCCGCACTCGCTGGGCCTGCTCTATTCGGCGTTCACCTATTTCACCGGCTTCCGCGTCAACTCGGGCGAGTACAAGTTGATGGGGCTGGCGCCCTACGGCGAGCCGGTCTATCGCGACCGCATCCTCGACCACCTGGTCGACCTGAAGCCCGACGGCTCGTTCCGCCTCGACCTCTCGTACTTCGACTACGTCGCCGGCTGGCGGATGACGAGCCGGCGCTTCGCCAGGCTCTTCGACGGCCCGGCCCGCTCGCCGGAGTCGCCGATCACCCGGCGCGAGATGGACCTCGCGCGTTCGATTCAGGCGGTGACCGAGGAGATCGTCCTCGCCGCGGCGCGCCATGCGCGCGAGCTCACCGGCAAGCGCAACCTCTGCCTCGCCGGCGGAGTGGCGCTCAACTGCGTGGCGAACGGGGTGCTGCTGCGCTCCGGCATTTTCGACGACATCTGGATCCAGCCGGCGGCGGGCGACGCCGGCGGCGCGGTCGGCGCCGCTCTCGCGTTTCACTACATGGGAGTAGCTGAAGGGGAAGCGGCGCGTCCGCGCCCCTCGCAGCGCGCGCTCGCCGGTGGCGACGGCATGCAGGGGGCCTTTCTCGGCCCCGAGTTTCCCGACGCCGAGGTCGCCGCCTTCCTCGACGCCCGAGGGCTTCCGTATCGCCGGCTCGCGCCCGGAGAATGGGCGGCGGAGATCGCCCGCCGCATCGCCGCCGAGCGCGTTGTTGGACTCGTCCAAGGTCGGATGGAGTTCGGTCCGCGGTCGCTCGGCAACCGCTCGATCGTCGGTGACCCGCGCTCGCCACGCATGCAGTCGGTGATGAACCTGAAGATCAAGTACCGCGAGAGCTTCCGGCCGTTCGCGCCGGCGGTGCTCGAGGAGCGCATCGCCGACGTCTTCGAGCTCGACCGCCCGTCGCCGTACATGCTGCTGGTCGCCGACGTGAAGCGGGAGCGCCGACTTCCCTCGCTGGGAGACGAGCGACAGCTGCCGCTGGTCGAGTGGGTGAACCGGCGACGCTCGGATCTGCCCGCGATCACCCACGTAGACGGCTCGGCGCGCGTGCAGTCGGTGTCGAAAGCGACGCAGCCGCGCTTTCACGCCCTGCTCTCCGCCTTCGAGGCGGCGACCGGCTGCCCGGTGCTGATCAACACCAGCTTCAACGTCCGCGGCGAGCCGATCGTCTGCACCCCGGAGGATGCCTACCGCTGCTTCATGCGTTCGGAGATCGACGATCTGGTGCTGGGCGACCTGCTGCTCGAGAAGGAGCTGCAGCCGGCGCGCCCCGACGACGACAGCTGGAAGCAGGAGTTCACCCTCGACTAGCCGGGGGTACAATTCGCCCATGGGAAGACTCGGTTACGTCGGCACACTGGCCCGCGACTTCGTCGCCTTCGCGCGCGAGCACAAGGCCTGGTGGATCGTGCCTCTGCTCATCGTCCTCGGTCTCGTGGCTCTGCTGATCGCCACCGGCCAGGCCTCCGCGCCGTTCATCTACACGCTGTTCTAGTCCCCGCGGACGGGCGCCCCGGGCGCGATCTCGCCCGGCTCGACTTGCTGTCCGTCGAGAAAGCGGCCGGCGGTTTCGGGCGTCGGCAGCATGCAGCTTTCCGTTCGGCCGAACCAGCGATAGCGGTGGCGCGCGACGAAAGCGTAGAGCGCATCGCGGAGCGGCCGCGGAAAGAGCCAGAAGACAGCCAGGAGCGGCCAGGGCCAGGGCAGGCGGCGCGCCAGCAGGAGCGCCGCGTCGCTCTGCATTCGCGCGCGGCCGGCCTCGATCACGATCAGACTTTCGAGCGCACCGGCCGGGAATCCGTGCTGCCGCAGCAGGCGCTGCCCGGCCGACGACTGCAGAGCGGCGAATCGGAACCGCTGCCGTCGATCGCGCCGCAGCAGGAACTGGACGGAGCCGTTGCACAGGTTGCAGACGCCGTCGAAGAGCACCACGGTCCCGGGCAGGACCTCCGCCAGCGGCGCTGGCGCGCGCTCGCAAGTCGGCCCCCGCGTGGGGACGAGGCCGGGGCTCTCGCGCACGGGGTAAGTGTACTCCGCGGAGGCTGTCACACCTCGCGGGCTTCGCAGGTGAGACAATGCAGCTCTCAACGGCGATTGCCGGTGATCGCCCGGAACACCTCTTCGCCACAACCAGACATGCTCGCGCGCAATCGCATCGCCGTTCTCATCGTCGAGGACAACGCCTCGGACGCCGAAGTTGCGCGCGCCCAGCTCGCCGCTGCGCAAACCCTCACGTTCGAAGTGGAGTGGGTGAACGGGATCGAGCGAGCGGCCGAGTACTTTCGGGATCGCATCGCCGACGTCATCCTGCTGGACCTCGGACTCGAGGGGGTCGAGGGTCTGGGAGCGCTCTCGGCTC
>JAYTAM010000300.1:0-6729 GCA_043737505.1 Thermoanaerobaculia bacterium
CGCAGCCCGGTCATCGGTTTCGAGACCGAGCCGTCGGCGGCGCCGACGCGCGCGTTGTGGAAGGCGCCGACCATCAGGCGCAGCGGCGGCGGATCGGTAGCGCCGATGACCACCACCTTGGCCTCGCCGCGGCGGATCGCGTCCATCGCCAGCTTGAGCGTCACGCCGAAGGTGGCGCAGGCCGCCACCGGCGAGAAGGTCAGCCCGGTGATCTTCCCCATCATCGAAATCTGCGCCGCCGGAGCGTTGTGAATGTTCCACAGGACATTGGCCGAAACCTCGCGCCAGGGCGGTGGAGGGCAGGCCCAGACCTTCAGCATCCGGTTGATGCGGCGCTGCTTCTCCTTGATGAGGCCGAGCTTGCCGGTCTCGACGGCGCCCTGAACCGTGAGCGACTCGATCTCCCGCATCTCGACGAGAAAGGCCCGCAGCTCGAACGAGTGGCCCGCCCAGAAGTGCCACCAGACCTCCTCGATCTCCTCACGGTCCTCGTCGGGGAGGCTCGCCGGGTCGACCGGCGGCGGAGCACCTTCGGGAGCTTCGCCGCCGGCGAGAAAGCGGCGCAGCGGCTCGTTGCGCTCGGGCGCCGCCCAGAAGCGGTCCCAGCGGCGCTGGGCCCGATGCAGCTGGAGCGAGACCGCCTCGATCGTGCCGAGGGCGCCCAGGCCCGTGCCAACGTAGACGTGCGCCTCCGATCCCAGCTCGTGCAGGACCTGCTCAAGGCCGGGATTCTGGCCGAGCGCCTGCACGAAGGCGGCGATGGCGTACAGGGTCGGCATGTCCATCTTCTCGGTGATCTGCGAGAAGCGGCTCGGCGGGAAGCGCGCATCGATCCAGGGCTTGTAGTCGGCGAAATCGAAGTCTGGTTGTCCGACCAGAAAGTTCGAGGGACCGAAGCCGTCATAGGGCGTCAACCAGCTGTCCTTCGACTCGAGATGGCGCTCGAACGCTTCGATGTCCTTCGAGCGCGGCGCGATGATTCCCCAGCCGAAGACGCCGATCCGCGTCACTTTTCTTCCCTCACGGCCGGCTCCCCCAGCGCGGAGAGCAGATAGAGCAGGTCGACGACCCGCTGCGAGTAGCCCCACTCGTTGTCGTACCAGGCGACCACGCGGGCAAAACCGTCGCCCGTGGCCTGCGTCGACAGGGCGTCGAAGATCGACGAATGCGGATTGCCGATGATGTCGGTCGAGACCAGCGGGCGGGTGCTGTACTCGACGATGCGAAGGAGCTCGCCCGCGGCAGCGCGCTCGACCACCGCGTGGATGTCGGCCACCGTCGGCCGGCTGGCGAAGCGGCAGGTGAAGTCGATCAGAGAGCCGTCCGGAACCGGAACTCTGAGCGCGACGCCGTCGAGCTTTCCCTTCAGCCGCGGCAGCACCTTGCCCACGGCGCGCGCCGCTCCCGTCGAGGTCGGGATGATGTTCGCCGCGGCGGCGCGGCTGCGGCGCAGGTCGTCGTGCGCGACGTCCGCCAGACGCTGATCGTTGGTGTAAGCGTGCACAGTCGAAACGAAACCCTCCTCGATGCCGAACGCTTCGTCGAGAATGCGCGCGATGGGCGCCAGGCAGTTCGTCGTGCACGAGGCGTTCGAGACGATCCGGTCGGTGGCGACGAGCTCGCGCTCGTTCGCACCGATGACGATCATCCTGTCCACCTCGTCCTTCGGCGGGACGGTGAGAATGACCCGCTTCGCGCCTGCGGCGAGATGGCGCTCCAGCTTGTCGCGACTGCGGAAGACGCCGGTCGCCTCGACGACGACGTCGACCCCGAGCTCGCCCCAGGGAATCTTCCCCGGATCGCGCTCGGCGGTCATGCGGATCGTCCGGCCGTCGACGGTCATGGTGTCGTCGTCGAAGCTAACCGTCCTGCCGAACGGCCCCATGACGGAGTCGAACTCGAGCAGGTAGGCGAGGTGCTCGTTCTCGAACAGGTCGTTGATACAGACCACTTCGACGTCGGCGCGGTCGCAGAGAATGCGGAAGACCGAGCGTCCGATACGGCCGAATCCGTTGATGCCGACCCGAATCGTCATCGCGCGTTCCCCACGTTGAAGGTCGACAGGCGACGCACGAGGTCGATCACCCGATGGCAGTAGCCCCAGCCGTTGTCGAAGAAGGTGAGGGTCTTCGAAACCCTGCCGCCGACCACCATCGTCGAAAGCGAGTCGAAAGTCCCGGAGTAGATCGAGTGCAGAATGTCGGAAGAGACGATCGGCTCCGTCTCGTAGGCCAGGATGCCGTAGAGGCTCTGCTCGCTCGCCCGGCGGAGGGCGGCGTTGATCTCCTCGATGGTGACCGCGCGCGGGTGCCAGCAGGTGAGGTCGACGATGGAGCCGTTCGCCACCGGAACGTTGATCGCCAGCCCGGAAATCCTCCCCGCGAGCTCGGGGACGAGCTCGGAGATCAGCTCGTCGGCGTTGGTCGGCTGCGGGATGATGTTCTCCGCCGCCGCGCGGCCGCTGCGCATATCGTCGGCGGGAACGTCGGCGAGCCGAAGCTGATTCGAGTACGCGTGCGCCGAGGTCAGGAACACGCGCTCGAGCCCGAACTCCGCCGCCAGGACCTTGAGGACGGGAGCGGCGCAGTTGGCCGTGACGGATCCCGCCGAGACGATGCGGTGACCCGCGCCGAGCATCGCCTCGTTGACCCCGACGACGACGGTGGCATCGGGTGGATCGAGCGACGGCGAGCACAGGAGGACGCGCCGGGCTCCGTTGGCGAGATGCATCTCGAGGCCGGGGCGCCCCAGCAGGGTCTCGCTCGCCTCGATGACGATGTCGACTCCCAGCGCCCGCCAGTCGGGTCCGCCCGCGTTCTCGGGGGCGCCTGGCGAGAGCAGGGCGATATCGCGTCCATCGATCGAAAGGGCGCCCTCGCGGCGCGAGATCGGCGCCGGGAAGCGCCCCAGCAGGGTGTCGAACCGCAACAGGTACTCGAGCGTTTCCGGTTCGGTCCGGTCGACGATGGCGCGCAGCTCGATGCCGGTGGTCCGGCCGGAGGGGCCGGCGAGGATGCGCACGAGATTCCGGCCGATGCGCCCGCAGCCGACGAGTCCCACCGAAATCACGCCCATGAATGGAGTTTCCCCGAGAGTTGGCGGAGGGGCCCGTTTCCGTGGACTCCGGTTCGATTCCCCGCCTAGAATCCGGATTATGGCAAAACTGACTCCGTTCCGCGCGTTGCGCCCGACGCCGCAGGGCGCTCCGCGAGTTTCCTCGGTTCCCTACGATGTCGTGAATACCGAGGAGGCGAGGGCCCTGGCCGCCGGAAACCCCCTCTCGCTCCTGCACGTCACGCGCCCCGAGATCGACCTGCCCGCGGGTACCGACTCCCATTCGGACGCGGTTTACGCCCTGGCCCGACAGAACCTCGAGCGCCTGCGCGAAAGCGCCCCTCTCGAGACCGAGGCTGAACCGGCCCTCTACATCTATCGCCTGAAGATGGGCAGCCACACCCAGACCGGGATCGCCGGCACCTGGAGCGTCGACGAGTACGAGAGCGGTCTGATCAAGAAGCACGAAAAGACCCGGCGCGACAAAGAGGACGACCGCACCCACCACATGTGCGCGCTGCGCGCCCAGACGGGCAAGGTTTTCCTGACCTATAAAGCTTCGGCAAAGGTCGATGAGATCGCCGAGCGGGTGGCTCGAACCGCACCGCTCTTCGACTTCGTCGCCGACGACGGCGTCGCACATACAGCCTGGCGCGCCTCGAAGGCGGACCGGGATGCATTGGTCGCGGGCTTCGCGGAGGTTCCCGAGCTGTACATCGCCGACGGCCACCACCGCGCCGCCTCCGCATGGCGCACGCGGGCCGAGCTCGCCGCCGGGACCTCGCCTCACGCCGCCAGCCTGAACGCCGGCAGCGCCGAGAATTTCCTCGCCGTCGCCTTCCCGGACAATCAGGTGCAGGTCCTCCCCTATCACCGCCTGATCAAGGACTTGAACGGCAAGACTGCCGACCAGCTCCTGGGCGAACTGCAGGCTCAGTTCGAGTTCGTCAACGGACCGCCACAGCCGGCGGCGAAAGGCCATGTCGGCCTCTATCTGGCGGGAAGATGGCACACCTTCGTGTTGCCTTCCTTTACTGGAGCCTCTCCTTTGGAGAACCTCGACTGCAACATCCTGCAAGAAAAGGTATTGACCCCGCTCCTCGGCATCGGCGACCCGCGCACGGACCAGCGGATCGATTTCGTCGGTGGCATCCGCGGCACCTGGGAGCTCGAGAAAAGAGTGGACTCCGGCCAGGCCGCAGTCGCCTTCTCGATGTTCCCGGTCTCGGTCGCTGACCTCTTCGCGGTCTCCGACGCCGGCGAGATCATGCCGCCCAAGAGCACCTGGTTCGAGCCCAAGCTCCGCGACGGCCTGCTGATCTACGAGATTTGAGCCGAAGGCTCAGGAATGCAGGATCGATAGCTCTCCCGCGTCGGCGAAAGCGCGGAAGTCCTTGTCACGCGTGATGAGCTGGATCCGTTGATCTATACAGAGCTGCGCGATCAGTGCGTCTCCGAGCCGCGCGCGGCGGCCCTTCTTGAGGACTAGTGCGCGCAATCTGCCGGCGCGCACCCAGTAGCCGGGGGTGGGCTCGAGGAGCGGCAGCTCGAGAAGGTCCCGAACCGTCTCGTCATCCAGGCCGGGATTGCTCAGCAACTCGGTCAGTACCGGCACGGGCATGCAGACCTGCCCTTCCGCGAGAGCACGGTCCAGCACCGTCACATCTTCTCCGGACTCTCCCGAGAGATAGCTCACCCAGCTACTCGTGTCCGCCGCGATCACTCGGGCTTACTCCCGGTCGTCGCGCAGGGTTGCCAGCGATTGGGTGAACTGCACTCTGCCGCGCCTGCCCCGCAGGTTCTTGAACGCCTGCCCGGCCGCGACGAGTCGCAGCCCTTCCCGCACTGTTGCGGTCAAGTTCTCGCCACTGGCAGCCCGGGCCCGCGCCAAGAGCTCTGCTGGCACCTCGACGGTGATCTTCTGCAACTCACTCATGACCAGAGGCTACCATATTGATCCCCAGCTTCGAGACTGGCCCTCGACTGCTGGACCCTGCCGTCAACGCCGACGCGGAGTTCCCCGCTTCTGCCTCTTCCTCATGTAGTGCAGCTTGGCGCGAACCGTGGCGACCGAACGCCCCAGGCGCTCTGCGACCTCTTGGAGCGACAGGTGGCCCTGCAGGAGTTCCACTTCCGCGGCGGTCCAGGGTCGTTGAGGGCGAGAAGGCGCCCGGCCGGCCGCAAGCCTTCGACCGCGGGCGGCGGTGAGACAGACGCCGAGCTCGTCGGCCAGCTGGGCGTCCGTGACTTTTCCCAGGCGCTCCATCGCCTGCGGCGTCCACGGACTCTCGATGAAGCTGGTCGGCGCCTCGATGCCGTACTTCTCCCTCAGATCGTTGATGGTCTCGCTTTTCAACCCCGTTCGAGCGAGGACGATGTTGTTGGCCAAATGCAAAAGCCGCTTGAGCTCGCGCGTCGGCAACACCGGACCCTTCGCCACCCGTGCCGCGATGCCGAGTGCGAGACGCTTCTTCTGAACGGAAGATTTATGCAATCCCATCTCTCTCGCAACGGCGGAGTCGGTGCCCCTGCCCAGCCTCGCCAGGCGTCGCTTCGTCCATCGGATCTTGACCGGTCCCGGCTTCGACGCACGAATTCCCAACATCCGGCGGCGCAGGTAGACGGCCATCCTCGAGCGTGCCAGGGCCTCGGCGAGCCGCGCGTCCGAGATCGTGCCGAGAAGCGCATCTTCCTCGGCAGTCCACGGCTCGGCTTGGAGCTCTCGAGGCGGAGAGTTGAAGGGCGGAATGCCGAGGACACGCCGCTTCATCGTCACCACGGAACGACTGACTCCGAGCTCGGCCGCCACCGCCGCATCGGACGCCGTACCCAGGAGCGCCGCTTCGCGAGCGGTCCAGGCGTGCGGGGCGCTGCGCGGAGCGAAGGGCGGAATTCCGCGTCGGACGCGCTCCGAGCACACGTTCGTACGCGAGTAACCGATCCTTCGCCCCACCTCGTCGTCCGAGAACTTGCCCAGGAGCTTGACCTGCGCCGCCGACCACTGCCGCCGATTCAGTGCCTGCCCGCGACGCACGGCAATGCGCGGACCCTCCTTCTCGAGCTTCCGCCGACTCCTGATCTCGTCCTGTTTCATTCCGTCCGCTTCCTCCGCGGCTTGACCTCCGCCTCGAAGAGCGAGGTGTACTTCTGGTAAAGCTCGAACAAGAAGGCCACCCGCTCGGCGTCGGTGGATCTGCCCTTATAGCCGTAAGCCGCATCCACCGCCTTGTCCAGCCTCGCATGCGCCTTCACCAGCGCCGGCGGCATCGTCAGTGGATCGTAAAGATCCGCCAATGTCGCCTCCGAAAACTCATCTCGCGCCGAAAGCACCTCTCGAGCCGCCACTTCGATAGCCTCCGTCTGCTTCTCCGTAGGATCTCCCGGCCAGGGGAAGTTGTTGTAAACGATGCCGGCCGAGTAGCGGTAGCGACTCTCCAGTCGACCGCAAACCGCTCGAATCCAAGCCATATGCATGGCCGAATGAAGAGTCCCAAAGTGAATTTCGCTCGCCTTCGCCAGGACGTAAACCTGATTCGAAGCGACTACGGCCGAAGGCAGAAATGCCATTGGGATGTAACTGGAGCTGCCCCGATTCGGTGGACAGTTTACGGCTTTCATTCATACGACCGGCTGTGGGCTTGTAGTGGAGCCCCGCAGGGGCTCCATCAGCCCTTC
>JAYTAM010000301.1:0-6727 GCA_043737505.1 Thermoanaerobaculia bacterium
TCATCCCCCGGAGGTCGTCCTCATCGATCAAGCGCTGGACGGTTCCGTCGTCCAGCCAGCTGCGGCGAATGAAGTCGAGCCAGACCGACTGGCCGAAACCGGCGAGCGCGTGCAGAGGATTGGCTGCGGTCATGCGAAGTCTCCGGGAAAGGCCCGTTCGGCACGCGCGGCGTTCGGCTCTCCGTCGGGTCGATTCGAAGCGGGACAGGGAGAGGATACCGCGATACATTTCTCCCGATGAAGGGCCCCTCCGCCGACCGCTCGAGCTCCTCGCGATTCACCCGCTTCGCCTGGATCGTTCTCGTCGGGAACCTTCTGGTCATCGTCTGGGGCGGGTTCGTCCGCGCCAGCGGCTCCGGTGCCGGTTGCGGTGCGCACTGGCCGCTGTGCAACGGAGTGGTGCTGCCGCAGGATCCCAGGATCGAGACCCTGATCGAGCTCGGACACCGGCTGACGAGCGGACTCGCGCTCATCGCCGTGGTGGCGCTCGGCGTCTGGACTCTCCGGCGGTTCCCAAAGAGCTCGGGCTCGAAGTCGAGCTCCGGAGTCCTGTCCATGCGTCGGCTCGCCTGGCTCGCCATGCTCTTTATCTTCCTCGAGGCGGCGCTCGGCGCCGGCCTGGTGCTGCTCGAGTATGTCGGCCAGAACAGCTCGGCGGCTCGAGCCGTTTGGATGATCGGTCATCTCATCAACACCTTCCTGCTGATCGCCACGCTGGCCCTGCTCGCCGAGCGCTCGCGCAGTGGAAGCGCCGAAGAAAAACTTCCAGTAAAGGGGGTGCAAGCCGACACGACCGCTGGACGCTCCCACCGGTGGCAGGACCTTCTTTCCCTTCTTTCGCTCGCTGCGCTTCTTCTTACCGCAGCGACCGGAGCTATCGCAGCGCTAGGGGACACGCTGTTTCCGGCTGCGTCGCTCGCCGACGGGTTGGTGCAGGATCTTTCACCTGGCGCGCATTTCCTGATTCAGCTGCGCGTCTTCCACCCTTTCGTGGCGATCGGGACGGGGATTCTCTGGATCCTCCTGGCGCAGAGGGTCCGGGCGGCCGTCCCCGCCGGCGCTCGCGCCGGCCTGTGGGCGAACTGGACCATCGCGCTCGTGGCGACACAGTTCGCGATCGGGCTGGCGACGCTCGGTCTCCTCGCTCCGATTCCACTTCAGCTCCTGCACCTCCTCTTCGCCGACCTGGTCTGGATCGCCGCTGTGCTGCTGGTCGACGCGCGCTTGCGCCATACTCGCTGAGCCATGGACTTCGCCCTTTCGCCGCGCGCCGGGAACCTGCTGCAGCGTCTGCGCCTCTTCCTCGCCCGGGAGGTCGCTCCGCTGGAGGAAGAGATTCTCGCCACCCGCGCTCGCCACTGCAGCGGAGCGCACTGGCGAACCTGGCAGGACTCGCCGCTGGTCGCCCGCCTGCAGGCGAAGGCGCGTGCCGCCGAGCTGTGGAACCTTTTCCTCGCCGACTCCCAGCTCGGCGCCGGCCTCTCCACACTCGACTATGCCCCGCTGGCGGAGGCGATGGGCTGGAGCGCGCTGGCGCCCGAAATCTTCAACTGCAATGCCCCTGACAGCGGAAACATGGAGGTGCTCCTCCACCACGGTACGGCGGAGCAGCAGGAGCGCTGGCTCCGGCCGCTGCTCGCCGGCGAGATCCGCTCGACCTTCTGCATGAGCGAGCCCGGCGTCGCCTCGAGCGACCCGACGAACCTCGCCGCGTCGATCGCCGTTTCGGGCGACGAGCTCGTCCTCGAGGGCCAGAAGTGGTGGGCGACCGGACTCGGCCATCCGCTCTGCCGGCTGGGGCTCTTCGTCGGGAGGTCCGATCCGGCCGCGGACCGCCATCGTCGCCACTCCCTGGTGCTCGTGCCGATGGACGCCCCCGGTGTCCGGATCGTCCGCATGCTCTCCTGTTTCGGCGATTTCGATCCGCCTGCGGGTCACGGCGAGGTCGCCTTCGACCGCGTGCGGCTACCGCGCGCGAATCTGATCGGTGAGCCCGGCCAGGGCTTCGCGATCGCCCAGGGCCGTTTGGGACCGGGGCGCGTGCACCACTGCATGCGGGCGATCGGTGCCGCCGAGCGCGCCCTTGCCCTGATGGTCCGGCGAAGCCGCGAACGCACCGCCTTCGGCCGGCCTCTGGCCGATCTGGGCGGCAACCGCGAGCGCATCGCCGACCTGCGCATCGCCATCGACGGCGCGCGCCTGCAAGTGCTGCATGCCGCCTGGAAGCTCGACGAGTCCGGCTCGCGGGGGGCGCGCGGCGAAATCTCGGCGATCAAGCTGCTCGTCCCCGCCGTCCTGCAGCGCGTCGCGGACGAGGCGATTCAGCTCTTCGGCGGCGCCGGGCTGACCGGTGACCTCCCACTCACCGCCTGTTTCGCGATGGCGCGGGCGCTGCGCATCGCCGACGGCCCCGACGCCGTGCACCGCGACCTGATCGCCAAGCTCGAGCTCCGCAAGTACGACCCGCCCCCCGCACCGCTCGCGCCGCTCGCGCCGACACCGAAAGGCTGAGGCTCTCCGCCGATGGCGCAGAGGCCGGCAGCCGACGCCTTCGTCGACGGCGCGATGGACGAGATCACTATCGCGCGCGTCCATGCCTGGCTCGAGTCCCGCCTGCCGGAGCTCGTCGGAAAACCGCTGCCCGTAGTGACGCGATTCGTCGGCGGAGCTTCGAACTGGACCTACCTCATGCGCTATCCGGGAGACGACCTCGTGCTGCGCCGGCCTCCGGCCGGCACTCGTCCCAAGTCCGCCCACGACATGGCTCGCGAGGCGCAGATCCTCAACCGCCTGGCGCCGCACTTTCCCCTCGTTCCCGAAGCGCTCGCCTTCTGCTCCGATCCGGCCATCCTGGGCGGTGATTTTTTCGTCATGCGCAGGATCGACGGCATTATCCTGGGGCGCGACCTGACGCCTGGACTCGACCTCACCCGCGGAGCCACGCGCGAGCTCTGTCTGGGCTTCGTCGACGCGCTCGTCGCGCTGCATCGCGTCGATCCGGTGGCGGCTGGCCTCGAAGACCTGGGCAGGGGCGGCGGCTACGCCCGGCGCCAGGTCACTGGCTGGACAGACCGCTACCGCAAGGCACGCACCGGCAACGTCCCGCGCGCCGAGAGGCTGATCTCCTGGCTCCTGCAGCACGCCCCTCCGGATGCCGGCAGCTGCGTCATCCACAACGACTTCCGCTTCGACAACGTCGTCCTCGACCGGCAGCAGCCGACGCGCATCGTCGGCATCCTCGACTGGGAGATGGCGACGGTCGGCGACCCGCTCATGGATCTCGGCGGCGCCCTCGCCTACTGGGTCGAAAGCGGCGACGATCCGCTCTTCCGCGCCCTCCGCCGCCAGCCCACCCATCTGCCCGGCATGCTCACCCGCCGCGAGGTCGTGATCCTGTACTGCGAGAGGATCGGGCGGCCGGCGATCTCAGGCGAGGAGTGGACGTTCTACGAGCTCTTCGGCCTCTTCCGGCTGGCCGCGATCGCCCAGCAGATCTACCTGCGCTATCACCGCAAAGAGAGCCGGAATCCGGCGTTCCGGCACTTCTGGCTGTACGTCCACTACCTCGTCTGGCGCGCGAACCGGATCCTGAAACAGCGCGGCGCTTGAAGGCAAAGACAAAAGCGCTGGTAGAGGAAAAGAAAAGAAAAACGACGCGACCGGCGCCTCGAAGAGTACTCGGGCGTCGATAGGAACCCTTCCTTTACCGATCCTTTGCCTGCAACCACCGGGTCCACGGCGGCCGCGCATGGGCCACTCCGAGACCGTCTGCCATCGGCCGTCAGCCGGACGCCGGCTGGCGCACCGCGCGGTGCTCGGGACGCAGGAGCACGTGCCAGAGCGGCGCTTGCCTGGGTAGGCCCCAGAGACAAGCGATCGCGTAGACCGACATCGCAATGTTGCCGAGATAGAGGATGGCGAGAAGCCAGAGGATCCGGCCGATCCACGAGTGCTCGCGATAGGCCACCCAACAGTAGAACGTGAGGAACCCACAGTAGGCGTCGAGCAGCGTGGCGCGGAACCAGGCGTCGCCCCACAGGTCGGCCAACGCAGTGAACAGTCCGCGCTCGAAGCTCGCCGTGACGGTGACGGCGATCATCGCCGCCAGGATCGAATAGAAGAGGACGAACAGGAGCTTTCTCATCGGGTTCTCCCTGCCTTACCCGGAGTCTACGCAGTCGGGACGCCAAAAGACTCGAACCAGGGGTCGCGCTATCGTCTGGAGGTGACCTCTTCGACCACCGACGCCCGAACCACCTATCGCGAGCGGGCCAGCGCCGCCGCCGATGCGGAGGGGCGGGCGAGGCTCCTTTCTCTGCGGATCTCCTGGGCGCGTTTCGGGGCGTTCCTGCTCTTTCTCGTCGGCGGCGGCTTCGGCGTGGCCGGCCTCGGCTCCGGGCGATCGGCCCCCTGGGTCGCCTGCGTGCTCGGGGCGGCGCTCCTCGGCGGGCTGATCTCCTGGCACGAACGGGTCATCCGCCGCGAGCGCGCCCTCGCCGCCCGGCGGATCGTCAACGAGAACGCGCAGCGGCGTCTCGAGCGCCGCTTCGCGGATCTGCCGGTTCTTCCCTTTCCGGATTCGGCCACCGCCTCGGCCACCGCCCGGGATCTGAATCTCTTCGGACCGGGGTCGGTCGCGCAGTGGCTCGGGGCGGTCACCACACCCTCTGGGCGCGAGACGCTCGCGGACTGGCTCACGGAAAACAAAAGCTCGGTAAAGGAGGTCGTCGCCCGGCAGCGCGCTGTCGCCGAACTCGGACCGTTGCTCGACCTGCGGCAGGAGGTGGAGGTTGCCGCGATGCCCCTGGCGTCCACGTCCGACTCGACGGCCCGATTCGTCGAGTGGGCCACCGGCACTCCCTGGGTCGAGCGCCATCCGCGGCTACTCTTCCTTGGCCGAGCGTCGGCGATTGCCAGCCTCTCGAGCTTTGCCGCCTACCTTCTCGGATTCGTGCCGATCCATCTCTGGCTCCTGGTACTCCTGGCGAACTACGCCTGGACCTGGGCGATCCGGCGCCCGCTCACCGCGGAGATGGCACTCCTTTCGGCGCGCGAAGGAGCGTTCTCGGGTTACGCAAGCCTGCTGAGGCTGCTGGATCCACATCCCTTTACTGAGCTTTTTCTGCGGTCCATCCGCGAACGCCTGACGGGCTCGGGCCTCGACGCGGCGGCGGAGCTCGGGCGGCTCCATCGCCTCTCCGAGCTCTCGGACGTGAGGCACTCGAGCGTGCACACTTTGCTGCAGGCCCTGGTCGCCTGGGATCTCCTGCTGCTCCAGCGCGTGGCGGCCTGGCAGCGGCGCGCGGGGCGGTTCGCCGGCGACTGGCTCGCGGCCGCAGGCGAATTCGAGGTCCTCGCGGCGTTCGCGGGGGTGCATAGCGACCATCCAGACTGGGCCTTCGCCGAACTCGATTCGGCGGCGGACCGCCTGACCGCTCGCAGTCTCGGTCACCCGCTGCTGGCGGACGCTGTCCGCGTCGGCAACGATGTCGAGATCGGCCCGCGCGGCCGTCTGCTGCTGGTGACCGGTTCGAACATGTCGGGCAAGAGCACTCTGCTGCGGGCGATCGGCGTCAATGCGCTGCTCGCGCAGGCCGGCGCGCCGGTCTGCGCGACGGCGCTCCGCATGCCGCCTCTCGCTGTCGAGACCAGCGGGCGGATCGACGACTCTCTCGTCGAGGGGGTGTCGTTTTTTCTCGCCGAGCTCCAGCGCCTGAAGGAGATCGTCGTGCGGGCGTCGAGTCCCCAGGGTCCTCGCGTGCTCTTCCTGCTCGACGAGATCCTCCGCGGCACGAACAGCGAGGAGCGCCGGGTGGCCGTCGCGCGGATCGTCGACCGCCTGCTCGCCTCCGGCGCGATCGGCGCGGTCTCGACGCACGATCTCGAGATCGCCCGGGTGCCCGAGCTCTCCGAGCGCCTGCACCTGGTCCATTTTCGCGAGAAGATCGAAGAAGGCGCGCAGGGTCCAGTCATGACTTTCGACTACGAGCTGCGCGAGGGGATCGCGTCCACGACGAACGCACTCGTGTTGCTGCACCTAGTCGGACTCGAAGGTACGGACGCTCTGCCAAGAAAGGGCTCGGTAAAGAAGGCTGGCGAATCGTGATGCGCCGGTGGCGAGTCGCAATCTCGATGGCGACACTGGCCGGAGTTCTCGCTTGCGGAGATCCCAGCGGGAACGGCGCGACGCCCGCCGAGCCGACAAAGCCAGCCGGAGACCCACCCTCTTCTGGTGGGGCGGCTGCCGGTGCGCGGGTCATCGGCGAGCTCGCGGCCCGGGCCGTGAAGCGGCCGCCGATCCTGTTCATCGGGCTCGACGGCGCGGACTGGCAGCAGCTCGAGCCGCTCCTGGCGGCAGGCTCGATGCCGAATCTCTCCCGCCTGCGCTCCGCATCTGCCTGGGGCGAGCTCGAGACCGAGGTGCCCGCGCTCTCGCCGCTCCTGTGGACTTCGATGCTCACCGGCGTTTCGCCGGTCGAGCACGGCATCCTCGATTTCAGCCGCTTCCACCCGCAGTCCGGCGCGCGCGAGCCGATCACCAGCGAGGATCGGCGCGTGCCGGCGATCTGGAACGACCTCACCTGGGCCGGGAAAAGGGTCGACCTGCTCGGGCTGTGGGCGACGCATCCGGCAGAGGCGGTCGACGGCATCGTGGTCTCGGATCGCCTGTTCGGGTTTCTCAACGTCGAGACGGCGCCTCCGCCGGGGGCGATCTTCCCCGAGTCCA